>JBBQQN010000020.1:0-36661 GCA_038215845.1 Flavobacteriales bacterium | reverse complement strand
AAAAACCATATCAGTTATGAAGAATTGGCTCGAATTTCCGGAACGGGGAAAGATGGTCGATTACGTAAAAGCGATGTTTCAAATTATTTGGAAAGTGGGCGTCCATTTCAGTTTGCACAAGCTGTTCCCGAAGTTTCTAGTTTTCAAATCCCCGATCTCAAATTCGATAAAGGAAAAGGCAAAATTGTGGAGATGGACCGAATGCGCCAAATGATTGCCGACCATATGGTTTTTAGCGCAAGCACCGCGCCGCACGTAACTGCATATGTGGAAGCCGATTTAACCGAAATGGTGAATTGGCGAAACAAAAATAAAGTTGCATTTCAGAAAAAACACGGCGAAAAACTCACTTTTACACCACTCTTTATTGAGGCGGTAGCAAAAGCAATTCAGGATTTTCCGATGATTAATTCCACACTCGATGGAACAAATATTATTGTAAAAGAAGAAATAAATATTGGAATGGCTACGGCACTTCCTTCGGGAAATTTGATAGTCCCCGTTGTAAAAAATGCCGATAAAAAAGATTTAAAAGAACTGGCGGAAACGACAAATGAACTCGTTGGAAAAGCCCGGGACAATAAGCTGAAAGGCGACGATACTAATGGAAGTACCTTTACAATTAGTAATGTTGGAACCTTCGGAAGCTTGATGGGAACGCCCATTATCAATCAACCCGAAGCCGCAATTTTGGCAACGGGAATTATAAAAAAACGCGCCGAAGTAATGGAACGGGAAGAAGGCGATACAATTGAAATTAGACAGATGATGTACCTTTCACTTTCCTTCGACCATAGAATTGTGGATGGATATTTGGCAGGTTCTTTTTTGCGAAGAATTGCCGATTATATGGAAAAATTTGATTCAAATAGAAAAATATAACAATGTCTGCTCGAGCGCAGTCCAGGCCTTTTCCTGCAAGGTGTTGTTTTCGCTTGCGCTAGCAAAGCAAAACCACCTTGTAGGTCTTAACAACAATACCTACAAGGTTATTGAAACCTTGCAGGAGAGTAACAAAAGAAAATGAAAATTAACAAGAATATATTAAAAAAAGCCTTTAAAAATCTCGTTACTGCAAAAGCGATAACAGAGATTTATGAGGAAAATTTTAAACTCGTTTCAAAATATGTGCACGCCACTTCGCGCGGCCACGAAGTCATCCAAACTGCTGTGGGAATGCAGCTTTTACCGCAGGATTATGTATATCCGTATTATCGGGATGATTCCATTTTGCTTTCAATTGGTATGACGCCTTATGAGTTGATGCTGCAGGTATTGGCAAAAAAAGATGATCCTTTTTCTGGAGGAAGAACCTATTATTCGCATCCAAGTTTGAAGGACGACGACAGGCCGAAAATCCCGCATCAAAGTTCGGCAACGGGGATGCAGGCCATTCCTGCTACGGGGGCTGCAATGGGTTTTTGGTATAAAGAATCTTTTAAGTCAGAATTCAAAAATGAAACTTCCGAACTTCCAATTGTTGTTTGTTCATTGGGCGATGCTTCAGTTACTGAAGGCGAAATAGCTGAAGCCTTTCAAATGGCGGCTTTAAAACAACTGCCGATTTTGTATTTGGTGCAGGACAACGGTTGGGATATTTCGGCGAATGCTGCAGAAACCCGGGCACAGGATGCTTTTGAATATGCAAAAGGTTTTCATGGCTTGGAAGCTATCTCAATTGACGGAACCGATTTTGAGGAAAGTTATAATACCATTCAAGATGTAATTTCAAAAATAAGAAAAGAGAGAAGACCGTTTTTGATTCACGCCAAAGTTCCATTGTTGAATCATCATACTTCCGGCGTTCGGATGGAGTTTTATCGCGATGATTTGGAGGAAGCAAAAAGCCGAGATCCATATCCAAAATTGAAAAAGCTTTTGTTGGAAAATGGTTTCAAAGATAAGGAGTTAGATGCGATTGAGACTTCCGCCTTCGCGGAAGTGAAAAAAGCGCTAGAAAAAGCGATGAAAGCTGAAGATCCAAAACCAGAAGATTTATTTACTCACGATTTCGCACCCACTGAAATTACTGAAGAAGTAGGGGAGCGTTCCCCAAAAGGAGGCGAAAAAGTAGTGATGGTAGATTGTGCACTTTTCGCTATTGAAGAATTAATGGCGAAGCACCCCGAATGTCTATTATACGGTCAGGATGTAGGTGGAAGATTAGGTGGCGTTTTTCGCGAAGCGGCAACTTTGGCTCAGAAATTTGGTGATAACCGTGTTTTTAATACGCCTATTCAAGAAGCTTTCATCGTTGGAAGTACTGTTGGAATGAGTGCAGTTGGTTTGAAACCAATTGTTGAAGTTCAGTTTGCCGATTATATTTGGCCTGGATTAAATCAACTTTTTACTGAGGTTTCGCGGAGCTGTTATCTATCAAACGGAAAATGGCCTGTTTCTATGGTTTTACGTGTTCCTATCGGTGCTTACGGTAGTGGCGGCCCATATCATTCTTCTTCCGTGGAAAGTATTGTTACAAATATTCGGGGACTTAAAATTGCTTACCCAAGTAATGGAGCTGATTTAAAAGGTTTACTTAAAGCTGCGTATTACGATCCAAATCCTGTTGTTATTTTTGAGCACAAAGGTTTGTATTGGAGTAAAGTGAAAGGAACCAAAGGCGCAACTTCATTGATGCCAGCGGAGGATTATATCCTGCCGTTTGGAAAAGCTTGGGTTTTACAGGAAATCTGGAAACAGGAAGAAGAGGAAACCCTTTCTATTATCACCTATGGAATGGGTGTGCATTGGGCAATGAATGCTTCCGAGGAACTTGGAATGCAGAATAAAATTGAGATAGTTGATTTGCGAACCCTTCATCCATTGGATTATGAAACTGTTTTTAAAAGCGTGAAAAAGTGCGGAAAATGTCTTGTAGTAACCGAAGAACCTTCAGAAAATAGTTTTTCAAGAGCGCTTCAGGGCAGAATTCAGGAAGAATGTTTTCAGCAACTTGATGGACCTGTAATGATTATTGGTTCTGAAAATATGCCAGCTATTCCTTTAAATTCAGTTTTGGAGGAAACTATGATTCCTTCCACTGAAAAAGTAAAACAGAAAATTAAGGAATTAATACAATATTAATCCAATCGAAAATCGGCTATTTTCGTTTTCTAATTTTTGATGTAAAATTATTACTACAAGCCAGAAAACTGGCATTTATTTTACGTAATCCATTGAATTCTATTGGCTTCATAAAAATCATAAAGAATAAACCTTTAACTTTGAGAAACTAACTTCAATTTTAATTTACAATGAAAAAAATCACTCTGTTTCTTGCAATTTTCACAGCTTTTTATGCCAATGCACAATGGACCACCGATACCGATGCAAACACGCTCGTGGATGAGTCTGGCGAACTTGATATGCAGGCGAAGGGCACCTCAGGCGGACAGACCTATGTGGTATATTGGAAAAACGTGGGAGCGCCCACCAATATTGAGCTTCGAATGCAAGTTATGGATGCTGATGGCAATCGGGCATTTGGCAATGATGGAATGCTTGTAAGTGATCAAATACCAATGAGCACTTCTACTGTAATTATGACTACGATAGTTGACGCCAATGATAATCTATATATAGGCGCTACAGGTACCGCCGGGGGTGATCCAGCGTATGTATTTAAAATGGATATTAATGGAAACCAATTGTGGGGTGCAAATGGGATTAATGTGGGGAGTGGGAACATAGTAACTGTTCTGCCACTTTCAGCAGGGGATGCCATTGTTAGTTGGTGGTCTTCCACTGGAGCAGTTATGCAAAAATATGACGAAACGGGAAGTCCGGTATGGCCAACAACACAACCGATAACTACAGGTTCCGGCTCGTCTGCGCCGGGCAATTTCTTTGAAATTTCGGGGGGAGAATTTATAGCTGTATTTCATAAAATACTTTCTGGTATCAATTCATACCTATATGCACAACGTTATGATAGTGAGGGCAATCCCGTTTGGACAAATGCAGTTCAAATTGCCGACAGAGCTACCGCTTTTATCCGGACATATACTGGTATTCAGGATAGCGATGTAGTATATATGGGCTATTTTGCTTCTGTGGGAACACGTTTTGATTCTTATTTACAACGAATAAATCCTGATGGAACATTGCCGTGGGGAATAAATGGCGCTGACTTTGACACCAATGAAACTAATTATGAAACTTATACGGAAATAGCCTTTGAACCCACTTCGCAATATATCTGGTCAATCTGTACTTATACAGACAATGCCCAAGGAATGCACGGGGAATATGTTCAGAAATTTGATAAAACTACCGGCGCACGTGAACTTACCGAGAACGGTAAAGTGGTTTATCCCATTGGAAGTGAAAAAGTTCATGCCGGATCGCTTCAGTTAAAAAACGACAGTCCATTATTTTTACTCAAGGACGGAGTGGACAATGGCGCTTCGCCCATAACTTTGAATGCAGTTTATCTTGACGAAAATGGCGACTTCGTTTGGCCAGAGGAAACGCGTCCAGTTGCTACTTTTTCAGCTTCAAAAAGTAGAGTCCAGTTCACAAAACAAGCAAATATGCAAAGTGTTGCAGTTTTTATAGAAGACAAAGGTGATGGAATGAGAGTCTATGCACAAAATGTGGAAGATGATACTGCAGGAATTGAAGATTTTACAAGCGAATCAATATTTTTTGTGAATCCCGTGAAAGATGAAATGTTTATAAAGAGCAATACTTCAATTGAAGCAATTTCTATATTCAATGTTTTGGGTCAGCAGATATTCAACGCTAAATATAATGGAGAAAACAGAGCTAACATAGATACACAGAGCTGGAGTTCAGGTATTTATTTTATGAATGTTTCCGCAAAAGAAGGAATGAACCAAGGCATAAAACTGGTTAAACAATAAACTTATAATATTCCAATTTTTAAAGCCTTTCCAAAATAAGTTTTGGAAAGTCTTTTTTATTATATAACATTTTGGATTGTTTAGTCAGCGTATAGTTTTTTAAAATTTGGATACATAGGAATGTAAAAGGAATCAGGATCGGTATTTTTTAAATAAAGCAAAACCCCATTGCATTTTTGGTCCATCCCAATTTCAAAGGCAATTCCTTTTTGGGTTTTATATAAAAAATAATGTTTGCCATTGTATACAAACTTTCCCGTGGCATCAAGTCTGTAATATCTTTTAAGTTCCTCAAGGGTGCTATTTACGCCAAGATTATCCTCCGTTTTGAAATCAGACGAAAGAGAGCGTATTGCTTTAATTCTACTAAAATCTTCCACCCCCATTTTCTGGGATGTATAGATTGAAAGTTCATTATCTTGAGTTTTCCAGTTCATAACCGCTTTTCCCATTGCGGCATCTCCAGAATAAGGTTTTCCAAGACTGTCAGACACAGGGTTGAAATTTTCTTCAAGTTTTATATTTCCAATTCTTATACCTGGAATTATAAGTTTTTTCTGCCCCGTTGGGATTGTTTGGGAAGTTGAAATTTCTTGAGATTTTTTCTCGACACTTTTATCGATCTTTTTTGAATTTCCATTACAACCCATTATTATAAAACTGATTGCAATAACAAAGTAATATTTCATGGATTATTTATTTTCGGTATCGTTTTCATCATCCTCATCTCCATCGTGGAAAACAAGCGGATGGTCTTTTTCGCCAAGCCCTACAATTTTGATCATATTTATAACAGTATTGTACAGCATTAAAATTACTGAAACAATCCCTCCACTTAAAAGAGAAGAAAGAAAAAGAGTAGCCCAATAAATGCTCGAATACCAGGTTGTTGGTAATTCATCCGATTCGGTGATGGGAATATTAAAAACTTGAAAGAGTATAATGGAAACCACAAATAGAATTGTATCCAGTTTAGCAATGGCCATTACTTGAAGATAATGCTCTCTTTTCAGTTTAGAAGCTGAACCTGAACTTATACCTAACAGCGTAAGCAAAAGCGCCAAGATTGTAGCTGAAGCTAGTGCAATGGTGTTGCACAACATATTTATGCCCGGCAGGGAGGAGGTTATCAGGTTTTTTGCTTGGTAGCCCGAAATATTTCCCAAAAGGAAAACACCAGTTCCAGTAATAATTGCGGCAATCAGTCCACCATAGAGTGAACGCTGATTATATTTGGAAAGCTTTTCAAACATCTTTAGATCTCAATTATTAGCAACACAAAATAATTTTTTATAGTTGCATAAAATTAATTAAAAATAAAGATATAAACCCGCATTGAAATAATGGGTGTCAATAATTAAAGGAATTATTTCGCCGTCATTTATAAATGAAAGATCGTTTTCATATTCTGGGATATAACTAACAATTATCCCTAATGATTTTTTCTCATCCAGTGAAAACAAGACTCCCGCTTTTGGAATGGCAAATACACTGCCTTCAGTTTGCTTTATTTTATAACCATTATAATTCCCTTTGTAATGATCGCGAACAAGACCAACTCCAATTCCAATGAGTGGTCTTATTGTACCATTTTTGTTAAAATGATATTCTGTTCCCAAACTTGCCCGGTATGAATTCTTTTTGAAGTTTGTATTAAACGGTGAATTGCCGAAATCCTTATCTCCCGAAAATGCAGCACTTGTTTCTAGAGTAACATATAAATTTCCTTGTAAAGAACCAATAAAACCAGGAGTTGCGGCAACCCCGAAACTTAGTTGTCCTTGTGCCAAATTCTCATAATCGTCAAAATTGAAAAAACTGATTCGATTCAATGCACCACCTATGCTCGCAAAGAGTTTGTACTCATCGCCTTGAAAATTGGCGGCTTGCTTGATTTCCTTTTCAGTGGGTTCAAAGGCAGTATAGCTACAATTGTTATATTCTTTAACCGTATTTATCAAATCATCCTCAGTAATTTCCCTTAACCCGAAAACGGATTGTCTTACTTTTTCACAATCGTTGAAAATTACAGCTAGGGTTCCCGGCAAATGTTCTTCAACATTTGGGCGGATATCTATTTTTTTTAGGGTTCCGTCTTCTTTTTTGATCTCATAAACCCCGTCCTTAAGTTTGGTTAAAGTGGCTTGGCCGGTAACCAATTGTTGTGCCTGCATTCCGAAACTTGCTAAAAATACAAGCAGTAATAATTTAAATGATTTCATACCTATTCTTTTTTAGTTTATAAATTTAAGGAGGTCGGTTTCTAAAAGGGCTTCACAAAAATATTTGTTGTGCCCCATAGAATTTTACAGAATAAGTGTTTTGTTGGTTGAGGGTTTTTCGAGCTTACTTTTTCATAGCTCCGGGAGGATATTCCGCTAAAATTTTAGAGACTATTTCACGGATGCGTTCTTCCTTTTTTTCCATATCGCTAGTAACTAAATCTGCGCTTCCCATGCCTTGCCACACCAAATTATTGGTTTTGGCATCAATTAGATCTATGTAAAGAGTGCCTTCGGTTGAGCGTGAAACATTGCTTCCTCCATAATAGCCACCATAATACCAAGGATTCCATCCCCAGCCATAACCAAAGCTGTTGTTATAAACATCAACGCGTTGGCGTTCTTTGGTAAAAATGCTTACCAGAAGATTGGGAGCTTCTGATTTTGACATTCCTTTGGCGGAAAGATTTTCTTCAATAGCGCGAAGGATTCGTTTTTTGTCAAGATCGCTAATTTCAGCTTTGTCAATTCCCGGTTTGAAAAAAGCAAAGGATTTGTATTGATTAAAATTTGCTTCTTTATCAAAATCCGTAGCCACGCGAACGGTGGAGCAGGAAGCGAAAACGAAAAGCAACAACAAGGGTAAAAATTTAAGTGCTTTCATAAGTGTAATTTTTTATTTGAATAATTTATCATCAACGAAATTTGGAAGCGTAACCTTTAAATTTGGATTGTTTTCCATCGCTCTTTTAATGGCGAAAACCGCTTCATCGTTCCGTGCCCAACTGCGCCGAGCGATTCCGTTATTCACATCCCAGAAAAGCATATTCTCCAAACGTCTTTGTGCATCGTTACTACCATCAAGAACCATTCCGAAACCGCCATTTATCACCTCGCCCCATCCCACGCCACCACCGTTGTGAATGCTTACCCAGGTTGCTCCCCGGAAGCTGTCGCCGATCACATTTTGGATTGCCATATCAGCCGTAAAGCGGCTGCCGTCATAAATATTTGAAGTTTCCCGATAGGGCGAATCGGTACCGGAAACATCGTGATGATCGCGCCCAAGGATTACGGTTCCTATTTTCCCTTCCTTAATCGCTTTGTTGAAAGCCGAGGCAATCTGAACCCTGCCATCGGCATCCGCATAAAGGATGCGGGCCTGAGAACCCACCACCAATTTATTTTCTTGTGCTCCTTTAATCCAAGTGATATTGTCCTGCATCTGTTGCTGGATTTCTTTGGGCGAATTTTTCATCAGACCTTCTAAAACTTCACTGGCAATTTCATCGGTTTTTTGAAGATCTTCTGGATTTCCCGAAGCACAAACCCAACGGAAAGGCCCAAAACCATAATCAAAACACATGGGTCCCATAATGTCTTGAACATACGATGGATAGGCCCATCCCCCAGCCCCTTCCCCAAGGGAAGGGGAACCGGTCATCTTTCCCCTTTCATCTCTGTAAACTTTTGCGCCGGCACGCGAAGCTTCCAAAAGAAAAGCATTTCCGTAGTCGAAGAAATAAGTGCCTTTTGCGGTGTGCCTGTTTATGGCTTCCACTTGGCGTCTCAGACTTTTTTGGACTTCCTTTTTGAATTGTTCGGGATTTTCCGCCATCATTTCGTTGGCTTCCTCGTACGAAAAACCAACTGGATAATACCCGCCAGCCCATGGATTGTGGAGTGAAGTTTGGTCGCTTCCCAGATCGATGTGAATGTTTTCCTCGGCAAATTTTTCCCACACATCAACTATATTTCCATCATAAGCTATGGAAACGGTTTCTTTGTTTACCACGGCCTCCTTAACTCTTTTTGATAGCGCATCCAAATCTGAAATCACTTCATCAACCCAACCTTGGCTGTGCCTTGTTTGGGTAGCTTTTTTGTTTACTTCGGCACAAACGGTTATGCAGCTGGCAATGTTTCCGGCTTTTGGTTGTGCGCCGCTCATACCTCCGAGTCCTGAAGTTACGAATAGTCCACCTGCAGGTTCTTTTTTAATTTTTCTAAAACCATTCAAAACCGTAATAGTGGTTCCGTGGACAATTCCTTGCGGACCAATGTACATATAGCTCCCCGCCGTCATTTGCCCGTATTGCGTCACGCCAAGGGCGTTGTATTTTTCCCAATCGTCCGGTTTGGAATAGTTGGGAATCATCATCCCATTGGTTACCACAACTCTCGGGGCGTCTTTATGTGAAGGAAACAAACCCATTGGATGGCCGGAATAAACGGCCAAAGTCTGCTCATCGGTCATTTCCGAAAGATATTTCATTACCAAAAGATATTGTGCCCAATTTTGAAATACCGCCCCGTTGCCCCCGTATGTAATGAGTTCGTGCGGATGTTGGGCCACGGCATAATCCAGATTATTTTGGATCATCAGCATAATGGCTTTTGTCTGCTCGCATTTCCCTGGATATTCTGAAATGGGGCGGGCGAATATTTTATAATCTGGACGGTAGCGGTACATATATATCCGCCCATATTTTTCGAGTTCATCCTTAAATTCGGGCAGGAGGGTAGCATGATGTTTAGGAACAAAATAACGCAGGGCGTTGCGAAGAGCGAGTACTTTTTCTTCTTCGGAAAGAATATCTTTTCGCTTTGGTGCGTGGTTTATATTCGGATCATAAAGTTTTTTTTCCGGAAGGGAAGTGGGAATGCCTTGTTGTATTGTTTCTTTAAAATTCATTTTCTTCTTTTATTGCTATTGGTGCTTCCCCGTTTTTTTGTCGAATCCATAGGGACAGTGACGACAACCGCTTTCACAGCAATAACCGCGTTTTAGGTGGTATTGTTCCGTAAAGCATTTGTAGCCTTCGGGAGTAAGGTAATAATCTCCTTCTTCGAGTTCTATTTTTTTCTTTGGGAATAGCATATCACAAAAATAGTGATTCGTATTTAGTGAGTGGTGAATAGCGAGCAGGAATTAGTACTTTTAAAATTTTGAGTTAGGATGATATTAGTAAACCGCTTTTTACTTCGGAAAAACTATTTGGGCATTTCGCTGTGGCCTTTTATTATTGTAAGGCACCGAAAGCTTTGTGCTGATGCTGTGTTTATAAACCACGAGCGCATTCACTTACGGCAACAGGCAGAAATGCTGGTATTTTTTTTCTATTTATGGTATATGATGGAGTTTTTGATACGTTGGTTACAGTACAAAAATCGGTATTTGGCGTATAAAAATATTTCTTTTGAGAGGGAAGCTTACCAAAATGAAGCAAATCTTCAGTATTTAAAAAAACGCCGTTTGTGGGAGTTTACTGGTTATTTAGTTACGGGTATTTAAATCTTCCAGGCTTTTTTCAATTGCTTTAATCTTTTTATTTTGGTCTTCAATAATAAGTTCCTGCTCCTTTAGCGCTTTTTGTAAATCAAGGATTAATTGATGCTGATCCGGATTGTTTTCCTTTTTTTGTTTGGAAGGAAAAAATAGGTCGCTTGTAACTTCTGTTTCAGGTACAGAACTGGTAAACTGCATCAAAGAAGTGCTTTTTTTAGCAAAAGGTGCACCGCCCGGAATGGGTTGCCAAGAGGCATTTCCATTGCCATCAGCCGTAAGTACATAACCCATGTTGGCATTGTTGTCCTCAATTTTAAGGGCGTATTGGCCGGGTGTTGTCAATAGTTGTTCCGTGACCTTAACATTGTCCACGGTTGCCCCGTAGGCGTTTATGCCGGTGTATTGAAAACGGATGGAATAACTGTCGCCCAAAATTACAGGGAAAGTGCCGGTGGCAGTGCCATTTAGGTTGGCCAAAGCTTCATAAATCAGTTGTGAAGTATCTTCAGAATTATTGTATAGATATACCCGAAGTCTATCGTTAGAGCCTCGTACTACTAATTTAAAATCGAAGGATATAAAAACGGAGGTGGTAGTAGAGCTAGCAATGTTCACTTTGACCGTGGCATTTTGATCGCAGGGATTGCCGGTGCTATCTGAGTTAATATAAAGCATTGATCCGGTGCATAAGGTACATTCATAACCAGACGGAGGAGTTGAAGTCTTTACCCATCCATTAGTATTGCAATCGCCGTTAGTGTTGATTGTTTGGTCTACTGTATAATTAGTAAAATTCTGTTCCAACAATAAATTTGTGGAATACACTGGAGCCACATAATTACCCTTAACGTGAAGGGTTGCTTGCGGGTTTGTAGTTCCAATCCCCACTTGGGCATTCACGGGAACGAGAATGCAAATAGCAAAAATTGCTAAAGCCAAAGTTTTTTTGAAAAGAATATTTGGGGTCATTTTTTAGTTTAAATAGGAAATTTACTACAAGATTAATCATATAGTAACATACTAAAAAATAAGATAGACGAATGGCAAATAAATCTGTATGAAGAGTATAGTTGTTGTATATGAGTTGCTTAAGTTTTCAAATGTAAGAGGAGTACATTATTCTATAGTAAACTGTGTTGCTTTGATTACACCTGTATTTCCATCCGGATTGGTGCCCCAATTAAATGTAAAACTTTGCCCACCTGTATTCTCATAGTACCAGAATTCAATTTTATGCTTTCCTTTTGCCAAATTAACGGTAGCAGTGTTAGCTGCGCCTACTGCGCTATCTACCCATTGATTTAAAACCAATGCCCCGTCTACATAAATTCTTGCACCGTCATCGGTGATTTCGCTAAAAGTAAAATTTCCTGCATTTTTAACTTTATAGGTTCCAGTAATTTTTATTACAAACCCATCATTATCTGTAGTGGGATTCATTGTAGTCAATGCGTTTGTAGAATCTAAGTCTCCGGCGTAAGTTCCAGATTTGCTTATCTGGGTATTAAAGATTATTGTTTGCATATCTGGAGAGGCTTGGCTTGCAATGTCATAGGAATAATATTGCACGCCACTATTTACTGTTTCTTCAACAACCTTTCCTGTTGCATCTACTGCAAGGTTATATGTTCCTGTGCCTATATTATTTCCTAAGCCATAGGATCCCAAAGTAATTACCCGACCAGTTGATACTTGAAAAGCAGCTAGTGCCCCGGCACTAATGGTAAAGTTATTTCCATTTAAATTCAATGTTCTTGCACTCGTTAATACACCATTTGTATTATAAATATTTTTTTCATCTCCCGCAGTTAATTTTAACCATTTTGTTCCGTTCCAATAATAAAAACCCGGAAGTACATTATTAGGCGATGCACCTGCCGTTGCCGTATTGTAAACCAATAAACCTGTAGCAGGAGAGTTAACGGGAGCAACAGCCGTTGTAGATGTTAGTGCTACTCGGTTGATTAGTAAGCCCCGATTGGTTGCGCCCAAGTCCAAGGAAGAGCTTCCATCTGGTGCTATATTGCTTATGCCAACCGAACCAGAGGAGGCAATATTTATATCATCCACTCCAGCAGCATAGCCAGTAGGAGTATCATTTTGTGTCCCTATTTCCAAAAGACTGTTTTCAGTACCTGTACCATTCCCGGATCCATTATCGTCGTAACTTATATAAGCATAATCGCTCCCCGCATTAACTCTACTTTTAAAAACTATTGAAGAGATGCCTCCAATATCGCCGTGCTCCAATATCATTGTGCCATCATTTGCAGATGCTGGGGTACCGGCGGTTTCATAGATATGTAGCGGGGCATTGGGATTATTTATATTTATTCCTACTTCGCCGTTGGTGTATATGTTGTCATTAATATTTGTGGGTGGTGCAACAGTATTTTCTTTAAACCAATCAGAGTTTGCTGCCAAAAATGAAGAAGCTGAATCCAGCGTTACCATTTGCCCACTACCATTTACTCCTAGTAAATTAACAGGGTTTCCCGCAAAAGTACTTCCGCCGTAACCGCCCAGTGTTATTCTTCTATTGTTATCAATCTGCAGGGCCACACTGGCACCACTGTTTATGTTCAATGAATTGCCATTCAGTCCGAGGGTACGGTTGCCGGTTAAATTTCCATTAAGATTATATATGTTTTTTTCGTTTCCGGAAGCCTGAAGCAATATCCATTGGGTACCACTCCAATAATAAAAACCTTTACCGGTAGTGGTATTTGTATTATATACCAATAGACTTTCATCTATTGTTGTAGTGGTAATGGGCGCTTTGGTTGCAAGATCTGCTATATCTACCCGAGGAATAAGTATGCCCTTGTCGTTAGCAGTTGTGTGCACATCCAGCAAAGATGATTCTGCGGGATTTGTGTTGCCAATCCCCACTTGGGCGTTTGTGGAATGACTAAGGAAAAGAATGAAAATAGCTAATACTGTATAGGTCTGCCGGGAGTAATTTTTATTCATTTTTGAGGAGGTATGGTTAGTTGGAGGCAAGGGTAATGATATACTTGTGTTTAAAAAAATAAGATAGACCAACAGCAAATAAATCTATATGAAAGGCGATTTATCGGTTATAAGTTTTAATTTTGTGGGGGGAAATGTCTTTAAAACCTAGGTTAACGAAGCTTTTAAAATTATTTTTTACCGACCAACTGCTCAACAAATGATTCTAATCTTGCTATTCTATTTTCTTGAGAATCAATTACAGCCTGTTGTTCCTGAATTGCTTGTGTTAGGATGGGAATTAAGCCAACATAGTTTACAGATTTTAAATTTATTTCCCCTAAATCTTTTAATTTGACTTTTTTCTCTGAAACAAGTTCAGGTAAAATCAATTCCACATCTTGAGCAATTAAACCATATTCTATTACTGAACTGCTTTTTTGGTCCAGTTCTTTTTTTGATTCAAAGCTCAATTGACTATCTGTTTGCACATTTTTTTCATATACGGCAGGTTTTAAAGAAAGAACCGTATTTAATGCGTTGTTGAAATTTCTTATATTTTGTTTTACCCTTCTATCGGACCATACCTGAAAATTGTTTGCATAAAGAGTATTAGTTACTCTAACATCTCCTGCGAAGTATCCTGCCCATCCATTCACGATATCGTTAGTGAGTCCTACGACTCCGTAAAAACCAGTTCCAATACTTCCGGCTCCATTTACAATATTGGGATTATATCCCTCCAAGGCAGCCCAGTTTGAGGTTGGGTTCGTTATTTGTCCATATAGAGCACCATTAGTATTTAAACTTTCTACTATTTGTAAACGTGATGATGGTGAGGCGGTATTAATTCCTACACTTCCATCTGTACTAATGCGTAATCGTTCCAGTGAATTTGTCGAAAATCCAATTGCATTGGTAGCGGCTTGAAACATTCCGGTATTTATTCCAGTTATTGGGGAGGTGCCAAAAGAATAAACCGGCAGTGCGGCGGTTCCATTGGTAAGGGCCCGTAATTTTCCTCGGTTTGTTGCGTTCCCTCCTGAAATCTCAAAAGCATTGGTTGATGCGGTTTTAAATCTTAAGGCCATATTATCTGTAGTTCCAATAAAATTTGTCCCTGCAGTGGTTCCGGCATTTCCATCCATTTTCCATAAATTTTTACTGGTATTGGCCACATTGTCCCAAGCGGCACCTGACCAGAAGAAAAGGCCGGGACCTATGGTAGTATTGGTATTATAAATTAAAAGTCCTTCGGCGTTTGCAGGATTAGTGATCCCTGTTATTGGGCCCAGGGAGGTGGGGTTTGATATATTTAATCGTGGTACATACATCCCTTTGTCTGGAGAATCCACGTCAAGAATGGCGCCTTCCTTGGGGGTTGTTGTGCCAATCCCTACTTGGGCATTTATAGAATTACTAAAGAGAAGAATGAAAATTGCTAAGGCTATATAGCTTGGGTATGTGAGGGAGTAATTTTGTGTCATTCGGCTAGGAGTGAGTTTATTGCAGGACAAGGATAATTCTATACTTGCACAAAATAAAATAAAATAGACCAACTACATATAAACTGGTATAAACAACAATAAATGCCATTATTTAAGTTAAAAAAACAAGAATTTTGTGTGGCTTTTTGTGAATATGTTATGTTTTATGCAAGTTTTTTGGGAATTAACGCGTATTAAATACAAACCTCCGCCAAGTTGAATTGCGGAGGTTTTGGAAACAAATAAAGATTGGTTAGTTATTGGTTTCTGATTTTAAAGTATCTGATGAAATTTTTGTTTCTGAAGTGTTTGCTGCACTTGATTTAAGTGGTTTTTTGTAATTAAGTGGAATTGTTTCATTAATATTATTTGTATGTGATTTTGAATTTGAAGATAACTCCACTGGTGCTATTATTTTTTCTGGGCCAATTGGGAATCTAACACCAATGTGTTTCGAAGCAATCGTACCATCACTCAGAACAGTATCTTCTCGGTTAGCAACTATGTGCCAAGAAAATGGAGCATTACTGCTGCCTCCGCCTAATTCATTGACCGTAAAACCTTTAACGGATTTATTAGTGACGTAAACCCCATTGCAATTGCCTTCTAATTGTATAAAGACTTTTAACGGATGACTATTTGAAACATGAATCACTGTTTTTAATAAAGGATCTAATTGAATATCTACTTTTCCATTAATAAGCTGCCCTGTTCCATAATCTTCAAAAAGTATTTCTGGAGCCTCCGGTGAAAATAGAATACGTTTATTTCCCTGATTGTCATTAACCATTGTAGAGTTACTGCCTGTGCCAATAATTTTATAAGTTGTGCCTCCTGTTCTAATCCCTACATAAGCGTAATCTTCACCTGCGTTTCCTCCCGCGCCCCCTGGATTGTTGTCTTGGTTTCCATCAAAATAACCGCCAAAATAATCTGTGCCATTATATCCGGCCAACAATGCTATTGGATCATCCGCTGCTACAGGAGTTGGATTTCCGGCCTTGTTCATTGCAAAATAAGCGCCATATCTAGCTCCCGAAGTTGCAACAGCTAATCCAAAAACGCCGAAATTAGATCCTGTACCCGCGATACCAGATCCTATGGTAATTGCGGTTGTGCCTCCATTACCTACACCAATTAAACCTGTTCCGGTAGCACTATCTGCAAAACCCGCTCCTCCACTATTACCATATAAAATGGCTCCCACACCTGGGAAAGTAAATGGTAATAAATTTTGACCTATAGCCATTAAGCCAGTTCTATTTGCGCCTACCGCAGTTGTATTCCACGTAAGAGCGCCATATCCATTATTAAGCCCTCCCTCAAGGATAGCCCCAACACCTCCATAACCTCTAACCCCTATATTTGATGAATTTCCAAAAACACCGTCTCCAACTCCACTAAGGTTGGCTCCATAAACCCCAATACCTGCCTGGGCTTCTCCCCAAATACCAGTTCCTCCATTTGTGGTGTTAGTACCATAAACTCCTGCGCCACCTGATCCTATGGTATATCCATTTACTGCAAATTCATTGTTTGCTGCACGTACTGTGAAACGATCCACTCCAAATAATGGTAAGCCATTTAATGAAACCTGTCCATTACTAAGTACACGCAATCGTTCAGTAGCTTGTGTTCCCAAAACTAAATCTTTGACATCGTTTGTGCCCAAATAATTCTGACCCACTCCCGTCCCTGGAATTGTGGCGGCATTCCCCCCAATTTTCCAATCATCATTACTGCCGTTGCCTACGCTTACCCATTGCGTTCCTGTCCAGACAAAGAGCCCGGCACCCATCGCGGGGTTTGTGTTGTAAATCATAAGACCATAGGCGTTGGTGGGGGTTAGAATGCCTGTAATTGGGGCCAAAGATGTGGCATTGGTTAAGCTTATTCGTGGAATATAAATTCCTTTATCAGGAGAATCCACATCAAACACAGAGCCTTCCTTGGGCGTGGTGGTTCCAATGCCCACTTGCCCAAAAACCGGATAAGAAAAAAGAAGGATTATAATACTTAAAAATGCGAAAGCCCCAATTCTTGTAGGGTAAATATTTTTCATAACGAATTGATTTAGAGTTAAAACCATTATTCGAAATGGGGCTAGTAATGTTAACTTATATTTGTAGAATTCGCAAATTTTTAGTTTTATAATTGTAGTTAAACGTATATTAATGTTAAAATGATATAAATACCGTCAATATGTTTTTATTTTCCGACAAAATGATTTTTGCTGTACGATTTTTCTTTCGTGTATATGTTGGGAATGAGTTGTTTTAAAAATTTAACATATCCATATTGGCAAAAAAGGGGAAAATTCTTCCAGCGAGGGGAAATTTTAGAGTAAAAAATCATTCTAAGGCAAAAATCTACTCTTTTTAAATGTTATCTTCAATGTATTGACCGGAAATATTAGAGTAAAAAAAAGCCGCTCTAAAGCGACTTTTTTTTCTGTGGGGAAAATTAATAAGGGACTTATTTTTTTATAATCTGTTTGGTAATTGACCCTGCATCTGTATTTATTTTTACAAAATATACTGCGCTCTGCATCATGCCAAGATCTATACTGTATTTTGTTTCATTTATTATAGAGGTGCTTTTTAGTTTTCTTCCACTTACGTCAAATACTTCAATAGAATTTATTCGGCTTTGAGGGGAAACTATTGTAAGCACTTGCAATGTTGGATTTGGGTATAGAGAAATATTATCCAAAGCGGTATCAATAGGTCCCAATATTTCCTCTCCTTGGAATTTTAAGATAAACCTATGGGTATAGGTGCCTTTTTCTGCCTTGAAAATATAATCTCCTTCCGAAAGATTGGTTGTGATATTCAATGCATTATCAACAAGAAATACGGTGGCATTAGCTAGTTTTGGCCCTTGTATTTCTGAAAGGGAAATGCGATAATCCAAACTTTCATCCAATAAGGTTGAAAAGCCCATTGGCACTTTGGCGCCTTCCCCAAAAGCTTCGCGGGTTTGAATGCCCAATTCGTGGCTACCATCCTCCAAAAGGGTATAAAGGGAAACCACGGTTGCAAGTCTACGGCTGTCATAGCCTGGATCTATTCCGGCAGTTGCAAACTCAGAAAAAGCCATAAGGGTAGTGTTTTGCATTTGGTACAGCTCATTTTTAATCGTTATCCGCGCCCGGTCAATACTGTCCGCAATAGGGCGAGGTAGATTGTTATTCCCTGTAACCCTCATAGAATTGGAAAAGGTGGCGATACCTGAAAAAGAGGCTTTAAAACCAAAACCTTCAGCGGTTGAAATAAAACCGGATGGTATTGTTTCGGTGCCTGTGCCATCGGAGGCTGCTGCTGTCCCCCCACTAAGGTTAAACATGGAAATATCTTCCATGCTAAAATTCATGCTTCCGGCACCGGGAAGACTTCCGCTAGGCGGGGTAAGTGGGTTCCAGAAATACAGCTCATCTACCATAGGGTTCGCGTTTAAGAAATCTATAGCACTAATGGCAGAAGGATAAGGGTTCGCCAATACGTTGGGGCTATCATTTTTAGTGGTATTGTATTTAACCGTAAATTCTATGTCGCCAGAATTAAGTGTGCCCTGCTCAAAGGTCATGTCATAGGTTTTGTTTCCATCTGACAGGTTTTGCTGTGGGCGTACAATATAGCCTTCACCAAAATTAAGTGTGCTGTTAAAGAGCACCCAATTGTCATAATTGTCATCGGCAAAGTTTTCCGCATCGGGAAATTGTGCTTCGACATCTGGATTAGGCACAAAGTTTTCTGTCAGATGGTTGTACACATTGTGAGCCGCTGCGAAAACCCCTGAGCGCGATTCGTTGGTCACGGGACTACCCATTACTAGAAATACGCGGGGGACCATAAAAGGAGTGGTGTAGTTTATGTTAATGCTTCCATTATTGATGGCCACGGCATCTGCAGCTTCCTGTACCACACTGCCTTGATGTTCAACGATGAGGTTGCCATTGACGGTAATGTCCTTTATTACTTTTAGGTGATTCTCCGCGCCAACGGTAAGGGTTTTGGCGGCATCAATTTCGCAAGTGCACGCTTCTATGTTTCCTTTTACGGCAGTATTATAATCGCTACTAATGCGTGCATTGGAGCCTGGGCCAGGTGTGCCATTGGACCATGCCGTACCGTTATAGGAAGTGAGGCGGGCAGCAACGGTTACGGTTGAAGTACAGGAGGATTTGTTTCCATAATCGTCTTCAACAGTAAGGGTAACATCAAAAGTTTTGCCTACATCGGCGCAGGTAAATGTGGTCTGGCCGGATAGTGTTTTTTTTGTAATGCCGATATTATCGGAGGAACCATTGTCTAGGTCTGCTGCGGTAATGGTTTGGGTGCCTGTGTTTCTTTTAAGGGTTGCGGTGAAGTTTTTACAGTTGGCAACTGGCGGGGTATTATCATAATTGGGGTCCTTAACTAAAAAGAAACCACGAGTATAATCGCTTATTAAAAGATTGCCACTCTCGAAATAAGGATAAATATTCCAAACCCCGTGGAAGTTAGCACTGTTTGCCTCTGGGTAAGTATCGAAATGATTTATTTCGGTCATATTTCCATTTGCAATATCTGATATATTGATGATTCGGATTCCTGCTTCATAACTGGCGAGATAAAAACGATTTCCTCTTACATAACCATTATGATCGATAGCTTGTGTGGGCCCATAATATTTGAAATATTCAACTGGATTGTCTAAATCTGTAAAATCGAATATAAGTGTGCGGGTATTGAAACCGTGATCCACTTCATCTTCCTCATCTCCTAAAAGGAAATATCTTTCATCCTCTGTAAACCAGCCTTGGTGAGTATAAACCTTGTCTAAATAATCAATGGTTGAAATAAATTGAATATTAGACTTATCAGTAACATCCAGTAGTACAATTTTGTTTTCATTACTACCAATAAAAATTTCCCTTCCAGTATAATCAGAATCCGGTCCATTATAGGTTACCAGTTGTGCATCATGGGTATAATTTAAATTACTATAAATGCCCAAAAGAGTTGGGCTTTCCGGAGAAGTAAGGTCAATAAACCAAGGCCCTCCTTTCGATGCTCCTCCACGGCTTGTTCCAACTACACATGCAACACCTGTAGTTTCATTAATAATAATGTTATGTGCTGAGCCAAAACCGCCAGGAGTAGAGGCGGTTACCCCATTAAAAAATGCAGTTTCTGAAAATACTCTGCTGGGATTGGCAGTTGTATAATTGCGTAAAATGGTGAGATCGAAGACTTGCATACCATGATTACTGGCTTCACTAACAATATAGGCATGATTGCTATAAGTTTTTATATCCCTCCAAAGACTACTGACATTATTATGGGATTTCAATTTCCCCAAGTTCTTTGGGTTAATGGGATCTGTAATATCTATAAAGACGGTACCGTTATTAACCCCCATTAATGCATATTCCTTACCTGTTTGAGGATCAGTCCATCCCCACGAATCGGTTCCGCTTGTGGCGCCCATGGAAGATAAGGATAGAAAGGATTGCAAGGTAATTCCATTGCACGGATATCCTCCGGCCATTCCGCCGGAACAGGGGATTTGGGCCTGGATTGAAAGAGCAAAAAACGCGAAAAGGAGTAGCAATTTTTTCATAGGGGATAGGTATAAATAAGTTTGTTATTCAAGAAGTGTAAACTCAATGGTACAAGGTTTGTCGATGCCCACATAGCCGCGTCCGTCACCGATTTCGGTATCGTTGAAATCATTGGCGACAAATAGATCAAATTCCAATGTAAAGGAATAGGCCGTTCCGCCAGTTAGATAAAGGTATAATGTAAGTTGGGTGTCGTGAGGGAACTGTTCATAATATACGCCTGAATTAATATTGCCGGTATACATTGAATACGAATGGCTGTAGGTTAAATACCTTGTGCCATTAAAAGTAAACCTGAAATATCCTTCTTCCGTAGCCATGCTTATCAAGCTGGGGGCTGTGGGGGGCTTAACCTTTCCTGCAGCGAATTGTTGGTTTACTCGAATTTTATAGGTTCCAGTGTATTGGGGAGTAAAGGTATTTCCGGTCCCGAGACCGTTGACATAAACCCAGTCTGAAGTAGGGTCGTCAGGTTTGTCAGAACCCAAAGCAATTCGTTGGAGAAGTGTTGTTTGTGCTACCACCTTATGTTCTTCCCTTCTGTACTGTGGGATCCAACGAGTACCGTCCCAAAGATAAATTCCGGGGGTAACGTCATTAACAGTGCTGGTATTGAACACTGCAGTTCCGGCAACCAATGATCCACCGTTGGGATTCACAATCGGTGCTGGATTCGCCGTGCTTATTAGCGCAGCTTTTGGGAAAACTACCCCTTGATAGTTCGAGTTTTGCAGGTCTAGCATCCCTTGTGGCTTTGTAGTGCCAATGCCAACCTGGGAGTGCATTAAGGCACAAGCAAAAAGGCAGATTAAATAGATTCCAATTTTAAGGGTACGTGTCATAGCGCTGCTTTTCTACGGTTATTCTTCTAAATAGGTAAATTCAATATAACAAGGAATATCAATACCGACGTATCCTCTCCCATCGCCATAGGTTCCGTTGTTATTACCATTGCCTAAATATCCTTTGAGAATGTCAGGATCTGGATCATCGGCTTGGTCAAATTCCAAGGAAAAATTATAAAAGGTGTTTGCCACCAAGTTCACATAGATGGTTTTATATACTTGGTCGGAGATATTGCTAAAATCAGTGCCAGTGGCGCCTATAAATTGATTGAATATTGAATAGGATTTCGCATGGATAAGATATGGCGTTGTATCGAATATAAACTGAAAGTCACCTTCAAATAGCCCTACGTTTACTGCATCATTATCTACCATGGCGCCCCCACCGTAATTCGCGCGCACTTCTATTTTATAAAGACCGGTATATTTTGCATAAAACTTTTTTTCCTGACTTGGTTTAAGACCCGGTACCTCTTGAAAACCACCATTCGATCTTGGTCTTAAAATATTGGTTTGGGTAAAAATTTCCACTTGGCTCTTATAATATTGTTTTACCCAAATGGAACCGCTCCACGCATAGATACCTGGTTCAACATCAAAGGAACCAGTATTGGTTGTATTGGTATTATATATAGTAGTGCCTACTTGAAGATTTGGCCCAGCAGGGTTGATGACTGGTGCCTGCACGTTCGTGGCGGTAAGAGCTACCTGCGGAAATACCACTCCATATTGTGTGCTTTGTACATCCAAAGCTCCCTGGGGTGTGGAGGTCCCAATACCAACCTGGCTTAAACCTTTTGAGTAAACCAAAAGACTGACAATAAGGTAAAAATAGAGGTAATTTTTTTTCATAAGATACTTTTTAGTTTCCTATATATGTAAATTCTACTGAACAGGGTACGTGGTCTGGAATACCAATATATCCCAAGCCGGTACCCGAATTACCGTTATCTATAAAGCCGGGGGAATCACCCATATCAAAGGTGAGGGAAAAGGGATAGGATGTGCCTGCGGTTAGGTTTGCGGTTTTTACTATAAAAGTTTGTTTCCAGATGGCATAGTATTGCTGCTGTCCGGGAATAATATCGCCAATGGATTTTGCCGGAATAGTATAAGTGTTGCCTTTAAATGTAAATGCAAAATCCCCCATTTGTGGTAAAACATCGGCCTGGGGGGCAAGATCCAGGGCCCAACCGGCACCAAAGTTTACACTTACCTCTATTTTATACAATCCAGTATAATTGGCCTTAAAACTTTGGCCGGTGAGATTTGGGATATTTTGGGCTCCCGCACTTGCCGCAGGTTGTAACATGGTAGTCTGCTTAAATATTTCGGTCTGGATTTTTCGAATGGCAGGATACCACACCGTGCCGGTCCATACGTACATACCAGGATAAACCCCGTTGCTTCCGGCGACGTTAGCCGTATTATACACAACAGTTCCTGGCAAGATCGCTCCGCCTTGAGGATTTTGCACCGGTGCAGCTAATAATGTGGAAGTTAGCGCGATCCGTGGAAGAACAATTCCCTGAGTACTACTGTTAACGTCCAAAATACCATTGGGGGTAGTAGTGTTAATGCCCACCTGCGCAAAAAGGCAGGTATTAAAGAGAATAAAAAACAGCAGGAAAACCTGCCAAAGCGTAGGTAATTTTGTTTTCATTGACTTGGGGTTATTGAAAATCTAGTACAATAATATGACATAATTCCGATAATATGCAAATATTACCGATAAAAAAGTTAAAAATATTAAAATGCAATACTTTTATTATCAGTTATTTCCTACATTTTTTAGCCCAATTGTGTTAAATAATTTTATTCATTAATGTATTAATTTAAGAATTAGCGGATTTAAACTATTTGGATCTTTTTGAAGAATATAAAATATTACTGAATATCAATAGATTTTAAGTAATCACTAAGTAATATTGTACCCATGATTTCTCTTTTTAGATATACTTCGGCTAAAGACAACAGCATCGACCTTTCCTCTTTTGGATTTAAAAACCATTTTCTTTCAATAAGGCGCGAAGACCTCTTGCACCCTTTTGTTTCGGGTAATAAGTTCAGAAAACTCAAATACAATGTGTTGGAAGCCCAAAAGTTGCATAAAAAAACCTTACTTACTTTTGGTGGGGCCTATTCAAACCATATAACCGCAGTAGCGGCCGCTGGAATGGAATGTGGCTTGCAGACTATCGGTATTATTCGCGGGGAAGAAGTTGAGGGAAAAGTAGTCGAAAATCCTACACTCACTTTTGCCAAAGAATGCGGAATGTACCTGCATTTTGTAACCCGTGAAAAATACAGGCTTAAGGAGGAAGAAGAGTTTATTGATCAATTAAAGGAAATTTTTGGAGAATTTTACCTCGTACCCGAAGGCGGAACCAATGCCCTGGCAGTAAAGGGCTGTGAAGAAATTTTGAGCAAAGCCGATTCGAATTATGATTATATATGTGCCGCAGTAGGTACAGGCGGAACATTGGCAGGACTGGTAAAGGCATCCTTTCCACATCAAAAAATAGTTGGCTTTTCTGCTTTAAAAGGAACTTTTCAATCATTGGAAATAAAAAAATATACCTCCAAAACCAATTTTGGAATTACCGATTCCTACTGTTTTGGGGGTTATGGTAAAATAGATATCCCTTTGGTGCGTTTCATCAATGAGTTTCGTCTGAAAACCAATATTCAACTGGATCCAATTTATACAGGAAAAATGATGTTTGGGATTATGGATCTCCTAAAAAATGGGCAATTCAAAGAAAATAGCCGTATTTTAGCCATTCATACGGGAGGCCTTCAAGGCATAGCCGGAATGAACCAAAAATTAAGAAAGAAAAACCTACCTACAATTGAATAGAATGTTTGGCAGAATTATTACCGTACTACTTGTATGCGTTGTTTGTTTAAGCAGTTGCAAATCAAAAAAAACAGCAGTAAACCATAAACGAAAACATAAAACCGAAAGAGTTGTTCGTGTAAAACAGCCTGTAGAGGAAAAAAACACCAATGCAGAAGAACCTTCGGTAATAGATGTTCCTGTAAATATGTCATATAGTGAAAGGGTGGACAGCTACATCAAGGAATACCGCGATATTGCCCAAGAAGAAATGCTTCAATACGGTATTCCTGCAAGCATTACCCTTGCCCAAGGGATTTTGGAAAGTGGGGCAGGAGTAGGCGAACTTACCTTGAAAGCAAACAATCACTTCGGCATAAAATGCCACACCGATTGGACCGGCGATCGCGCATACCACGACGATGACGAACGGCAGGAATGCTTCCGAAAATATAACGACCCCAAATATTCCTTTAGGGACCATTCCTTGTTTTTAACCCAACGCAGTCGATACCAAGATCTTTTTAAATTGAAAAAAGATGATTATAAAGGATGGGCAAAAGGGTTGAGAAAAGCTGGGTATGCCACAGACCCAAAATATCCGGATAAACTTATAGGGATTATAGAAAGGTATAATCTCGAAGATTATGATAAGCAGGTTTTGGGGAAGAACGTGAACACAAGAAACCCGAACGAGAAAAAAATAGGGACCTATACCGTAGAGGCTGGAGATACCTTGTATAGCATTTCGCGTCGTTTCAATATTACTGTTGAAACCTTGAAGGAATACAACGGCCTGGGCAGTAATAATATTTCAGTAGATCAAGTATTGTATCTACATCCCGTAAAAAATCAGTAACATTTACTTTATAGCTCCAACAGCATCCATAGTATCCAAGGCATCTACACAAATATTTCAAACAATATGAATTATCAAAGAAGCAGCTCCTTATTTCAAGAAGCACAACAAGTTATACCCGGTGGCGTAAATTCACCCGTCCGAGCTTTTAAATCAGTGGGAGGAACGCCAATTTTTGTTGAAAAGGCTAAAGGCGCCTATTTATATGATGTGGACGGAAATACATTTATAGATTATATAAATTCATGGGGCCCCATGATACTTGGCCATGCCCATCCTCCTGTGGTGGATGCCATAGTAGATAGGGCGAAATTAGGCACTTCCTTTGGAATGCCTACCGAAATTGAAACTGATATAGCCAAGCTTGCTGTTTCAATGGTGCCCAATGTTGATAAAATACGTTTTGTAAACAGCGGTACGGAAGCCTGTATGAGTGCGGTGAGGCTGGCTCGGGGCTTTACGGGCAAGGAAAAAATAATAAAATTTGCTGGCTGTTACCATGGCCATAGCGATTCATTCCTCATCCAAGCAGGAAGTGGGGCAGTAACCTTAGGTATCCCCAACAGTCCGGGGGTTACGGAAGGAACTGCGAAAGACACTTTATTGGCGAATTATAACAATATTGAAAATGTGGCAGAAGTGATTACCGCAAACAAAAACGAAATTGCCTGCATAATACTAGAGCCAGTTGCAGGAAATATGGGATGTATCCCTCCCGCTGAAGGATTCTTGGAAGGGTTGAGAAAACTTTGCGATGAAAATAATATC
Source organism: Flavobacteriales bacterium (assembly GCA_038215845.1). Classification (GTDB taxonomy): domain Bacteria; phylum Bacteroidota; class Bacteroidia; order Flavobacteriales; family Flavobacteriaceae; genus Aequorivita. Next base: position 10,930 of record JBBQQN010000020.1, on the reverse strand, counting down.
CTTTTGATATTTGATGAGGTTATGACCGGTTTTCGGCTTGCAGCGGGTGGCGCCCAAGAATTATATGGCGTTAAGGCAGATATTGTAACCTTTGGAAAGGTAATTGGTGGAGGTTTACCGGTTGGGGCATTTGCCGCCCGTGCCGAGATAATGGATTGGTTGGCTCCAATTGGGCCGGTTTACCAAGCGGGAACCTTAAGCGGGAATCCGTTGGCTATGGCTGCAGGCCTTTCTATGCTAGAAGAATTAAATGCCAATCCACAAATATTTGAATCCATAAACGAAAAGACCCATTACCTACACGAAGGTCTTTCAAAAGTACTTGAGGAAGCAAAGGTTGCGCATACCATTAATAGACTGGGATCGATGATTTCCATCCATTTTTCAAATACTCCAGTGACCGATTTTGCAACGGCAGCAAATGCAAATAATGATGGCTTTAAAAAGTTTTTTCACGGAATGCTTAATGAGGGAATATACATTGCCCCCAGCGCATTTGAAACCTGGTTCATCTGTGATGCCCTTAGCTATACTGATTTGGATAAGACCATTGAAGCATGCAAAACGGTTGCAAAAACCTTATAATAAAAAACCCTTCCTGAAATTTTCAGAAAGGGTTTATAAATTTATTGTTTAAAAAAACTAGTTGCTAGCTTCCCACTTGGCATACTGTTCAGCAGTAAGAGCTTTTTTCATAGAAGCTTTTAATTGAGCGTCAATTCGTTTTTTATCGCCTATAACGCCCGCATCTTTTGGATCTTTTCCACTTACGCTTTTTTGATAGCTTACCTCTTTTGAAACAAGAGCGCGAAATACCGCACGACTTTGGTCTCCATCTAAGTTAAGAGCATCGGTAAGTTGAGCAGTCTCTGTTTTGGCAATTACTTCTGGTCTGGTATTATCTTGCGATAAGGACTGGGCAGAAATTGACTGAACTCCCAAAAGTATTACTGATGCAAATGCAAATACTGTTATTAATTTTTTCATTGTTTTAAAAATTTGTTTCAGGTTACTAAAGTAACTATTTTGTTGATAGTTAAAGCAATAATTGAGCCAAAAAATTAAAAAAGGCCTTATTCAGATTTCTGCTTCATCCTATGATCGCCTTTTTTTCGGGAGTGATGAACTGCATTTTCCCACTTTGTCATCTGTTCTTCAGTAAGGATTTCCTTCAGTTGCTTTTTGAAAGCGATCCGTCTGTCGAGCATGGCATTTTTAGCAGCATATTTTTCTTCCGAAGTCATTTCTTTACTATTATCAGGACGCGCTGTTTTATTTTTGCCCATTTCCAAAAAAAGTTTTTCTACTCTTTTTTGTTGATCTACACTGAGGTCTAACTCAAGAACCATTTGTTTTGCTCTCAATTCAGCCTTTTGTTCGGGGGTAAAGTTTTCCTTCATTTCCCTTCGGTTTTCTCTTTTGCCTTGAGTGTCATTTTGTGCATTTATGGCGAACGTAGTAAGCACCATAAAAATAATAAGTACATTTTTCATCTTTGTTTTTTTAATGTTCAACAAGGCTTGGATGCTTTTTTTAAAGGAAGGTTTAATGGCTTCTTGTTTTATGAAATAAAAAAAGCCGCAAAAGCGGCTTTAATTTTTTTAAATTTCAGTCTTAATCCAAAGAATCTATATATTCCTCAAGCATTTGAAGGGCTTCAGTATGTATAATGGTCCTGCCCAATTGTGGCATTCTATAGGTTGGTACGGTGCTTCCAAATCGGGCTGCTATTTCACCACGGTTTGCATAAATTCCAGTATTTTCAAAAGGAGTTTCAAATCTAAAGTCCAAGAAAAAAGTAGGAGGTACGCTTCCGCCGGGTTGATGGCAATGCGCGCAGTTAACATCCATATAGGCCCGGGCACGTTGTGGTAGATCGTAATTTACAAGGTCAGTCCAATCGGGCAGCACGCTTATATTTCCAGACACAACGCCTTCCAATAAGCCGTTGTCGGTAAAATAATCCAATTGATTTTGTGCTGTATAGGAGGGAGTAAAATTCATGCTTCGCAATTTGAGGCCAATAGGGAAAGTAGTACCGTTGTTATTGTGGCAGGTAAAACAATCCTGTTTAGAAGGAATTTGATAATTTATGTTTTGCGTGGAACCACTAAGATCAATATAACTAATGTTTTCGATGCTTCCCGTTTCGCGGAAAGTTGCCTCTGTCTGTTCAGCATTCCAAATATAGTTACCCACCATCCATTTATTTTCTACTTTTATCATAACACGGGTCTCGATTATTTTTTTCCCCAAAGCGGGGTTGCGGTCATCAATATTGTAATAGAAGGTTTTTGCTATTAGGGTGTTGTCGGGGAAGGATGGCAACAGATCACTATTGTTATAGCGAAGGCGTTGCCCTGCTGGAAGCCGTATCAATCTTTGTTTACTTGCGTAATCTGTAAAAAGGGTGCTGTTTATTTCATATAACTGAACTCCTTCTGCGGGGGATAAAGAAGAAAGGGTTCCTTGAAAAATTCCCATTTCAGAAAGCACTGGTTGAAAACTAAGTGGTTCTTCCACGGTAAAGGCATTTACTTTATTACTGGGATTGGACTCGTTATTTTCAGAATCCATAGCGGTAACATAAAATTCATAGTCCGTTCCGGGCGTAAGTTCATTAACTACAACAGAAGTGCCGTTTATTAATGACATTAATATATTACCGTCTTGATAAACGTTATAGCCCGTTACTCCAATATTATCGGTGGAAGCAGTCCATGTTAATTTAAACGAAGTCTCAGTTTGATCTGAAGCCACTAAATTGGTTGGTGCTGATGGGCTTTGATCATCAACGGGTTCATAGCTGTCGTCCTTGCCACAGGAAATGGCCAATACATTCATTGCAATAAATAGGAGGCAAAATATTTTCTTCATTTTTGTGAAAATTAATCGGTTAAAAATATAAAAATTGAATGAATGGATGGGTTTTTGGCTGTTAAATTAAAAATTATTGAAAACAAAGTTTTTTCAACTGAAAAGAGGTGCTCCCTAAAGTTATGTATTGTTGGCTGTAAATACTTGAATAATTTTGGAAAGTATTTACAGATTATATTAATGAAATAATGGCCCGGATTACCGAGGCCTTCTACGAACATAAGAAACTAATTGTATTTATTGAGAAGATCCAAAAAAGCAGGATCAGTGAGATATGATTTCCAGTCTGCATCATTTTGAATAAAATTAGGAGTTTGCTGTTTTTTGGAAAGCGATTTTTCCAGAGCTTCCAATGCTTTTTCCTTTTTGCCCTGCAAGGCATATAAGCAGGCAATATTATAATGTAATCCATCAAGTTTCGAGGCTTTCTCAAGGTTCTTTTCGGCTTCATTAAGGATGGCCGCTTTTTCATATTCATTTTCAGAAAATGCTATGGACTGCCTTTGTGCAACCCCAAGATTATCCAGAGCCACTGCGAAGTTGGGGCTAATATCCAGTGCTTTTTTAAAATTGTTGATGCTCTGCGTATTCAATTCCTTGCTTTTTTCAATAATTGAGAGCTCAGAATAATCGTTTCCCAGACCTATATATACATCTGCCAAGCGAGCGTTTAACTCCAATGCTTTTTTATAATTCTCAAGACTTTTATAGTAAAGTTCTGATTTTCCGTTAAGTCTTCCGAGTTCAAAATAGGCGTTTCCAAGTCCCAAATATGCAAATTCAGATTGAGGATCTAACTCCAATGCTTTTTGATACTTCTCGATGCTTTTAGTATAAAGGTCTGTTTCATTTTTAAGCTTTGCTATCTCCACCAAGGAATTACCGATACCCACATAAACAGACGTTGCCGGCTGTTTTAGCTCCAAGGCTTTTTCGTACTTTTCAATACTTTGGAAATACAGATCTGGATCTTTATTTATTTTCCCTATTTCGCTAAGCAAATTGCCCCAGGTCATATTATTTATTCCTTCATTTGCACCACGATCATTGGCTTCTTTTAATTTTTCAATGCTTTCGCGAAAATATTTTTCATCAGAATTTTTGTATCCCAATTCCTGTAATGCGATTGACCAATTGCCATAAGCCAGGCTGTCTTTTGGGGCCAAATCGCTGGCTATTTTGTATTTTTCGATGCTTTGGAAATACAGATTGTCATCCCCTTTTATTTTGGCCATATCTAGCAGCGAATTCCCCCAATTTATATAATTTGAACTTCTATGGGGATCTAATTTAACGGCCATTTGTAATTTTTCAATACTCTCCAGATAATATTTTTCTTCGGAAGTTCTTCGGCCCAGCTCGTTGAGAGCAAGTGCCCAATTTCCGTATGCCAAAGTGTGTTGCGGGTTTAGCTCGATAGCTTTTTTGTATTTTTCGATACTTTCGTTCAATCCTTCCTTAGAAGGAATTCCCCCGCCTCCAACATAGGCCTTTTGGTAAATAGCAACTCCCCAGTTGTTGTAAACTTCTTCATCTTTTAGAATGGCTTCATCTACATAGCTATACTTTTTAATACTTCCTTCCAAGATTTCGTCCTTGGGATCCTTTAACCACTTTTCATAATCGACATAAGCCCAAGAGGTATAAAGTGTGTTTCGCAATGTATTGTAAAGCGTTGAATTTTTATCTTCATAGTTTTCGAGCAATTCTTCTGCTTTGGAGTAGTCTTGCTTTGTAATCAATTCAATGAGGGACTTTTGGAAATTGTTGTCTATAATTTCCGTTTCCGACATTCGGTCTTGGTGCTCAACCCTTTCATATACTTTTATGGCGTCCTCAATTAGTTTTTTGCTATTCTCGGACCGCTCTTTGGTATGCTTAAATAATTCAATCTGGGTATTGGTCTTTTTGCTGTCACTGCTTTCCTGCCTTGGAATGTTGATGTCCTGAATATTTTCAGTAACACTTTTAAGATAGGAAAAAGGGGTGTTGAAAATTGCGGGGGTATCCATCCCAAGTTCTGCGTGCAATTTGAGGAAAAATGAATCTGAATTGTAATTCTTTATACAGTATGCTTCTTTGTTTTCTTTGTCCAAAAGCATTTCCTTCACGTGGTTTGAAGGATCGGTGTCCAAATAATTTACCCAATATAAACCGTTATCGAAACGGTCGCCCAATTTGGTTGCCAATACATCAAAAACGGGGTCGCACCCACTGTAGCCAATAATTATCCAAGGACGATCATTACAGATTTTGTTGAAGATTTTGGCAACCCTTTCTTTAACCTTGGTCATTTCAGCTTCTGTATTCAGCAGCCATAGCCCATGTTGTTGCCCATGAAGATACACTACCGATCCAGTGGGAAGGGTTGTGGTTGTAGTGTCTTTAAGGATGGCCATGTCATAAGTAGGAGGGATGAAGTTGAACAATGCCGAGGCACGCAGCATGAGGTCGTCAAAATTTACGGTAAGTACGTAGTCTATATAATTGTATTTAAGCAATTGGGCAAGATAGATGTGCGCTACGTTTATTTTGGCCCTTTTTATATAATTGCGCAATAGGTCATTTCGTTCCATGGCATTCAGGCAACCCATTACCTTGGCATAATCCCGGCCATTTGGGTCCAAATTTTTTATTTCGGGCTTGTCCTTAAATTGCTCCAGAATATCGGCCATTATTTCTTCTGCAAGAGGGATTCCTGCGGAAACCGATGCACCCGCTCCCAATAAAACAATGGGTTTGGCACCATTCTTTTCTTTAGCCTTTTTTATTACCCAGGCCAGACTGTCAACTTCTTTATGGATCATACTGCAAGAGTATTTTTAAGGAATTGGATTAAAGCCCTTTAAAGATATAAAAAAAGGGAACTACATTGCTGTAGCTCCCTTCAAAATTAAATGGTTGAAATAAATATTATTTCTTAATAAATCTCAATACTTTATTATAGTCATTGATTTTTACCACATAGATTCCCAATGATAGGTTGGAAATATCGATGCTATTTTTATTGGCATCAATTTGCTGTTCTTTTACTTTTTGACCCAACATATTATATACTGAAATACTGTACTCTTGAGTAATGTTCAATAAAGTAATGGTATTATCAGAAGGGTTAGGGTAAATAGAAATGGAACCAACTTCCTCATTATCGTTAACCCCAAGAGTTATACATGGGTCTGGTGCTGTTCCTGCGTTTGGTTCAGTTAAGGTACAGGCTCCTTCTGCAGAAAATGTTGCAGTTAGGTCAATTGTACCGCCGTCTGAAGGAAGGGTTACCCCCACAAAGGTATGTGGCGAAACCAATCCCGAAACTGAAACTGATGCAGTTCCATCTCCCGTTAAGTTCAACATTCCTGTTGCAGGTGAATTTACAAAAGTAACAGTTACGTCTGCCGTAAAAAAGTCGTCTGAACCATCTGTAGGAGTTCCATTGTCATTACACGCAGATAAGTTTGAAGTACCAATTGAAGTAATATCACAAGCTGAAGGATCGCAAACATAGTTTGGCAATACATAGCCCCTGGCTTCAAATCTATCTGTAAAGGCATTTATGTCCTCACAACTATAGCCCATATCAATAGCAGCTTGACGCACGGCTATTGCAGCATTTTGTTGATTGGTGCCACTATTGGTCATGCCCAATCCTTCAAGAACTGCCACATCCATTTTGTCTTTTCCTATAATTTCCCAGATTTCCATTAGAGTGGTAGCCCAAATTTGTCCATCTGTATGTATAGATCCTGTAAGTCCCCCTGGATACATTGCTCCATAATTGGTAACCCGTCCTGCCCAAAATGGGTTATGTCCGTCCCATCCAAAAACCCAAAAATATTGAGGGTCTGAAGAATCCCAAAAGCCTAAACTTCTTTTGTAGGAGTTTGCCCAATAATCTCCTGTTCCTTCACTTAAACCTTGTACTTGAGATAGGCTGCCGTTTGTTACCCAATCGTGTAATCCATGTCCCAATTCATGTAGAATTACATCGTGATCTTCAGCATCGTCCACTCCGCCTTCACCAAAATTAAGGCTTCCACCACCATAAGATGAATTATCGGCACCATTAAATGCATGTGGGTCATAGCGAATAACGCCGTTGTTATAGATGGATACCAAAGGTATTCCAAGGTCTTCATTGATATGGCGAATACTCTTATCTAAATGATAATAGCAGTTTGCCGCCTCAAACCCTTGTTCGAACCTATTAAAGCTGAAATCTGGAGAAGCTTGAATAAACAAACCTGTAGCCGGGGCCTGTAGTTCGGCAATTTCTGCATAGGGCCCTCTTAATCGGTAATTGGTTCCGTCAAAATCAATATCACGAAGGGTTACCGCTGTTCTTGCAGCATCCAAATCTGCATTGGTTTGGTCATTGTTGTCAACATAAGTTCCTCCGTAGATATTTCCTGTTTTTGTCAATGGGTCTGGATCAAAAACCATGGCAGTACCGTCAACTGGCGTGGCCATATTGGGGTTGTTTTGAGTGGTTTTTTTAGGATTGCTATTAGACGGCGTTTTGTCATATATGGCAATATCCTTGGTGCTCAACACTTGTCCTGTTTTTGCATCCACAATGGTTTCCCAGTATCCATTCAGAAATTCTGAAATGGTAGTTACCCTATACACCAATTTTGAAGCTTCAAGTTTATTGTAAACATAAAGCTTAACTTCTTCTTGGGTTACGGTACCATTAATATTCAAAGCGGTAACCGCTTTGTTTAATGCCTCTTCTTGGGTAATTTCTGGATTGGTATCGATAGTGGCAACACTTTCGTCATAGTTGCTAGAAGTAAAAGTTACTTCATTGTTATTTGAAACGTGTACGGCAACTGAAGAATCAAAAACTTCAACCCCATTTACTGTGTGGTAGTATCTGAAAGTCTCCCCGGAAGGGCCCGGTCTGCTAAATAGCATTTGAAAACTTTGGTTTGCTTTCATACTTGGCATGTTACTGTTTAGCCAAGCAGAAGCGACACTTTCTTTGCTTTGGGCAAAGAAAAGTTGCGTGAAGCACATTAATAGTGCGGTGAGTAAAACTCTTTTTTTCATAAAATAAGGTTTAGATTTCGTGAATAGATTTCCAAATGTAATGTTATTGGTTTATAATTCAAAGAATTGAAGTGTTTCTAAGAAAAAAATAAATCCAAATAGCTTGAAGGCAATTTATATTTGGAGAATTAAAGAGTAATTTAAAAAGAAAAAACCTAATTAGAACATTTTGAATTATAATATTCTATTGCTTCGTTTATGGTTTTGAGATGTTCCGCTCTAGCCAGCATATATTGATATACTTGTGGGCAATCTGAAAAAACCGATCCGGTATTACTCAATAGTTTGCTAATTTGAAAGTAACTGGAATTTATATGAACGGCACTTTCTTCCCCGTGCTTGCGAAGAAAATAATGAACAGGTGCAGCTTGAGTACCCATAAAAGGGGAGCCTCCAATTGCAACTGGATTCCAAACCTGGTCCATATTTTTTAGATCACCTTTTATATATAAACTTACGTTTCCTGAAACTAATTCCCCGATTACGGAAGGCTCTTTGATACTTCCGTTTTTTTTGACGATTGGGAATAGTCGATAAGTAAGGGTAAGGGTATCATTAACTTTTATTTCAGCCTTCTTCAAAACATCAAAACTGAATTTAATTTTTTTTGAGGTGTTCTCCTTCTTAAAATTAATGTACTTGGCACCTTTTAGGGACCCCGTACCGCGAACCGTGTCGCCGCTTTTAAAATAAAGAACGGTCTCTCCATTTTGGGCGTTGAGTAACGCTGTAAAAAGTATTAAGAAAACGGGGAGAAATTTTATCATTAAAAATTATACTGTTTTTACCAATAAGCGGTCTTCCTCTTTCTCTACTTTCGCAACCTTTGAAGCGGTAAGTCCTTTAATGGCTTTGTCCCATTTTTTATTGCTCAGGCCAGATTGATTTTTTAGGTCTTCCAAAGCGATTGGAGAATTATTTTTTAGGATTGAAAAAACTGCTTTTTCATCCTCGGTCATTTCCATCTTTTTCTTTTCGGGACGCATTTGTGGGAAAAACAACACTTCCTGTATAGAGGCATTGTTGGTCAAAAACATTATTAAACGGTCCATGCCTATGCCCATTCCACTTGTTGGGGGCATTCCGTATTCCAAGGCTCGCAAAAAGTCATAATCGATAAAAGCGGTTGCTTCATCATCACCTCTATCGGCCAATTTAAGTTGAGCTTCAAAGCGTTCACGTTGGTCAATAGGGTCATTTAATTCGCTGTATGCATTGGCAACCTCTTTGCCGCATACCATCAATTCAAACCGCTCGGTAAGCTCTGGGTTGTCGCGGTGCTCTTTGCAAAGCGGGCTCATTTCCTTCGGATAATCTGTAATAAAGGTTGGCTGAATAAAATTACCCTCACATTTTTCACCGAAAATTTCATCGATCAATTTTCCTTTTCCCATGGTATCATCCACCTCGACGCCCATTTTAATAGCGGCTTGGCGAATTTCGTCCTCGGTTTTTCCGGTAATGTCAAAGCCCGTAAATTGTTGAATAGCTCCCGCCATTGTAACCCGTGGATACGGAGCTTTAAAATCTATTTCGTGCTTACCGAAAGTGGCCTTGCTTGTGCCGTTTACTTCGGTGGCGCAGAATTCAAGCAATTGCTCACAGAAATCCATCATCCAATTGTAATCTTTATAGGAAACATATATTTCCATGGCGGTAAATTCGGGATTGTGGGTGCGGTCCATCCCTTCGTTCCGGAAGTTTTTTGAAAATTCGTAAACGCCATCAAAGCCACCAACAATCAGTCGCTTCAAATAAAGTTCATTTGCAATCCTCATATAAAGAGGAATATCCAATGAATTGTGGTGCGTCATAAAAGGCCTTGCGGCAGCACCTCCGGGAATGGGCTGCAATACTGGGGTTTCAACCTCAAAATAGCCGCGTTCGTTAAAGAAAGTACGCATGGCGTTGAAAAGCTTCGTCCTTTTTATGAAAATCTCCTTTACATGTGGGTTAACCACCAAATCTGCATAACGCTGGCGGTAGCGTTGTTCGGGGTCCGTAAAGGCATCGTGCACTTTTCCGTCTGCATCAACGCGAGGTTGGGGCAGGGGTTTCAATGCTTTGCTCAAAAGGGTGAATTTTTTAACCATTACGGTTTTTTCACCAACCTGGGTGTTGAAGAGTTCGCCTTCAATTCCTATAAAATCGCCAATGTCCAGCAATTTTTTATATACATCGTTGTAAAGAATTTTGTCTTCGCCGGGGCAAATTTCGTCCCGATTGAAATATACCTGAATCCGTCCATCTGCATCCTGAAGTTCGGCAAAGGAAGCTTTCCCTTGTATTCTTCTGGACATCAGCCTGCCTGCTATGACCACTTTTTTTCCTTCCTCAAAATCCACTTTTATTTTTTTGGAAGTAGTGGTTACGGGGTAAAGATCTGCGGGATAGGGATTGATTCCCAAATTGCGCAATTGAGTAAGTTTTTCCCTTCGGATAATTTCAAGTTCAGAAAGCTGCATACGGTTTGTGTAAAAATAAGGGTGCAAAGATAGGAAATTGAACTGCGAAATGCGAAGTGGAAAATACGAAATGAAATTATGAAATTTGAAATCGCAAAATTCCAGATTTTAGATGCTATCTTCGGTGTCAATTTTAATTGTAAATTTGTTTTAATATGAGTATTTGGAGAGTGGTATTGGCAATTATTTTTCCACCATTGGCGGTTATTGGAAAGGGTTGTGGTTCTGTTTTAATTGTTTTTATACTAACAGTCTGTGGCTGGATACCGGGCGTAATTGCAGCCCTTATAATTTTAAACAACCCCAAAAGATAACAAGATGATCAAAAAGTTATTTTTTTCAACAGTGCTTGCCTGCACACTCATTGGCTGCCAATTTACCGAAACCTTGGTACTTAATGAAGACGGAAGCGGAAGTATGTCCTTGGAAGTCAATATGAACGAAATGATGGCTTTTGGTGGGGCTACGATGATGGATTCGCTGACTACCAAAATCGATACCATTATTTCAATGAAGCAATTTTTAATTGAAAAAAAGGATAG
>JBBQQN010000019.1:0-37334 GCA_038215845.1 Flavobacteriales bacterium | reverse complement strand
GTTTAAATTAAGGTTGTTTTCACGATTCGGTATAGCTTAGTTTTTGGTGAATAATGCTTCTTATAACATTCACGGCCACCGTATTGAATCTATTGGTGGGGATTATTATGTCTGCAAACTCCTTGGTAGGCTCTATAAATTGTTGGTGCATGGGTTTTAGGGTGGTTTGGTAGCGGTTTAAAACCTCTTCCAAATCTCGTCCGCGATCGGCTATGTCCCTTTTCAATCTTCGAATCAGCCTTTCGTCGCTATCGGCATGGACAAAGATTTTAATATCAAACAATTCCCGGATGTCGGGATGTGCAAGGATTAAAATACCTTCCACGATTATCACCTTTTTTGGGAAAGTGGTAATGGTTTCGCCGGTGCGGTTGTGCTCTACAAATGAATATACGGGCTGTTCAAAGGAATTTCCCTTTCGCAATTCCTTTAAATGGGTTACCAACAGATCAAAGTCTATTGCCTTGGGATGATCGAAATTTATTTTTGTTCGCTCTTCATAGGACAAATGGCTAGTATCGTGGTAATAGGAATCCTGTGAGATAACGCATACTTCCTCTGCTGGAAGTTCTTCCACAATTTGATCTACCACAGTTGTTTTTCCGCTCCCGGTACCACCGGTGATGCCAATTATGAGCATATATTTAAGTTTATACAAATGTAGCGAAAACGGTTGCAGGTTTCAAGTTTCAGGTTTCAAGTTTTAAACATCCCCAAACCCTCTTCAATGGTGGCGTTAATCAATTCAAATTTTAATAATTGGTAAACGGCAATAGTAAATCGTAAATCCTTTCTATTTTTGAAGTCTTTAATTTCCGAATGAAAACAATACTGCTGCATCCCTCCTATTTTCCGACCATAGAATATATGGCTGCCGTGGCTCAAGCCGAAAAAGTATTTTTTGAAACCGAAGACAACTACCAAAAGCAAACCTACCGAAACCGTACCTACATAGCACACAGTAATGGAAAGCTGCTTTTGAATATTCCTATTAAACACATAAAGACCGGGAAACGCAAAAAAAATAAAGATGTAGTGGTTGAAAATGATTTTCCGTGGCAGAAGCAACATTGGAAAAGCCTACAAAGTGCTTATAGAACTTCTCCTTTTTTTGAATATTACGAGGACGATTTAAGGCCATTGTTTGCTGAGCCCGTAGAAAATTTAATGATCCACAATCTCAAGATTTTCGAATTGCTATGTGAGCTTTTGGGAATTGACATTGAAACTTCGCAGACTACTGTTTATGAAGAAAAACCCACAATAACGGATCTTCGGTTTTTGATTGACGCTAAAACAAAATCTGCCTTTATTCCTGAAGTCTACACGCAGGTGCACGCTGCCAACCACCCATTTTTACCAAACCTTTCGGTGTTGGATTTACTATTTAACGAAGGGCCAAATGCACTGAATTATTTAGAAAAACAATCTGTTGGTTGATGGTTGATGGTTGATGGTTGATGGTTGAAAATTAAAGAATGAAATTGTTAATTGTTAATTGTTAATTGTTAATTGAATTTACCACCCAACGGTAGCCCGCACGGCGTAATGGTCTGAAAATGTTTTTCTCATTGTTTCAAACGATAAAACATCCAAGCCATTGGAGGCAAAAATATAGTCGATGCGCATTGGGAATTTTTCGAACAGAAAAGTAGTTCCCAATCCATTTCCGCGTTCGCGGAATGCATCCTGCATGTCTTTTTTCAATTTTCGGTAGCTATAAGAAAAAGGCGTATTGTTGAAATCGCCACAGATAATTACGGGATGATGGGTTTTTTCTTTATGATTTACAATTGCTTCCACTTGACTTTGCTGTTTTTCAAAAGCGCTTGAAACCCTTTTCCGTAGCCGTTCATTATCGCTATCCTGCAAAAAACTTACCCGCGGAATGATGCCGAGGGACTGCAAATGCACGCTGTAAATACGCAAAGTATCGGTGCCTTTTATAACATCTGCAAAGAGCGTGTTATTGTAGGTACCTTCAAAGTCAAAACCGCCGGTATTTATCAATGGATATTTTGAAAAAATGGCGTGGCCAAGTTTTGCCTTTTCAGATTTAAAATGAATATACTGATAGGGATAGTCTGAAAAATCAATTTTGTTAGGTTTGTAATATTCCTGTACACAGACCACATCGGGCGTCTGTTCCTTCAATATTTCGGAGATAACCGTGGGAGCATCCTGTTTTGGATTGTCTTCATATGCATTGAACAAACGCACATTATAAGTTAAAAGCGAAAGGGTGTTTTTATAGGTGGAAGCATCGCCTTGAGATGAGACTTCATAAAAAACATTGAAATAAAAATAAGAGATAAAAAGAACCGTGAACGAAAGGAAAAACCGCCATCGAAGCTGAACTGCCCAATAAATAGCAAAAATTATATTTATAATAATTAGGAGGGAAACCACTAAACTGAGCAAAGAAAGGGTTGGGAATGTTTTTGGCGGCAGGTAGGGCAGCACAAAAGAAATCAATAAAAGTATTGCTGCAACTAGATTGCACCAATACACGAAATTATTGAAAACCCTTCTTGTTTGCATTAGTCGTCTTTCCCGGCTTTGAACAGAAAATCTTTTTCCTCTTTGGTAAGGCTTTCGTACCCACTTTTACCAATTTTATCGAGAATGGTATCTATTTTTTTTTGATGGTCAGGTTTGGATCCTTTCGCTTTAGAACGTGCTGAAGCAGGTTGTGTTGTGCGGTGTACTTTTCTGAACGGTTTTTTTGCTCTTGGTTTAAAAAGGTGTGAAACCCAATCCATAAAGTTTTCAAACCATTTTCCTATGTCGTTTCCTTTCGCAAGCTGCACTGCGTACAAATATCCAAATGCCGCTCCGCCTACGTGGGTTATCAAGCCGCCGGCATTCCCGGAGGATGGAATCCGGACCAAATCCAAAATAAAAAGGACGGCTGCAATATGCCACAATTTTATGTTAAAGGTAAAAATGCGCACTTCTGTATTGGGAGTATAGGTGGCAATAAAAATCATAATGGCAGTTACCGCTCCGGAAGCTCCAATAAGATAGCCTCTGCTTTGTGCGAAAACAGGAAATAAATTATAGGCAACAACAAATAAAAGTCCCCCGAAAAGTGCTCCCAACAAATAAACGGTTAGCAGCCTTTTCCCCGTAAACAGATTAAGGATTATCTGTCCAAACCAATAGAGCCAAATCATATTGAACAAAATATGCCAAAGCCCGAAATGCAGGAAACTGTATGTAATAAGGGACCAAGGTTGTACTAAAAGCGTGGAGAAATCATCACTTAATACAAACCAACGGGTAAGGTATTGTGGAGCTACCGTGAAAAAAAACGAGGCAAGACTGACCACTAAAAATATTGCCACATTGATTACAATGAGCTTTATTACCACCGATGCGGTTTTGTATTGATATGCTAAATTATTTGTTGTCATAAATCAGTTCCAGCGATGGTCATCAAAACTATTCTTTTTCCAGTACCAAGCCATAATAAAGCCGAATAAAGCGCCTCCAATATGTGCCCAATGTGCAACCCCCGAAGGTGCGCCCGAAATTCCAAAAACTAAATCGCCTACAATAATTGCAGGAATAAAATACTTCGCCTTAATAGGGATTGGAAGAAAAATCAACATCAATTCAATATTGGGGAACATTATCCCAAAGGCTACCAATACTCCGTAAATTGCTCCCGAAGCTCCCACGGCAGGGGTATTGAAAGAATCGTACATGGATTGAATGGTGCCTTGGGAAACCGACGTCAGCACATCGGTATTATATTGTCCTGTTGTTAGAATATCCATTATCTGACTTTGATCCAAACCTGCACTTATCAACGCATCCATACCACTATGAACGTGATAGTAATTAACCAGAGTGTGTATTAGAACCGCGCCCAATCCTGCAGAAAAGTAAAAGAAAAGAAATTTTTTGCGTCCCCACCGCATTTCCAAAGGCGAACCAAAGGCCCACAACGCATACATATTAAAAAGTATATGAAAAAAACCGCCGTGCATAAACATATGTGAAACAGGCTGCCAATATTGGAAATTGGGATTCTCAAAGTAATAGAGCGAAAATAATTTGTAAGCAACATCGCCTATTGCGAGGGTACCAATAAAAAAAATTACATTTACTATTATTAAAACCTTAATGGTTTCGGTTATTCTTCCCATTTATATAAATTTTTTATCGAGATCTGACACGTCCATGGTGGTGAAAATTGGTCTATTGAAAGGACTTACCGTAGGCTCTTTACAGGCAAAAAGTTGATTGATTAAGTGTTCTCTTTCTTCTTTGTTTAATGAAACCCCGGTTTTTATGGCCATGCTCGCGGCCATCGATTTGGCGAGCATATCATTTTGGCTAAAACCCGATTCGGGCACTTCTTCTTTTATATCGTTTATTAAATGCTGCAACAAATTTACAACATGACTTTCCATAATCATTACCGGAATCCCGTTAATCTCAACATTTTCATCTTTTAAGGATGAAAAGGCAAAGCCCGTATTTTCTAATTGTTCACGTACTTTCTCCAAGATTTCAATATCTGGTTTTGAAAAATGGAGTTGTAACGGAAAGAGCAACTGTTGACTTACTCCTTCCTTTACAGTCATGTTTTTTAACAATTCTTCATAAAGGATACGTTGATGCGCCAAGTTTTGGTGTACCACCATCATTCCATTTTTCAACGGACTTACAATGTATTTATTCTGAATTTGAAATGTTATCTGTCCGCTTTCGGATTCGTTGTTTTCGAATAAGCTTCCGGTTACCTCCTCGCTCTCAAATTCAATATCGTCCAAACCGGAAACTTCCGTATTCTCATCTTTCAGTCCAACATATAAAGATTCCCACGAAGAGGTCTGTTCCCTTTTAAAAGGAAAATTAATATTCCCCTGCTTCATTTTTTCGCGGAAGGGGTTAAAATCCCTATCTACATCGATGGATGGGGCGGTAGGTGATTTTTTACTGTATTCGTACGGAGTATCAAAACCTTTATCCCGCTCAAAGTCCAGAACAGGCGCAATGTTGAACTGACCCAGACTATGCTTTACCGTTGCACGGAGCATGGCATAAATGGAATGTTCATCATCAAATTTTATTTCCGTTTTGGTGGGATGTATGTTGATGTCTATGGAATGTGGGTCCACTTCCAAAAAGAGGAAATAGCCCGGATGTATCTCCTTTTTCATCAACCCTTCAAAGGCAGAAGATACGGCGTGGTGCAAATAAGGACTTTTTATGAAACGATCGTTCACAAAAAAGAACTGCTCGCCCCTGCTCTTCTTTCCAAATTCAGGTTTTAGTACAAAACCGTTGATTTTAAGGATTTCGGTTTCTTCACTTACGGGCACCAATTTTTCATTGGTTTTGCTTCCGAAGATATTTACAATCCGCTGCCGCGAATTTGATGATGGAAGGTTAAAAACATCGCTGCCGTTGTGAAGCATTTGGAAAGCAACGCTAGGATGTGCCAATGCCACACGATGAAACTCGTCAATAATATGCCGTGTTTCCACGGGATTACTTTTTAAAAAATTTCGGCGGGCCGGAATATTATAAAAAAGGTTTTTTACGGAAATAGTCGTTCCTTTTGGAACTACAGAAGGTTCCTGCGAAATTACCTTACTGCCCTCAATGGTTAAATGTGTCCCTATTTCAGAGTTCTCCGTTTTGGTTTTTAGCTCCACATGTGCAATAGCTGCTATAGAGGCCAAAGCCTCGCCACGGAAACCCTTGGTATGCAAATTAAAAAGATCGTCTGCAGATTTTATTTTTGAAGTTGCGTGCCGCTCAAAGCTCAATCGAGCGTCAGTAGTACTCATGCCGCTGCCATTATCTGTAACTTGTACCAGTGTTTTCCCGGCATCTTTTATAAGAAGGGTAATGGAAGTTGCTTTGGCGTCAATGGCATTTTCCAATAATTCCTTCACTACTGACGCTGGCCGTTGTACGACCTCGCCAGCCGCAATCTGGTTTGCAACGTGATCTGGTAATAACTGAATGATGTCCGCCATGAAATTTATGCGTAGAAAATGGATAGGTCAAAATCAATAATTAAGAGGAAAAGAAGAACGAGTATAGCAATAATAATAATCAGTCTTCGGTTTGCAGTTTTATCAGAAGATTGTCGCAAATCTGACCAAGCGGTTTTAAATTTCCCTCTTAATCCTTGATTGTCCCCAACAGTACTTCTGTATTGGTCAAATTTATGACTCATTGAAAACGGGCTGCTCCCACCATCAGATTCAAAATGACGTGGTTTGTAGCCGTACTTTTTGTTTTTTCTTTTACCAATTAGTCCCATAATTCCTCTGCTTCAAAGTTACTTAAAATAGTACGTCTTAAAAAGTGTTTTTCATAGCGGTTTTGAACAATTACTGTACCACTTCAATGTTCAGTGTTCAGTAGCAGTTGGCAGTAGTAGTGGGTTGTAAGTAAATTTAAAACTTGGAGTCTTTCCGAAGTTGCGCCATTTTTATGGCAGCAATTGCGGCTTCCGTGCCTTTGTTGCCGTGTTTGCCACCGCTTCGGTCTATGGCTTGTTGCATAGTGTTATCCGTAAGCACGCAGAAAATTACGGGAATATTGCCCTGCACATTTAAATCTTTTATTCCTTGTGCAACGGCTTCGCAAACGTAATCGAAGTGTTTTGTTTCGCCTTGAACCACGCTACCGATTGCGATTACGGCATCGAGCATGTCGTAGCTTTGTGCCATTCGCTTGCAACCGTAAATAAGTTCAAAACTACCGGGAACGTTCCAGCGAACTATATTTTCATTGATGGCACCACAATCTTTTAGCGCATCGAAAGCACCTTGAAACATGCCTTCCGTAATATTGTGGTTCCATTCTGAAACAACAATCCCAAACCGAAAATCTTTCGCGTTTGGGATTGTATTTTTATCGTAGGCCGATAAATTTGTAGTTGAAGTGGCCATTTATTTTTTCATTGCTTCTGCCCTACCGGTATAAATTTCGGCTTTAACAGCTTCGGATGATTTTGGATATTCGTCCGCTATTTTTTTGAAATGGCTTAATGCCTTATCATTTTGATCCAATGAAAGTGCAGCAATTCCAGCTTTCAAAAGAAAACGTGGACTTGTAAACTCATTGGTACGCATGGTAGCGGCTTCTTCGTAATACTTCAGCGCTTCATCGTTTTGATTCAACTGAACAAAAGCATCGCCGATGGCTCCTTTTGCCAATGGCGCCAATATGTCATCATCGCTACTGAATTTATCCAACTCTTCAATTGCTTCCTGATATTTATTGGTGTTCAAATAAGCCATTCCTGCATAATAGTGTGCAAGGTTTGCGGCGTTTGTTCCACTGTAGTTTTCAATAATGTCTATAAATCCGTATTTCCCCTCGCCACCTTGAAGTGACAAATTGAAAAGCGAATCTTTAGATTCAGCCGTTAAGGCTTGTTCCCAATAGTTTTGAGCTTGGAACATTTCGTTCATGGCTTCAATTTCCTTGGGTTTTTGAATGTATTGTTGGTACGCAAAGTATCCCAAAACGCAAACAGCCACTACTCCAATTACCGCAAGGATAATCTTTTGGTTTTTTTCTACCCAAGCTTCTGTTTTTGAAGCTCCTTCGTCCAAGGTGTTGAACACCTCTGCCGTGGTACTGTTTTCTTCAAGCTGTGTTTGTTTATCAGCTTTGTTTTTTGGTTTGCCCGCGCGTTTATTGTACGTTGCCATAGTTTAAGGTTATTGTGGCGCAAAAATAAAATTTTTAATGGAATTTAAAAGGATAAATATTTCTTATTTTTCAATAATTTGCAAAGCCAATATTACTTCCTTTAATTAAAAATATAGAATCGCAACCCATTCATTTTTATGATTTTACAAAAACTGGCCTTACTCAACTATAAAAATTTTGAAGTCGAAACTTTTGAATTCGACCCCAAAATCAATTGTTTTGTTGGAAATAACGGCGTGGGGAAGACCAATGTACTGGATGCAATCTACCATCTTTCTTTCGGTAAAAGCTACTTTAATCCCATTACTTCACAGAACATTAAACACGGCGAGGAATTTTTTGTGGTTGAAGGCTTTTATGAGAAAAATGAAATCGCAGAAAAGATTGTTGTAAGCGCAAAAAAAGGACAGAAGAAAATAATAAAGCGCAATGGAAAAGCTTACGAAAAATTCAGCGATCACATTGGCTTTTTACCATTGGTAATTATTTCGCCGGCAGACCGCGATCTAATTATTGAAGGGAGTGAAACGCGGAGGAAATTTATTGACGGTGTTATTTCGCAAAGAGATACAGATTATCTACATACTCTTATAAAATACAACAAAGTGCTGGCGCAGCGCAATTCACTATTGAAGTATTTTGCTGCCAACAATACCTTCAGCAAAGACACTTTGGATATTTATAATGAACAATTGCACAGCTTTGGCACTTCCATTTTTAAGAAGCGGACTGCTTTTTTAGAAGAGTTTCTCCCCATTTTTCTGAAACAATACAAATCCATCAGTAGCGGGAACGAAAGTATAAACTTGGTTTATGATAGCCAATTACAGGAAAATGAGCTGTTGGAACTTCTTCAAAACAATATTAATAAGGACAAGATTACGCAGTACACCAATTTCGGAATACATAAGGACGACCTTGTTTTTGAAATTGATGGACATCCAATCAAGAAATTTGGGTCTCAAGGACAGCAAAAATCGTATCTTATAGCTTTGAAGTTGGCGCAATTCGATTTTATAAAAATCCATTCTAAATCGAACCCTATCTTGCTATTGGATGATATTTTCGATAAATTGGACGAACAGCGGGTAGAGCATTTGATAACGTTGGTGGACAATGAAAACTTTGGGCAACTTTTTATCAGCGACACCCACGCAGAACGCACCGAGGAAGTAATCCGGAAAGTGCACCAAACCTATAAAATGTTTCCCCTATAAATAATTATATTATGAAGTTTTACCTTATTACTTTATTATTTTCAACCGTAATCCTTTCGTGTGCAAAACCCAATCCCGAGGAGCAAAAGCAAAAATTGGACGGCTATTGGGAAATTAAAAAAGTAGAAATGCCGGATGGCAGCAAAAAAGACTTTGGAATAAACACAGTGGTGGATTTTATAGAGGTAAAAGGTGACAGCGGGATACGCACCAAGGTTTCCCCAAAACTTGATGGTACTTTTACAACAAATGGTACTTCGGAAGAATTCACATTAAAAATTGAAGAGGACAGTCTGCGACTGTATTATAAAACTCCTTTTGACGAATGGAAGGAAACGGTAATTGAAGCCAAGGACAGTTTGTTGAAAGTGAAGAATAGGGACAATAAAGTTTATACCTATTCAAAATTCAAGAAATATGATTTTGGAGAATAAAAGGGAAATCAGAAGTTGGAAGTTGGAAGTAAGAAGTATGAAGTATGAAGTAACCTAAAATAAACTAAATCACATATTCACAGATTCACAGATTCACATAAATATGGCAAAACGAAAAGCAGAAAATATTACAATTGGCGACGCTTTAAAGGATTTTATTCAAAACAATAGACTTGAAAAAGGCCTAGACAAAGTAAATGCAAAAGAGTCATGGGACGCTGTAATGGGGACTGCCATTTCAAAATACACTACCGATGTAAAACTGGATAGGGAAACTCTTTATGTGCAACTTTCTTCATCTGTACTAAGGGAAGAGCTTGGTTATGGGCGTGAAAAAATTATTAGTTTGCTCAATGCTGAATTGGGAAAAGAATTGATTAAAAAATTAGTCTTGCGCTAAATCAGCGGGTCTATTTTGCTTGATAAAATTTTATTAATACCTTGTAGAATAAGGCTAAAAACCAAATGATATGAAAAAACTTCTACTTTTAACTTTACTTCTTTTTTCCGCACTCGGGTTTTCACAGGAAGAATGGGGTTATCTGCCTATTGAAATAGCAGATAATCATCACGGTGCCATTTGCCCAATTAATGAAAGCGTGGTACACGTTGTTTCTGATAATGGAATATTTTACAAGACAGAAAATGGCGGTGAAAATTGGGCACAATTTGACAGCGGGGTTGATAGCTATTTTCTTGATTTATCATTTGATGGCGAAAACAATGGTTACGCCGTGGGGACTGAAGGAAAAATATTGAAGACTTCCAATGCTGGTGATACTTGGGCTGAATTGAATTCTGGAACAACGGAAGCTTTAATTTCAGTAGCTGTAAATGCACCCAACAGCATTTGGGCAGTGGGCGATACTGGCACAATTTTGCATTCCACAAACGGTGGAACTTCTTGGGTTTTGAACAACTCATTGACAACCGAACGATTGAACAGCATAAGGTTTAAGGATGAAAATACCGGCTATATTGCTGGGAGCAATGGGGTTTTATTTTATACTGCAAATGGCGGGGTTGATTGGGAGCAACTGAGTATTCCTACAACCGATGATTTATTTTCCATATCTATTACCGAAAACCACTTTTACTTAATGGCAGGATTTGTTGATTTCGATTTCGTATATTATTGTGGGGGAAATGAATTATTTAAAACAAGTGACAATAGCACCTGGAACACATATTTTTATAATGAACCAAATCCTTCTGCTATGTTTTTTCCAAATGATAGCACAGGATATATAATTGCCTCAGAAGCACTTCTCTGTGATTGTTGTAATGTTTGGATTGAAAAAAAACTTGATGGTGGCGAAAACTGGGAGTTTAGTTTAGAAGAAGAAACAAACAGTGAAAACTGCCACGCTAATAGTGGATCTGCAGATATCAAATTTGCAACGGAAAATGTTGGTTATGCCCTACTCGGCCGTTTTATTCTCAAAACCCCTTATGAAAGTGCAGGCGTTGAAGATTTCAACCTTATTAATTCCTTCACGCTTTACCCCAACCCGACCACCGATGGAAAATTCAACCTAAAAATCAATGTTTCAAGCACAGCAGAACTTTCAATGGAAATTGTGGATATAAACGGGAAGAAAATATTTGCCCAAAGTGATTTAAAAGAAATGAATACTTTTAGTCTCACAAACATTTCCAACGGTATTTATTTCGTAAAACTCCTGAAAAACGGCAAAATGGTAACTTCCAAAAAATTAATGAAAAAATAATTAAATTTTTAATATAAAAAAACGCCTTCCGAATTGGAAGGCGTTTTCAGTTAAAATATGTTGCAAATGCTTAAAACATTTCGCGTCCAGCAAAATGGAAAGCACTTTCAATAGCTGCATTTTCATCGCTATCACTTCCGTGAACGGCATTTTCGCCAATAGAAGCTGCATACAATTTACGGATGGTTCCTTCAGCTGCATCCGCTGGATTGGTAGCACCAATAAGTGTACGGAAATCTTCCACAGCATTTTCCTTTTCAAGAATGGCCGCAACGATTGGTCCGCGGGTCATATACTCAACCAATTCGCCGTAGAATGGTCGCTCGCTGTGTACGGCGTAAAATTCCTTAGCGTCCGCATCGGTCATTTGCGTAAGTTTCAACGCCACGATCCGGAAACCGGAAGTGTTTATTTTTTCAAGAATGGCACCTATGTGCCCTTTTTCAACCGCATCGGGCTTTAACATGGTAAACGTTCTGTCTGTTCTCATTATTTTTTTAAAATTTCGGCAAAAATAGGGATTTGAAAAGAAACTGCAAGTATTATAAATTGATTTAATCATTTAATAATCTGTCTTCTTCCAATTTCTTGCCTCAAATGGCAATCAATTGTATTTATTGTATCTTCGCCAACTATGAATTCTGAAATTACTTCAACAGTAAAAAACCTGCTTGCTTCTTCACAAAAAATAGTGATCGTGGGGCATAAAAACCCTGATGGGGACGCCATTGGCTCCTGTTTGGGGCTCTCAATTTTTCTTAAACAGTTGGGCCATCAAGCGGACGTAATAATGCCGAATGATTTCCCGGATTTTCTAAAATGGCTCCCTGAAGTTGATTCTATTATTGTTCATGAAAAAGAAGTAGAAAAAAGTAAAGCAGCCATAAAAGCTGCTGCTATTATTTGCACCTTGGATTTTAACAGTCTGGACCGAATTGGGGATTTGCAACCCCTGCTGGAAGAAAGTGAAGCAGCGTTTATAATGATAGACCATCACCAACAACCCGCAGATTATGCTGTGGCAACCTATAGTGATGTTTCAATGAGTTCCACTTCGCAGATGGTTTTTCATTTTATCGAGGCTTTGGATGGTCTTGACTTTCTTTCAGAAGAAATTGCCACCAATCTTTATACGGGAATAATGACAGATACGGGTTCATTTCGTTTTTCCAGCACCACTCCTACTACGCACCGTGTGGTAGCCAAGTTGATCGAGGCCGGGGCCAACGGAGCCATCATCCATCAAAAAATATACGACACCAACAGTCCAGAACGCATGAAATTGTTGGGCGTTGCGCTGAATAACTTAAATA
Source organism: Flavobacteriales bacterium (assembly GCA_038215845.1). Taxonomy (GTDB): domain Bacteria; phylum Bacteroidota; class Bacteroidia; order Flavobacteriales; family Flavobacteriaceae; genus Aequorivita. The sequence goes on along the minus strand of JBBQQN010000019.1, from coordinate 24,948 downwards.
TTCTTACGGAATTTAATACCGCATATATAACCCTTACACAAAAGGAACTGGACGCACACAATTTTAAAAAAGGGGATACCGAAGGTTTTGTGAACTACGCCCTTTCAGTGAAAGGAGTTGTGTTTGCTGCTATTTTTATTGAAAATAAGCAAGAAAGCATTGTAAAGATTTCTTTCCGAAGCAAGGGATCCTTTTCGGTGAATGACTTTGCCCGTAACCACTACCAAGGCGGGGGGCATATTAATGCAGCCGGGGGCAAAAGTTCGCAATCCCTTAACAAAACCATAAGCGAATTTATTAGTATCTTGCCCCGTTATAAAAATGAACTTACAAATGCTTAAAAAGCTAGTATATATTTTATTTTTTGCCATTGCACTAATTTCTTGTAAAAGCCCGGAAGCTAGGCGTCCGGCGCAAAGTCACTCAGGCAGTTTTATAAGGGAATCCGCCGAGCGAAACAAAAAAATTTACGACGAGGAAAAAAGCTATATCGAAAAGATGATGGCCAAGGATTCCACCATTGATTATATTTCTTCTGAAAATGGGTTTTGGTATTATTATAACAAGCGCGATACTGCTACCGCACAAATGCCCAAAATTGGCGACATCGTAAAATTTACTTATGACATTAAGGACCTCAACGGAAGCACTATCCTTTCTACAGAAGAAAACGGACTACAACATTATAAAGTGGACAAAAGCAACCAAGACCTTATATCAGGGGTTCGGGAAGGTATAAAACTAATGAAAGAAGGCGAAATAATTACATTTCTCTTTCCATCCTATAAAGCTTTTGGTTATTATGGCATTGAAGAAAAATTGGGAACCAATATCCCAGTCCAGAGTACAATAACTTTACATTCAATAGAACAATCAAACGAAAATTAAACAGATGAAAAAATTAACATTCGCAATTTTATTACTCACACTTACTTTTGCGTCGTGCCAGGACAAATATCCTGATTTAAAAGACGGCGTTTATGCTGAATTTGTTACCAACAAAGGAACTTTCGTAGCAAAACTTTACAACGAAAAAGCTCCGCTTACTGTTTCCAACTTTGTGGCATTGGCCGAAGGAACAAACAGAATGGTAGATTCTACCTATAAAGGGAAACGTTTTTACGATGGTCTTGTTTTTCACCGTGTTATCAAGGATTTTATGATCCAAGGGGGAGACCCTAACGGAGATGGTTCCGGTAACCCGGGTTACGCCTTTCCTGATGAAATCAACGATTCTTTGCGCTTTGACAGAAAAGGGCTTTTGGCCATGGCCAATTCTGGTCCCAGCACTAATGGAAGCCAGTTTTTTATTACCCTAAAGGACACTCCTTGGTTAAACGGAAGACACACTATTTTTGGTGAAATTGTAAAAGGCCAGGAAGTGGTTGATTCCATTGGAATGGTTGAAACACAAAAACCTGGGGACAAACCTAAGGAAGCCATTACTATTGAAAAGATAAACATCATTAATAAAGGAAATATCAAAGTGCCTTATTTCACAGATGAAATGGGCAAACTTGAAAAAGAAAAAAAGGAAAAAGAAGAACGCATCAATAAAGTGGCATCTACAAAAGCCGCTGAATTAAATGCTATTAAAGCAAAGGCAGATTCACTTCCTTCTGGCGTTAAAATATTTTTCAACAAAAAAGGAACCGGTGAAAAACCTAAGGAAGGTGATCAAATATTAATGAATTATGCAGGGTATCTTGCAGACGGGCATATGTTTGATTCCAATGTTTTTGAAAATGCAGAAAAATATGAAATGGTTGACGAAATGCGAAAAGCAGCTGGACAGTACGTACCCGTACCTACAGATTACAGCCCAGATGCAAAGCTTATTCCGGGATTTAGGGAAGGTCTTTTACAAATGAAAGTTGGCGATAAAATAACTCTATTTATTCCTTCACATTTAGGGTATGGAAAAAGAGGTATGCCAGGCGTAATTCCTCCAGATTCAGAATTAATTTTTGAATTGGAGTTGGTAGATATAGCACAATAAATTTCAGTATTGAAAATAAAAAAGGAACCCAAAATGGGTTCCTTTTTTTATGGAGTAAACATACTTACTAGAGAGATAAATTAAGTCAAAGCCATCTTGGCTCTAGTGTCTTAATTCTTGGCTCTTTCTCCTCCTTTTATTTCTTCGGAATATTCTTTAAAATCTCCAAAACAAACTTCCAGTATTTTTGGGCGGAAGAAATACTAGCGCGTTCATCGGGTGAATGTGCGCCTTTAATGGTTGGCCCAAATGAAATCATATCCATTTCAGGGTAGTTCTTTCCCAATATTCCACATTCCAAGCCTGCGTGACAAGCAGCAACCTCAGCTTTTTCACCATTCATTTTTTGATAAAGACTATCCAAAACTTTTAAAATAGGGCTATCCATATTTGGCGCCCAACCAGGATACTCGCCTGCTAGTTTAACATCATAACCCGCCAACTGAAACACTGCAGTAAGTGCATTTGCCAAATCGTCTTTGGAAGACTCCACAGAAGAGCGCGTAAGGCATTGAATATTGATACTTTCTTCTTCCACTGAAACTTTTGCAATATTATTTGAAGTTTCCACCAAATCCTCAATCGCAGGGCTCATTCTGTAAACCCCATTATGGGCTGCATATAAAGCATTAAGGAATTTTTTCTGATCCTTGGCCGACATTACTTTCTTTGAAGCTGAATTACTTTTTTCAGCGGTAATGGAAAGATTTGGCTCCAAGGTTTTGTATTCCTCTGAGATTGCAGTTTTCAATTTTTCAATTTCCGAAAGAAATTTATCTTCTGAAGTTACCATTAGCTGTGCGCCGCTCTCTCTAGGAATGGCATTGCGAAGGCTTCCCCCTTCCAATTTCGCCAATTGCATAAAATCCTTTGTAGCAAAAAGTAAACGGTTCATCAATTTATTGGCGTTCCCCAAACCTTTAATGATATCCATTCCGCTATGTCCACCCTGAAGTCCTTTCACTGTAAGGGTATATGAAACTGCGTTTGCGGGCGCATCTTCTTCAGTATAAGTTCCGGTTGCAGTAACATCTACCCCACCGGCACAGCCTACGCCTATTTCGTCATCTTCTTCTGTATCAAGATTTAAAAGGATATCACCTTTCAACAAACCGCCTTTTAAACCTTTGGCGCCCGTCATTCCTGTTTCTTCATCTATAGTAAATAGCGCTTCTATGGCAGGGTGCTCAATTGAATCGCTTTCAAGAATTGCCATAATGGTAGCAACTCCCAAGCCATTATCTGCTCCAAGCGTTGTGCCTTTGGCACGTACCCAATCTCCATCCACTTTCATTTCAATTCCCTGCTTGTCGAAATCGAAATTAGTGTCGTTATTTTTTTGGTGAACCATATCCAAGTGGCTTTGCAGCACCACCATCTTCCGATCTTCCATTCCCTTTGTAGCGGGTTTGCGGACAATTACGTTCCCTACTTCATCTTCCAAGGTTTCCAAACCAAGTTTTTTTCCGAATTCCTTCATAAAAGCTATTACGCGCTCCTCCTTTTTTGAAGGTCGCGGCACAGCGTTTAGATCGGCAAATTTGTTCCAAAGTTCTTTGGGTTCAAGGTTTCTTATTTCTTCATTCATCGTTTAAAAATTTTAGAAATACAAAATTACTGTTTTACAACCGCTATAAAAATTATGTGGTGAAAGATTTCCTTTGTAAGTTTGGTTTATGCAAAGAAGAACCGCGGTTATCCTATCTCTCCTGCTTCCGTTACAGATTATTGCACTGCAGATCCTGAAATTTTTTCCGGAATTTGTAGAAAAATATTACAGTTTGGGTTTTTATCCGATGCTTTCCAAAGTATCCAGATATATTTTTGGCTGGGTTCCATTTTCGGTGGGCGATGTTTTTTACATTCTGATAATCCTGATTGCAATCAGATGGATTTACAGAAATTTTTATAGGCTGCGTTTTGAACCCATCCGTTTTTTATTGGATATAACCGCGGCAGTCTCTGTGGTGTATTTTATGTTTCACATTCTTTGGGGGTTCAATTATTATCGGGTTCCACTGCACCAATCGCTTCAATTAAAAAAAGACTATAGCTATGAACAGCTTTTGACAACCACGAAGCGCTTCATTGAAAAAAGTAATACTATGCATCGCCAATTGGGGTATGCAGACAGCGTCAAAATAAATTTGCCCTATACGCAGGAAGAAATTTTTAAGAAATCCATTAATGGATACCAAAATCTGGAAGAGGAGTTTCCGCAGTTGGCCTATTCTCCCCGAAGTATTAAAAAAAGTGGTTGGAGTTTGGGGCTTACCTATATGGGCTATAGCGGGTATTTAAATCCTTTTTCGGGGGAAGCCCAAGTAAACGACCTTATAAAAACCTACAAGTTTCCTGTGGTGGCTTGCCACGAAGAAGCACATCAAATAGGATATGCAGCAGAAAACGAGGCCAATTTTATTGCCACCCTTGCCACGCTTCATAATGAAGACCCTTATATTCAATATGCTGGCTATATTTTCACCTTGCGTTACCTCATCAACGAAGTGGCACGTAACGATGAGCCTACATACCATGAATTATTAAAAACCATAAATCCGGGAATCTTGGAAAGCTATAAGGAAATGCGAGATTTTTGGGACAGCTATGACAATTTTTTTGAGGTATTTTCCAAACTTTTTTGGGACAACTTTTTAAAGGCGAATAACCAATCCCGCGGGATACTCAGCTATGATTATATGGTGGCATTGGTGGTGAATTATTTTGAAGACCGGCCTCTATAATTAAAAAAAAACAGCACAACAACCAATTGGCCGTTGCGCTGTTCCACAAATAAACTGAGGAGTAAAGTTTTAAGATTTTACATATTCTGCTTCCGCAGGTTTTGTAAATACCGAATTATCCAGCATGGTTTCGGTCACTGTTATTTTATCAAATTTAACATCCATTTTTTCATCGTGCGGCTTGTTGTTTTCCACATTCCAGAAAGTAATTTTTTCGGGTAATAGAAGTCCATTCACTTCTTGCCATTTGTCATATTTTATATAATGCCAATCGTCGCTTTTCTTTTGGTCATTAAAAGTAACGGTATATGCCAACCAAGCCATTTTATTGGTTTGTGGATCATAATATAGAATGTATTCGTCATTAGATGAATCACCTACTCCTTGATTATATGAAACTTTATAGCCATTGTACATTTTTCCATCCAGTTCAGTAGGTTCCACTACGGTATAATTGGTTCCCGGATCTGCCAAAACAAAAGGCATGGCATAAAAATAGAACATAAGATTATGGTAAAATTTTGGATTTCCCTCATAACCCAAATCGTGCTTTAAAAGCCAAACGCCTTTCCCGTCGTATCCAATGGACCAGTCTTTGGTTTCAATTTTGGTCTTGCGTTCCGGTAAGGAAACGGTATGGGTTTCTTCTCCATTTTTGCCTTTCATTTCAAAACAAAGGTTGTTCATTTTTTGCCATTGGGTGAGGCCTCCGTGGGCGGTAAATATCGATTGTAATTGGGTTGGGAAGGATTTTGCGCGGTAAGCCTCGCTCTTATCGCTTAGGCTTGTGGAATCAGCCTCCAGGCCTTTTACGCGTGGATCTTTAGTAGAAACATCATCCGTGGAAGCATTTTTTTTATCGTTTTTACAGGCCGAAAAAGAAATGATAACAGTAATTAGTAAAATAAGCTTTTTCATTGGAGGTTTTTTAAAATGATTCTAAAAATAAGCAAGCTTTGCCAAATTAATCATTCCTTTTAGAAACCTTTAAGAAAATAATGCAAACTTATCGTTGAAATCTTGAGTTGTTTTATTTTTTTCAGTATTCTTGTTAAGCTAACTTTATTAAAAATGAAAAAAAACCTACTTAGAATTTTATTGCTCTTTACTGTCTTGACGGCCGTAGGTTGCCTTGGTGACGATGTGGATATTGAAAACAATCGGCGCATTTTGGTAAAAGGAAAAATTATAGACCCACAAGGAGTGCCTATACCAAATATAAGTGTCCTGACTAGTGGTTTTGGGGATGAACTGGGACGAACAAGTAGTGATAGTGATGGAAATTTTAAACTGATTTCATTAGACGAGCAATTTGATCCATTGGATATTTTTATAAACTATGAAAATTTTACCAACACCCAGGATTTCTATTCCAGCCTTGCCTATTATTCACCAGAACACACAGATCGGGTTCTTTACGATATGGGAACTATCGTTTTAGGCAAGCGGGCCACCCTTAACCTTATATTAAAAAATAGCAGTGGCACAGAAGATATACTGAACTACGAAATAAAGTTTACGCCTTCTCTTTGTGAATTGCCCTTAAACATGACGAACCCAACCGAAAATTGTGACCTTTCCCAAAACAGAAGTGGAAGCCTATCACCTTCCTCCGAAAATCAACCCTTTTATATAAATAGTATTCAAAACAGCAATGTAATTTTTGAATATTCGATTAATGACGGGCCCACCCAAACTATTGAAATTCCTCTAACCAACGAAGAAAATACTTATGTTTTCGAATATTAAATTCCTTTTGCCCTTCTTACTTTTTTCAATGGCAACATTTGCACAAGAAACTACCACTACTGAAGATGACGAAGATGAACCCCATAAAGTAGGAAACATATTGGTAGGTGCCTACATTCCCATTCCGTTCGGTGATAATTTTGTGAACAAAGGAATGGATCTGAGTCCCGGCGCAAAAATTGTTTTTAAGGTGAAAACTTACAAAGGAATTTATGTAGGCCCTTATTTCAGCTTTTTTAACGGCGAGGTTACTGACCAAGATTTATTGGGCAACTATGAAAACACCACAGATTATGTAATTGGCGGAGTTGCGGGTTATGATTTTTACGTAAACAATTTCGATATTTCCCTTGGTCTTGGTCTGGGTTATTCGGTGTATGCAAACCGTGGTTTGGGCGATAATTTCAACGATACGGCTACCGCGCTTTGGCTAAGTCCCGAAATAAGTTATAGATTAAACACTTATTTGGGAATTTTTGTAGCTCCCGAAATACGTCACGATTTTATGGAAATTGACGTTCCCAAGGAATTGGAAGATACTTTCAAGGGCGTTAATTATTTCAATATTAGTTTTGGGCTTCGCATCAATTTGGGCAGCGGATATAAAATTCAGTAGCGTATCTTTGCAGGATGCATAAGAACATTTCAAGTTTTCAAAATCCTCAGATAAAACAGCTTGTTTTACTTCAAGAAAAATCACGCGAACGCCGGAAGACAGGCCTTTTTGTAATGGAGGGGCTGCGTGAGATTTCATTGGCCATAAAAGGTGGTTATTTGCTGAAAACCCTCTTTTTCTGTTCTGAAATCATTCCCGAAGAAGAAATATTTCAACTAAAGGAAGCTGCCAATAGCGAAGCCGAATTTATAGAAATTACTTCCGAGATTTATGAAAAGCTTGCTTACCGCGGCACAACCGAGGGTGTCATGGCGATAGCAAACTCTAAGGATTTAAACATTTCAAACTTAAATCTTAAAGTCACCACACCTTTGATTCTCGTTGCCGAGGCTCCCGAAAAACCGGGAAATATTGGAGCCTTGCTCCGAACCGCGGATGCCGCCAATGTGGATGCGGTAATCATCGCAAACCCAAAAAGCGATATGTACAACCCAAACATCATCCGCAGCAGTGTGGGCTGTTTGTTCACTAATACGGTGGTCACAGGAAGTACCTCGGAAATCATTTCTTTTTTAAAGAAAAACAATATCAATATTTATTGTGCTGCATTGCAAGCATCTGTTCCTTATTATGACTGCGATTTCAAAAAAAGTACTGCGATAATTGTGGGTACAGAATCCACAGGTCTTTCAGAAGAATGGATAAAAAACAGTACCCAAAACATTATTATTCCCATGCAGGGTGAAATAGATAGCATGAATGTTTCCGTAGCGGCGGGAATCCTTATATTTGAGGCGAAGCGACAACGAAACTTCAATTAGCAATGTGTGATTAATAATTAGTAATTATTATATGAAAGAAAATATAATTGCTGTAAGAACCTATCAGTTTGCTATTGAAATCGTGAACCTTACCAAACAACTGATTTCTGAAAAGGAATATGTCCTTTCTAAACAAATTTTAAGATCAGGAACTTCCATAGGTGCAAATGTAGAAGAAGCAATAGGCGGGATTTCCAAAAAAGACTTTAGGGCAAAAATGTCTATTTCATATAAGGAAGCTCGGGAAACCCAATACTGGCTAAAACTACTAAGAGATACAAACTATATTTCAAATGAAAAATTTGAAGCGTTAAATACAGAGTTAATAAGCATTCTAAAAATACTTTTTAAAATTATTGAAACCTCTAAAGAATGAATAATGTGTAATTAACAATACAAATTATTCATTATTCATTATTCATTATTCATTATTCATTATTCATTATTCATTATTCATTATTCATCATTAATTAAATGACAATTTTCTCCCTAATCATATTAATCTTAGTCGTTAGCTTCTTAATTAACCAGGCTCTGGATTTCCTCAACGCAAAACATTTCAGCGATCCACTTGCAGCAGAACTGGAGGATATTTTTGATGAAGATGAATACAAAAAATCACAGCGCTACAAAAAGGAACGCTATAAATTCGGTATCCTTATATCCTCCATTTCGGTCATAGCTACCCTTCTATTCTTCTTTCTTGATGGTTTTGCATTTGTGGATGGGTTGGCGCGTTCGGTTTCACACAATGAAATAGTAATCGCGTTGGTCTTCTTTGGGATCATTATGATTGCAAGCGATATTATGAGTACGCCATTTAGCTATTACAGCACTTTTGTGATCGAGGAAAATTACGGTTTCAACAAAACTTCACGCAAAACTTTTTTCTTGGATAAACTGAAAGGTTGGCTAATGGGAGCCATAATCGGTGGAATTATTTTGGCAGCAATAATCTGGTTTTATAAAAGCACCGGCAAAAACTTTTGGCTTTACGCCTGGGGCATAATTACGATTTTCACCGTTTTTATGAATATGTTCTACGCAAGGCTCATCGTTCCCCTCTTCAATAAACAGCTCCCTTTGGAAGAAGGCACGCTGCGTTCCCAAATAGAAACCTATGCCTTAAAAGTTGGTTTCACTCTCGATAAAATTTTCGTAATAAACGGCAGTAAACGAAGCACCAAAGCCAATGCCTATTTCTCTGGCTTCGGCAGCGAAAAACGCGTAACGCTGTACGACACTTTAATCAAAGATTTGAACGAAGAAGAAATTGTGGCAGTCCTTGCCCACGAAGTAGGGCATTACAAACGGAACCACATAATCATAAATCTTTTCGCTGGGATAATCACCACTGGTTTCACCCTTTGGCTGTTATCACTATTTATAGGAAACCCGATTCTTTCAGAGGCACTAAATGTTTCGCAACCATCTTTTCATATTGGTTTGGTAGCCTTTGGAGTACTTTACAGTCCTATTTCAAGCATTACCAGTTTATTGATGAATTACCTCAGCCGTAAGTTTGAATACCAAGCGGACAATTACGCCAAGAATACATACGCAGCCCCACCGTTGATTTCTGGACTTAAAAAACTTTCAAAAAATAGCCTCAGCAACCTAACGCCTCATCCACTTTACGTTTTTGCGCATTACTCACACCCTACACTATTACAGCGGTTTCGGAATTTGGGAAAATGATTTTCATGATTTGAATATATTGGAGGAAAAAGGTACTTTGCCCACTCTAAACAATTCACATGAAAATAAAAGTACTTTTTCTTTCAATCATTCTTTTTTCTTTTTCCATTAATGCCCAAGTAGATTTTGAAGCACATATCACAGTTGATGATACTGGTGGCACGAATAATCCACGTTCCGTGTTTGCCGCCGATCTTGATGGCGATGGTGATATAGACATGCTCTCTGCTTCTGCAAATGACAATAAAATTGCATGGTATGAAAACACTGATGGACTTGGCACTTTTGGACCACAACAGATTATTTCAGAAAATATACTACTTGCTAGTTCAGTCTTCGCCACCGACTTAAATGGCGATGGAAGTATAGACGTGCTAGCGACAGGCAGCGATGCAGATAAAATTGTTTGGTATAAAAATTTAAATGGTCAAGGAAATTTTGGCCCTGAACAGATAATTTCCAATCAAACCAATAGGCCCCAACACATCTCCGCAGCGGATTTAGATAATGATGGAGATATGGACGTACTCTCCACATCATTATCAGACAATAAAATTGCTTGGTATAAAAACACAGATGGGCTTGGTAGTTTCGGCCCGCAACAAGTGCTTTCCACATCTTTTGTAAGCCCTATGGATATTAGCACTGGGGACATAAATGGTGATGGTTTTTTAGACATTCTATCGGGTTCTGATTATTACAATGAAAGCAGTGTGGCTTGGTTTAAAAATAATAATGGTTTGGGAAATTTTTACCAACAACCTGAACTTAGTTCACAAGTCTTTGACGCAGGTGACACTATATTAATGGATGTTGATAACGATGGTGATCTGGATATTGTGGTTGCTTCCAAAGAAAGTGAGGAGCATAAAATTGTATGGTTCCAAAATACCAATGGTCTTGGTAATTTTCCAATACTTTCACAAACTTTAATGGCCGTAGATCTTTCTTGGCCAGAATCACTTTCCGCCACTGATGTAGATAATGATAATGACATGGATTTGGTAGTAGGATCGAGAAATGGCGGACTATTTTGGTTTAAGAACAATGGCTCTGGCTCTTTTGGTCCAAAACAAATTATTGATAGCCAAATAAGCGATGTTATAAAAGTTGTTTTAGCGGATATTGATAATGATGATAATCAAGATTTAATAATGGCAGCTGGCACACCAGACAAGGTAGCCTGGTACAAAAAAAATAATGGTCAAGATAATTTTCATTATACCCAAGAACTTGCAAGTATAAATGGCGCCAGTGGTGTTTATAACCTATCCTCTATAGATTTAGACAATGATGGAGACAAAGATATTCTTGCAGCATTACGCAGGGGCAACAGGATTGCTTGGCAAGAAAATTTAAATGGGTTAGGAACATTTTCAGAACTAAAAACAATTGCATATGTAAATACTCCCCCTGCCGCATATGCAGGTGATGTGGACGGAGATGGATATATTGACGTACTTGCGGCATCAAAAGAAAAACTTACATGGTATAAAAATCTTGATGGTCAAGGAAATTTCGGTTCCGAACAAATAATAAACAATATAATATCTTCTGAAACAATATACGCAGCAGATATGGACAATGATGGAGACTTAGATGTTCTTTCATCAGAAGCAAACAACACATATTGGCAAGAAAACACAGACGGACTTGGAACTTTTGGACCTATCAAAATAATATCAGATCAATATTGGCTAAGTGATTCAATGGTCGCAAAAGATGTTGATAACGATGGCGATAAAGACCTAATACTTTGTTATTGGGGCGATGGTAATATTGTTTGGTTCGAAAACCTTGACGGACATGGTAATTTTGGTTCAGCCAATATTATTGACACACTACTTTCACCAGATTCTGTGTACGCAGCAGATTTGGACAATGATGGTGATTTAGATGTTCTAACGTTAGATTACTTTACAGATGAAGTTATGTGGTATGAAAACCTAGATGGAAATGGATCCTTTGGAGATGCTCACATTATATCTTCATCTGTAGAAGGCGCTTGGACCGTTTACTCAGCAGATTTGGATAATGATGGTGATGAAGACATAATGTGTACTGCTTATATTGAAGGGCGAGTGCTTTGGTTTGAAAACGATGGCGAAGGCAATTTCAGCAATGAAAATACTATAATATCAAACTTTAAAAACCCAATAGCCATTTTTGCAGATGACTATGATGGAGACAACGACATAGACATACTTACATCTTCATATTTTTTAGATGAAATAGTATGGTTCGAAAACCTATTTATCTTAAATGTAGAAGAAAACACAACCAACCTATTCAGCATATTCCCGAACCCAACAAATGGAATATTGAACATAAAATCCGCAACCTCAATTGCTGAAATAACAATTTACAACAATCTGGGTCAACTGCTTTTTACCTCTGAAAAATCAAACGAAGTTGATATTTCAGCTTTGAGCCAAGGAATTTATTTTGTGAAAATTAAAGACGAAAACGGACAAACTGAAACCAAAAAGATTCTGAAAAAATAAGTTACCTTTCCGCAGCTAACTTATTGAGAAATTTTTGAAACACATCACCCGCACCGTTTGGATTTTATCGCTCGTTAGCCTGTTTACGGACATGGCCAGCGAAATGCTCTACCCCATCATGCCCATCTATTTAAAGAGCATCGGGTTTTCCATACTTTTAATAGGAATTTTGGAAGGCTTGGTGGAAGCCGTTGCGGGATTGAGCAAAGGTTACTTTGGGCAGCTTTCGGACAGTAAGGCGAAACGTGCACCCTTCATACAATTAGGGTATTCCCTGAGTGCCATTTCAAAACCCATGATGGCTTTTTTTGTATATCCACTTTGGATTTTCTTCGCTCGTACAACAGATAGATTGGGTAAAGGTATCCGCACAGGAGCCCGGGACGCAATGCTTTCCGCGGAAACGAATAAAACCAATAAAGGAAAAGTCTTCGGCTTTCACCGTTCCATGGATACCTTTGGAGCTGTCCTCGGGCCTGCCCTTGCCCTAGTTTATTTATATTTCTACCCAGCGGACTATATTAATCTTTTCTACATCGCCTTCATTCCCGGCGTTGTGGCGGTATTTGCATCCTTTCTTTTGAAAGATAAAAAATCTAAAAACCCTTTCGAAAGGAAAACCATCTCCTTTTTCACTTTTATCAGTTATTGGAAAACAAGCCCTCCACAATACCGAAAATTAGTGAAGGGGCTATTGTTTTTCGCCCTCTTCAACAGTAGCGATGTTTTTCTTTTATTAAAAGCGAAAGATGCGGGACTGGAAGATACTTGGGTAATTGGAATCTATATTTTTTATAATCTAATCTATGCCCTGGCCGCATTCCCATTGGGAATTTTTGCAGATAAAATAGGTTTGAAAAAAATGTTCGTCTTCGGATTGATTATTTTCAGTTTGGTGTATTTCGGAATGGGTATTTCAACAAACCTCTATGTTATTGTAGTGCTCTTCTTCGGCTACGGAATCTATGCAGCGGCTACCGAGGGCATTTCAAAAGCATGGATAAGCAATATTGCCAAAGATGAAAATACTGCCACCGCCATTGGAACTTATACTGCCTTTCAAAGTCTTATAGCTATGCTGGCAAGTGTGATGGCGGGACTTTTATGGTTTTATTTTGGTGCAAATGTTACTTTTTTGGTTACGGCTGTTGCAACCCTCCTTGTAATTGGTTATTTTTTAGGAAAGGACCCCTTCAAAAAAATACCAACAACAATAAACGATAAACAATAAACAATAACCAATAGAATATTATCTTTGCCCCTTCTTAAGAATTTTTAAAATGAATATTTCATACAATTGGCTTAAACAATTTATCAACCTCCCTTGGGACGCCGAAAAAATAGGCGAATTATTGACAGACCTCGGCCTGGAAGTAGAAGGAATAGAAGATTTTTCTTCCGTAAAAGGTGGGCTACAAGGAATTGTGGTAGGCCATGTATTGGAATGCAGTCAGCACCCAAATGCAGACCGCTTAAAAATCACCAAAGTTGATATAGGCACTGGCCAACCCTTACATATAGTATGCGGCGCACCCAATGTAGCGGCCGGGCAGAAAGTGCCCGTGGCCACCATTGGCACAACGCTCTATGATGGCGAAGGAAAGCCGCTTCAAATAAACAAAGGAAAAATACGTGGCGAAGTAAGCGAAGGGATGATCTGTGCCGAAGACGAACTGGGCCTTGGAAAATCGCACGATGGTATCATGATTTTGGATGCCAAATTAAAACCCGGCACTCCCGTATCAAAAGTTTTTGAAATTGAAAACGATAAGGTTTTTGAAATAGGCCTAACTCCAAACCGGGCAGATGCCATGAGCCATTGGGGCGTGGCGCGTGACCTTAAAGCAGGATTATTGCACCAAGGTATTTCAACAAAAATAAATACACCTTCTACCAGTAATTTCAGGATAGACAATAGAACATTAAAAATTGACGTCCATGTAAAAAACACCGTTTTGGCACCGCGCTATTGTGGAATTACAATTAGCGACATTAAAGTAGGCCCTTCCCCTGCTTGGATACAAAACCGTTTAAAGGCAATAGGCCTTACGCCTATCAATAATATTGTGGATGTTACCAATTATGTGCTCCACGAACTTGGCCAACCCCTGCACGCTTTTGATGCGTCCAAAATAAAGGGCAACACAATCAACGTAAAAACACTGCCCTCCGGTACTAAGTTTACTACTTTGGACGGAATAGAACGTGAACTTGATGAAGAGGATTTAATGATCTGTGATGCCGAAAAGCCTTTGTGCATTGCTGGCGTTTTTGGTGGGTTAAATAGTGGCGTAAGTGAATATACCACCAGCATTTTCTTGGAAAGTGCTTATTTTAATCCTGTTAGTGTTCGCAAAACAGCAAAGCGTCATGGGTTGAGTACTGATGCTTCCTTCCGTTTTGAAAGAGGGATTGATCCAAATATTTCGGATTACGCGCTTCGGTATGCAGCAATATTGATTGCACAAATAGCCGAAGGACAGATTACCAGCGATTTGGTGGATATATACCCAAAAAAGATTGAAGATCACCAAGTTTTTCTAAATTTTGAAAAGACCAATAAATTGGTTGGTGAAAATATTTCAAAGGAAACCATAAAGGAAATCCTTACCTCCCTTGAAATGAAAGTGAACAACGTAACCGAAACCGGAATTGGCATGACAATTCCCGCTTACAGGAACGACGTAACGAGGGATGTTGATGTTATTGAGGAAATTTTGCGCGTTTACGGATACAACAATGTAAAATTTAACCAAAAACTGAATGCTTCCATTTCGCCAGTTTTACCGGGTGAAGATTATTTGGTCCAGAATAAAATGGCAGGACAACTTACAGGGCTGGGTTTTTACGAAATAATGACCAATTCGCTTACAACTCCAAAATATATTGCGCTCAGTGAATCGTTAAAGGAAGGTTTCAATGTAGAAATGCTCAATCCGCTAAGCAGCGACCTTTCCGTACTTAGGCAATCTATGTTGTTCTCGGGGCTTGAGGCCGTTTCATATAATACAAACCGAAAAAAAAGTAACCTTAAGTTTTTTGAATTTGGAAAAACCTATCATAATTTCCCGGGCCATCGAACGGAAATAAAGCATCTTTCGCTTTTTATCTCAGGACTGAAAGTAGATGGAAACTGGTCCCTTAACGAAACTAAAAGTGACTTTTTCTATGGAAAAGGAATTGTTGCAACCATAATGGAACGTTTGGGCTTACAAGGTTATTCGGAAGAAATTACTGAAAGCGACCTTTTTTCTGAAGGAATTTCCTTCAAAAGAAATAAGGAAACTCTTGTAGATTTTGGTATTGTAAGAAAAAATATATCAAATTATTTTGATATTGATGCGGAAGTATTTTATGCAGATTTTCATTGGGACGTTGTACTAACTCAGATTTCAACCAAGGATTTCAAATTTCAGCCAATCCCAAAATTTCCAGGTGCCCAGAGGGATTTTGCCCTTTTGTTGGACAACACTGTAACTTTTGGAGCGCTTCGCGAAGCCGCTATACAGACCGAGCGAAAATTTTTGAAAGAGGTAACTCTTTTTGATGTCTATACAGGAGAAAATTTACCCGAAGGAAAAAAGAGCTACGCGCTGAGTTTTACCATACAGGATAAGGAAAAGACATTAACGGATAAGCAAATAGACAAAATAATGGGCAAACTCCAACATAAATTTGAAACTGAGTTTGGAGCCATTCTACGCTAATATCATTATAAATTAAATAAAGAAACAGCGGCTAAAAGCCGCTGTTTTCGATTTGGGGTTTTATGTATTTGTATAAATTTATTTAGGTAACAGTACGCTGTCAACTACATGGATTACACCGTTTGATTGGTTTACATCTGCAATAGTCACCATAGAGGTTCCACCATTTTCATCCATAAGGATTAGGTTTTTTCCTTTCATGGAAGCTGTAAGGGTTCCACCGCTAACGGTTTTAAAAGTAGCTTTTCCGTTTCCTTTTTTAATGGCCATCATTATATCTGAAGCGCTTTGTTTTCCTGCAACTACATGGTAGGTTAACACGGTTTGTAATTTAGCTTTGTTTTCTGGCTTTAAAAGTGTTGCTACAGTTCCATCAGGAAGTTTGTTAAAAGCAGCATTAGTCGGTGCGAAAACAGTAAAAGGCCCATCGCTCTGAAGTGTTTTAACCAAGTCGGCAGCTTTTACGGCGGCAACAAGCGTGGTGTGGTCTTTTGAATTGACTGCGTTTTCAACTATGTTTTTGCTGGGGTACATTTCGGCACCACCCACCATAACTGTTTTTTCATTTTTCATCATTTTGTCCTGTGCAAAAATTGATGATGTTCCTGCCATAATGGCGAAGGAAAATAAGGCTGCGGTAATAAGTTTTGATTTCATAATATGTTTTAGTTTATGTTTAGGTTCATATAAACGTAAGGGTCTCTTAACCGGTTTTACAAATTCATTGCTTTAATATTTATTTAACTTTTCTGAAAAATAACTTTGGCACCAAAATAATATTCAGCAAAATTTGTTAAATAGTTGCTTTGATGAAATGTACTGTGTAAATTTATTTCAAATAATTGCCTGCTATGTTTTCGCGAACCAATATTGAAAACCAATTGCTCAAATACCGTTCAAAGCGGGTTGATGGGCAAGCTGTTATGGAAGAGGTGCAACGTATTTTTTCTGAAAACCAAAAACAACGGGATGAAATAAAATTGAACTTGGCCGAGAGACCCTCCGAAATTGCTAACGAGTTTAATTTGGAACTACTTGAGACGGAGCACATCTTTCATCTAACTGATATTAAAAATCTTTGCATAAATTACCGATTGCGTTTTTTGGATTCACATTATTTTAAGGGAGATTTTCCCGAAGAAGCAATTTCAGAGATCCGCAACCTTGAAGACAAACATGAAACCATTTTGAAGAATTTCAAAATAATTGCTCCTGCAAAACTTTTAAAACTGGAAAATGCGGACGATCCGCTTCTGTTTGCCCCAATGGGAAATGACTACTTTTACTTAGTCCATAAATGGGGCAAGGACCTACATCCATTTCGCAAATTGCTGATGTGGCCCTATAAAAATTTTGAGAATTTGGTATTTACCGTCTTCCTTTTAAGCATAGTAATTACTGCAGTTACACCTATGAGCTGGTTTACAAAAACAGGTGGCATGCAGGAAGAAATTTTGCTGTTCCTATTTATTTTTAAATGTGTGGCCGGAATTGTACTATATTACGGTTTTGCCAAAGGCAAGAATTTCAATGGTGCCATTTGGGACAGTAAATACTATAATGCGTGAGTTCAGTGCTCAGTGTTCAATAAAATAAATCATTAAGAGATAAAAATAATATTATGACAGATAATAAAGAAGAAACAGTTCGAATATATACCGGATCCGATATTATGGCAGAAGCCCTCGTGGGAAGATTAAAGGATGCAAATATTACTCCAATACTTCGGGATGACCAGCAGAGCGGAGTTATGTTTGGTACCGGCAATAAATTTGATGATCAAGTTCGTATATATGTACGCCAAGACGAACTGGCAATTGCACAACCAATTGTAGATACATTTTTAAAAGAAACCGAAGAATAATTCTATGTCTGAAACAACCCGAATTTATACTGGCCCAACTTTAATTGCAAAAGGCCTGGTAGCACGTTTAAATGAAATAGGAATCAATCCAATAGAAAGAAACGACCACGATAGCAGTTTGCGGGCGGGTTTTACAGCGAGTATAGCAAACCAGTCAATGGTTTTTATTAGAAAGGATGAATTGGATTCTGCCCAAAGCACGATCGACGAATTCATTAAAGAAATAGGCAACTAACGCGATAGTTGCCTATTTTCAATTATACTTCTACCGAATACATTTTATCGCGTAGTTCCCTTATTTTTTTATCGTCCATATATTCGTCAAACGTCATATATCGATCAATTGCTCCGCTTGGTGTAAGTTCAATAATGCGGTTAGCAACTGTTTGTGCGAATTCATGATCGTGGGTAGTAAACATTACCGTGCCCTTAAAGTTTTTAAGCGAATTATTGAAGGCTGTAATGGATTCCAAATCCAAGTGGTTTGTGGGTTCATCCAGCATAAGTACGTTAGCGCGTATCATCATCATACGGCTTAACATACATCTTACTTTTTCCCCTCCGGAAAGGACGCTGCTTTTCTTTAAGGCTTCCTCGCCACTAAAAAGCATTTTTCCCAAAAATCCACGTATGTGAACTTCTTCGCGCTCTTCTTCTGTTTTGGCATATTGACGAAGCCAATCTACCAGGGAAAGGTTATTCTTAAAAAATGTTTCATTATCAAGCGGCAGGTAACTTTGATTGGTTGTAATTCCCCATTGAAAAGAACCCGTATCCGCTTTGGCATTGCCATTCAAAATTTCATAAAAAGCGGTAGGGGCGCGCGAATCCCTGGAGTAGATTACCACTTTATCTCCTTTTGCCAAATTGACGGCTACATTTTTAAAAAGTATTTCCCCATCAACGGATGCTGAAAGATTTTCGATATTCAATATTTGGTCCCCGGCTTCGCGATCGCGGTCAAAAATAATGGCAGGATAACGACGGCTGGAAGGTTTTATTTCTTCTACATTCAGCTTTTCGATCATTTTTTTACGTGAAGTTGCCTGTTTGCTTTTTGCCACGTTTGCGCTAAAACGCATAATAAATTCCTGAAGTTCCTTGCGCTTCTCTTCAGATTTTTTGTTCTGTTGTGCACGTTGACGGGCTGCCAATTGGCTACTCTCGTACCAAAATGTGTAGTTACCGCTGTAATGGGTTATTTTCCCAAAATCAATATCGCTGATGTGCGTACACACCGAATCCAAAAAGTGACGGTCGTGAGAAACAACAATTACACAATTATCATAATTTGCCAAAAAGTTTTCGAGCCAGTTGATGGTTTCATAATCCAGATCGTTGGTGGGCTCATCCATTATCAGCACATCCGGGTTTCCAAAAAGTGCTTGGGCAAGCAGCACGCGTACTTTTTGCTTTCCGTCCAAATCCTTCATCAAGGTAGTGTGAAGACTTTCATCGATACCAAGATTTGAAAGCATTGAGGCGGCATCACTATCTGCACTCCAACCGTTCATTTCTTCAAAAATAACTTGCAGTTCCCCAATTTTTTCGGCGTTTTCATCCGTATAGTCTGCATAAAGCGCATCTATCTGGCTTTTTATTTTAAACAATTCCTTGTTGCCACGAACCACGGTTTCAAGAACCATAAAATCATCATATTCATTGTGGTTCTGTTCCAAAACCGACATCCGTTTTCCTTTTTCCAAGTGAACATGGCCCGAGGTTGGATCCTGTTTTCCTGAAATAATTTTGAGAAGCGTAGATTTTCCGGCTCCATTGGCCCCGATAATTCCGTAAATATTGCCGGTATGAAATTGGGTACTTACCTCGTCAAACAAGACTCTTTTACCAAATTGTACAGATAGATTTGAAACTGAAAGCATAACTAAAATTGGGTTTATGAAATTTGCGCAAAAGTAGCCAATTAAGCGACACGCCGAAAAGATTAACGTTTTAAAAATCCTTTTAACTACTAATTAACAAAATGCACTAGCCCCCAGGTCTACATTTGTTTACTAATCCTTAACATAGCTGCGATTGTTTAAAAAAATACTTCTTTTATTATTATTCACTGCTATACTCTCTTGTAAAAACAAGGATAGCGATACTCCCAAAACAACATGGATAAGTGGACAGATCGTTAACCCAAAGCTTGATTACATTATTTTTTCACAAGGCGACCAGATTTTGGACACCTTAAAACTGGATTCCAATAATTTTTTCCTCTATAAAACCCAAAAAATAAAAGCTGGCCTTTATTCATTAAAGCACAATGAAAGCCAGGTTTTCTATATTAAACCCGGTGATAGTCTGTTAATACATCTCAACACGATGGATTTTGATGAATCGCTAGCCTATTCGGGCCGAGGTGGACAAGAGAACAACCTATTGATGGATCTTTTTTTGGAAAACGAAACCGAAATTAATAATCTTCCAAAATGGTATTCCGACTCTCCCCGTGTTTTTGAAAGAAAAATAGATTCACTAAAAGAGCTTAAAATTCAAAAAATAAAGGATTTTCTTCAAAATAATGAAGTAAGTGAAAATTTTAAAAAAGTAGTTGATGCCAATATTAAATACAGTCATTATTCAAAAAAGGAGCTTTACGCTGCTGCCAGTGCGGGCAGTCATAAAGAAATACCTGCTAATTTTTTTGACTTCCGAAAAAATATCGATTTTGGAAATAATACACTTCGCTTCTACTACCCATATTACCGCTATTTAAATAGATATTTTGATAATGTAATTTCTTCAAACTATAACCAGAGCGTTATAAATAATCGTAACTCATACGAGTATAATTACAAAAAACTTGAGCTTATAGATAGTCTGGTGAAAACCGATTCCTTAAAAAACAGTCTGTTGCGTTATAATATTGTACGATATCTTGTGAACGCAAAAAATGCTCAAGAAGAACAAAAACTCTATTCGGTATATTCCAAAATGACTACAGACGAAAAACACCGTGAAGAAGTTAAAAAGCTGGCAGATGCTACAGTTAAGATTTCATCCGGAAACCTGGTCCCCAATATTCTTTTGGTAAATACAGCAAATATTGTACAGGATTTGCAAAGCATTATAAATTCTCCAACTGTCCTGTATTTTTGGTCTGCACAATCTGTAATGCAGTTCAAAAATATCCATAGACGTGCGGCAGAACTAAAATCAAAATACCCCGAATACGATTTTATTGGAATCAACACCGATTCGCATTTTAAAAGGTGGCGCGAGACTATCGAAAAAACAGGTTATAATTCTGCCAAGGAATTTCAACTTGAAAATGTGAGTGATGCACAAAAGAAGCTCGTACTTAATTCAATAAACAAAGTTATTATTCTTGACAAAAAGGGTATTATTTTGGAAGGAAATTCCAATATGTTCAACAACAATTTTGAAGAATTACTGTTGGGCTACCTAAATAAATAATTGGGCCTAAAGGTTAATTTCCTTTTTTGTAATCCTCCAAAAACTGTTTTAAACCACTATCCGTTAAAGGGTGTTTCAACAATCCCTCTATTGAAGAAAGTGGACCCGTCATAACATCAGCGCCGATTTTAGCGCAGTTTATTATGTGCATGGTATGGCGTATTGAAGCAGCAAGAATCTGGGTTTCGAAACCGTAATTGTCATATATCAAACGGATATCGGCAATCAATTCCAACCCATCGGTTGAAATATCATCCAATCTTCCAATAAATGGCGAAACATAGGTAGCTCCCGCTTTTGCAGCCAGCAATGCCTGCCCAGCCGAAAAGACAAGTGTACAGTTTGTACGGATGCCATGATCGCTGAAATACTTTATAGCTTTAATGCCTTCTTTTATCATCGGTATTTTTACCACTATCTGACTGTGGAGTTCGGCAAGTTCCTCGCCTTCCTTTACCATTCCATCAAAATCGGTTGCAATTACCTCAGCGGACACATCGCCATCCACAATGTTACAGATGTCTACATAATGTTTTAGAATGTTGTTGCGGCCGGTAATGCCTTCTTTGGCCATTAAGGATGGATTGGTGGTAACGCCGTCCAGCACTCCCAAATCTTGGGCTTCACGAATTTGTTCAAGGTTTGCGGTATCGATAAAGAATTTCATAGGTATGGTTTCAGATTATTTACTGTAAAAATAAAGAAGAATAGGCTGATTAAGTGGGTGGTTTTAATTTTTATTGAGTCCACAAGTAACATTATAAGTTCCAATTATTAAATTCAAATCATTAACTATTTTAAACTCTTCATTTTCAATTCTATTAATCAATTCTGGGCAATCGTTTATAAATGGATATAATATTAATTTCTTTTTATTATTTGCAAAATTATTATGTCCGATTAAAGTCAATTTTGATTGACCTTTTTTTCTAATATAATATTCATTATAAGTTCTATTGTATGCGTCAATCACTTGTTGATAAAGTTCCAAATTACCTACAATCAACTGTTCAACAACCTGAATCTTTTTTTCTGCTTTTACTGGTAAAAAAAGAAGTTTTATAATATTTCCAGATTCTTCAATTAATTCTACTGAATCGAGAAGTTCAATTTTTATTTTGTTGTACCTCTCCCCACATTCTTATAATATTTGAAATCTTTTTTGTTATAAGTTCCTCTCATATCCGTAATCACTTTACCAGATTTCAGGTAAATGGTGCACGGCCGTGTGATTTGTGAAAATGACATCAAACTAATAAATAATGCTAAAAAACTGATGTAAAATTTCTTATTCAAACTTTTTATGTTTTTTTAAAATTTATCTTATGAAACTCTTACTTCAACTTATAATGCTTCAACAAAAGATTTTCATAAACCTTGTCTGGCAAAACGCGTTTCAGCACAATTGAAAATTTCTGCATGGGGGCGCCCACTTTATAATGAATTTTAGGATGGGCCGTTTGTATAATTTGGTGGACGGCTTTTGCCATTTTGAGCGGATCTTCCCCATTATCTACATCTTTATTCATCAATGCAAGGGTATCGCCGTAGGCTTTTTTATAGGGAGAATTTTTCAAAACTGGGGCATGGTAACGGCCAGAAGCTATATTGGTAGCAAAATCGCCCGGGGCAACATTGGTCATTTTTATTCCAAATTGCAGTGTTTCCATCCGCATGGCTTCTATGGTTATTTCCAAGGCGGCTTTGGTGGCCGAATAAATTCCTCGGTACGGAAGACCCATATATCCGGCAATGGAAGTGATATTGAGAATATGCCCATAACCCTGTTTGCGCATTTGCGGCAATACAGCTTTTATAACATTTATTGGCCCGAGAAAGTTAGTTTTAAAGGCATTTAGAATTTCAGGTTCCGGAGTTTCTTCAATGGGGCCAGTTATTCCAACACCCGCATTATTGATAACCACATCAATTTTTCCTTCTTTGCGCATCAATTCAGAAATTACCGCTTCAATTGAATCCTTATCGTTTACATCCATTTTCAAAAGAGGAAAGGAAGAATTTGTTATTCTATCTGGGTTTCGGCTGGTGCCAAAAACATTATATCCTTTGTTGAAGAGGTATTCGCCTATGGCTTTCCCTATTCCGGAGGAACCTCCTGTAATAAATACTATCTTTGGCATAGTTGGATGTTGAAACGCAAAGATGGGGTTACGGAATTAGTTTTCCAAATAGTTTGTTGAAAAAGAGAGCTTCGACTTCGCTCAGCGACCAATATTAGTAGTAAATGAAGGGTGGGGGAGTATTTCGACCGGCTCAATATAAACTCCACCGAAGCCAGGAAAGTTTAGCGCACAAAAAATGGCAAGCTACCTACATCACACCGCTACGACCATTTACCTTTGCTGCGTTCCCGCCCTGGAGGATTCAACAGGAGCTGGTTGTGTAGGACTTGCCGCTGCAAAGATAAAGGCTTTTTACACTTTTTGCAAGTATTTTTCCATTTCAATTTTAATAAATACCTTGCAGGAAATTAATTATAGGCCATGAAAATTTATAACGTTTTAGCTCCTACCCTTTTAGTGCTTTTAATGGGTAGCTGCGGAAATAATACCGGGAAAGAAAAAGATCTTTTTTCTCTTGAAATCAAAAATCCAAAGAAAACATATACCCCAAACGATGTACTATCTGTTTCCTTAAATAACAAAAAAAATATCGAAACTGATTCCATAGTATATTTTCTGAATAAAGATAGAGTGGAAATCTCCGGAAATACCTTATCGCTTGCAGATATGAAATTGGGCGAAAGAATCCTTTCGGCAAAAATATACAGCGACGGGAAGGAATATAATGCATCCAAAAATATTACCATCCTTTCCGCAGTAAAGCCAAAATTATACACCTATAAAATCCTGGAAACTTATCCGCACGATATTCACGCCTATACGCAAGGGCTGGAATTTGAAAACGATACCCTGTATGAAAGCACAGGCCAATACAAGCAATCCTCATTACGCAAAACCAATTATAAAACAGGCGAGGTATTAAAGAATGTGGCCTTGGCCGATAATTATTTTGGGGAAGGCCTTACTATATTAAACAATAAAATTTACCAACTTACTTGGCGGGAAAATACCGGTTTTATCTACAATTTGAAAACCATGGAACAAACGGGAACCTTTGTTTATGGACAAAGCCGTGAAGGTTGGGGCCTTTGCCACGATAGTGAAAAGCGCATTTATAAGAGTGATGGTACCGATAAAATTTGGACCCTTAATTCAAACACACTTGCCGAGCAGGATTATATCGAAATTTTTACCAATACCAGTAAAATCAGTAGTGTAAATGAACTGGAGTGGGTAGACGGAAAAATATACGCCAACGTATACGAACAAGGCTCCATAGCAATTATTGACCCTTCCAATGGAGCTGTGGAAGGAGTAATAGATCTTACCGATTTAAAGGACAAGGTAACCCAACATCCAGAGTTGAATGTGCTTAATGGAATTGCCTACAAGGGCGAACCAAACATTCTTTACATTACCGGAAAAAACTGGGACAAGCTTTTTAAGATTGAGATTATTTCAAAATAGCTATTTGAGTTTTCCTTGATTGAAATAAACACTTTAAAAAAGGTGATTTTTTCGAATCATAAAATCAATAAGTCATATAAAACCAGATTATTCAACCGGAAACTTTAATTTTCCATTACAATAATAAACTTTATAAAAAGTTATATTTTTACCAAAATTTTACTTGAATGAGATATTTATACGCATTGGCAATACTTTCTTGCCTTGTATTGTGGAGTTCCTGCCGGAATGATTTTGAAAGCGTTGCCAGTACCGGAAATCTTAAGTTT
>JBBQQN010000018.1:0-37842 GCA_038215845.1 Flavobacteriales bacterium | reverse complement strand
GTCTTTTATTATCTTCACGGCTCAAAAGATAAAAATGATTTCAGAAATAATAAAGAACCGCAGAGCCGTTTTCCCTGCTCAATATAACAATCAGCCAATCAGCAAAGAAGAAATTACCGATATTTTGGAAGCTGCCAATTGGGCGCCAACACACAAACGAACAGAGCCTTGGCGCTTTAAAGTTTTTCATGGGATTTCGCAGGTAGGCTTGGGTAAATTTATGGCTGAAACCTATAAGCAGACTACTGAAAATTTTTCTGAATTTACCTATGCAAAATTTATGGAGAATCCCGTAAAAGCAGGGTGTGTAATTTCCATTTGTTTTCAGCGAGAGCCAAAAGAAAGCCTCCCGGAATGGGAAGAAATAGCATCCACCGCCATGGCCGTCCAAAATATGTGGCTGACCGCCTCTGAAATGGGCATTGGTGCGTATTGGTCATCGCCTTCCCTTTTAAAATATATGGACAAATTTATACAAATGGAAGAAGGCGAACGTTGTCTGGGATTTTTCTATTTGGGGAAATACGACGGCGAACTTCCGGAAGGAACTCGTAAAACCGATATTGAACAGAAGACCACCTGGATTTAAATCTTTCTGTTTCATTTTCTACTAAACCCCAAAGGTTTCTAAAACCTTTGGGGTTTTTTTTGTCTTATTAAATTTATAACTAAAAAACTAGTTTAAACTAATTTTTTAGTTATATTTGTTTTTTAATAACTTATATAATGAAACAATTAACTAAGGCTGAAGAAGATATCATGCAAATCCTTTGGGATTTAGAAGAAGCAAACGTTGCCTCAATTATTGAGATGTTGCCCAACCCAAAACCTGCCTACAATACCGTTTCCACGATAGTTCGAATTCTTGAAAGCAAGGATTTTGTCGATTACAGAAAAGAAGGTAGAGGCCATGTTTATTTCCCGAAAATAAAAAAAACAGAATACAGCAATCAATCTTTAAACAAGTTGATGGACGGGTATTTTCAAGGTTCATTTAAAAGTATGGTTTCCTTTTTTATAAAGAAAAATGACATCAGCATGCAGGAAATGGAAACCATAATGCAGGAAATTAATTCTGAAAAGGAAGGGAAATGATACATTATATTTTACAGATGCTCTTTTATCAATTACTCTTTTTAGGGGTATACGATCTCTTTCTTAAAAAGGAAACGTTTTTCAGTTTAAACAGAATCTATTTGTTGATAACCCCCATTTTGGGCTTTATTTTGCCATTGGTCAGCATCGGTTTTATTCAACAAAACATTCCGCAAGAATATATATTTGAATTGCCCGCAGTAATAATAGGTGGAAATACGTCAGAAACAATTGCAAGCGAAACAGGTTTATGGTTACCAAATCTCGTCAATATTTGGATGGTTGGAATGGTTGTTAGCGCACTATTTTTCCTTTTTAAAATTTACAAAATAACAAAACTGAAATTTTCCGGAACTGTAGAAAAATTCCAACATTTTAAATTGATAGTCCTTCCCAAAACTGACCTAGCTTTTTCTTTTTTTGGAAGTATATTTTTGGGTGAAAATATTTCCGAAGAAAATAAGGTGAGTATCATTGCCCATGAAAAAATCCACATTGTCCAAAAACACTCCTGGGATTTGCTGTTTTTTGAAATCCTTCGAATGGTGTTCTGGTTCAATCCTATTGTCTATTTGTTCCAAAACCGGATTTCGACACTTCACGAGTTTATTGCCGATGCAAAAGTGACTGTGCAAAAAGGTAAAACGCAATATTATCAAAACTTGCTTTCGGAAGTATTTCAAACCGAAAAAATTTCATTCATCAATACATTTTTCAATCAATCATTAATCAAAAAACGAATCCTTATGTTACAAAAATCAAAATCAAGAAAAATCGCCCAGTTAAAATATTTACTGCTATTGCCCATAATTGCAGGAATATTGGTTTATACTTCCTGTAGTAACGAAGCAAAAACGGAGGAAACACAAACTGTCTCACAGTCAGATTCAGAAGTAATGAACAAAATAAATGAGCTCGCTGAAGCTATTATGAAAAAAGGCGAAATGACCCCAGAGGAAGAAAAAGCATTAAAATTGCTTACCACTGAAGCGCAGCCAGGCGATAAATTATATACTTCCGTTGAAGCATATTTGGATGAAACCAAAGAGGAAGACGATTTGACGGTTCCTTTTTCTGAAATTGAAAAAGTGCCTACATATCCAGGCTGTTCCGGAGATAACTCAGCCATGAAAAAGTGTATGGCCACAAATATTGCAAACGTTGTGAATGAAAATTTCAACATAGAACTAGGCAAACAGCTTGGTCTTTCTGGAATGCAGCGAATTTCGGTGCATTTTAAAATTGACAAAACAGGAAAGATTACAGATATAAAAGCCCGTGCGGCAATTCCAGAACTTGAAACAGAAGCAGTACGTGTTATAGAAAAACTTCCGCAAATGCAGCCCGGCGAACAGGACGGACAAAAAGTAGGGGTGCTTTACTCTTTACCAATTGTTTTTAATGTGAAATAAATTAAGAGATGAGCTATTTTGTTTAAGCCGAAGATTTACTTCGGCTTTTTATTTTCAAATAATTACTTTCTAATTCAACTCAGTAAGTTTCAGTAAATTTGTACTTTTCAAGTTGAATTTTATCTGAAATGAAACACGGTTTTCTTTTTGTTCTTCTTTTATTACTGGCAACTTCTTGCCAGTTTTTTGAGACCGAAAAAGTGTCTTCGGAAAAAATATATAAAGAAGAACTGCAAGCTATTGATTGGAAAGAAGTGGACCGTTATCCGTCCTTTGTGAACTGTGAAAACATTACGGAAAAACCCGACCAAAAGGAATGTTTTATCAATACCATAAGCACCCATTTGTACCAGTCCGTAAGTGAGAAGGATATGATAGCGGTACGCGAGATTTACGATACGGTACTGGTAGATTTTTCAGTGAGCAATACCGGGAAACTTACTGTACTGGATATAAAAATGGATTCCCTTTTACGAAAGGAGTTTCCACATTTAAAAGATTGGATCCTAAAAAGTATCGATTCGCTTCAGCCTGTGGCACCCGCCTATAAAAGGGGCATTCCGGTAAAGACCCAGTTTACGCTTCCGGTAATTATCCAGACCAATTGATTGATTTAAAGGTTGAATTTGTACCCAACCGTAAAATCAATTGGAAATTCCCCGTTATCATCCACGTTTAGTCCCACAATGTCGTTGTAGTTAAAGGTAATGTAGCCGTTGCCAACTTTATAGTCGGCTCCAAGGCCAAAGGTTATCGGGGCGTTGAAATCACTGCCTTTTTCTCCATAAATAGGTTGATCTACTTCCCCAAAGCCAATAATTAGTTCTTCTCTATTAACAAAAGTTAAACTCGCAAACTTGCAGTTTAAGAAAGCGTCAAATCTGGGAGTTTTTATAAATTTAAACCTG
Organism: Flavobacteriales bacterium; assembly: GCA_038215845.1. Classification (GTDB taxonomy): domain Bacteria; phylum Bacteroidota; class Bacteroidia; order Flavobacteriales; family Flavobacteriaceae; genus Aequorivita. The sequence goes on along the minus strand of JBBQQN010000018.1, from coordinate 34,427 downwards.
TAGTTCAATGAAAATTGAGAAGAGGAAAATTTATATTTGTCACTTTTAAAAGTTTCCTTAAAACGCAGTACCAGCGCATGACGTTTTAACTTTACATTATCCACCAACTCTAAATCAATTCCTGCAACGGGCTGTAATTCATTGGTGGGATTGTGGCTATAAATACTATTGCTTATTCCTGCAAAAGCTCCAAGGCGAAGTTGAAGGGCAATGGAAGATTTCGTTTCTGAAAAATTGGGGTCTTTCTTTTTATTGTATTCCGCAAAAAAACTGTGTAAGCTGGGCAACGTCAATTTTACATCTTCAACGGAAATCCCCGCATCTGAAGTCTGCTCCTGTAAAACTTCTTTATATTCTTCTCTATAACGCCCATCTTGCTTGGTGTTTTTCAATTCTGAAATATCATTCCCTTTTTTTGAAAAATAACGGTATTCTCCGTCAATGGTATTCCATAAAAGTGTCAAGTTGCCTGCTACCTCGGTATTCAAGGTGTAGATTTCACCATTAACAATATACTCTTGTTGTGCATTTAGGGTGGTGGCGAAAAACAAAAAAATCAAAACTGAAAGAAAGGCATAGGATTTCATAAGGGCTTTAATTTATAATGGCTAAGGTAAAAAATTAAATCAATTTATCATCGGTTTCCATAGCTGCGCCCTTTCCAATTATAGTTGCCCCATAAACTTCCCACAACTACTCTTAAAACAAATGCCGCGTAAATAAATGTCTGTATGTGAAATTTCCAAAATGAAACCTTTTCCTCAAAAAAGAGCCCTGTTTGCCGTACCACTAAATAATCCGTAAGTATTTTGAAGTACAGAAGTAAAACATAAATACCCATATTTTCAGCATCGAAAATCATAAAAATGGGAAGACCCAGTAGGGAAAGGTTTGTCAAAAAAACAAGAAGGCCCAAAATAGTTGAAAAGGAATTTTTTATTTTCGAAGTTTTTGAAGCCCAACGTATATGCTGATTCACCAAGTTTTTCCAAGATGTTTGGGGTTGTGTAATAACAATAGCTTCTCTCGATTTTAAAAACTTCACCCGTTTAGGAAAAACCTTTTTCATTTTTTCCAAAAGAAAAATATCATCGCCGCTGGCAATGTGATTGTTTCCCGTAAAACCATTTACCTTCAAAAAAGTTTCTTTTTGGTAGGCCAAATTCGCCCCGTTGCTCAGTAATGGAATTAACAATCCAAAGCTGCCTATGGTTACCGCTTGCAAACTCAGCCCATCCAGTTGTTGGAAATTCTCCAGCAAAGTATTGTCTGTGCTATAAATTACAGGGCCAGCAACCATTACAGGATTATGTTTTCGAATAAAGGCGTCCAAGCTTTTTAACCAATTTTCTGGTAGCGAACAGTCCGCATCGGTAGTTAAAATCCATTCCATGTTTGAAAGGCGGATGGCTTCAGTAATGGCATCTTTTTTTGGCGAATTGGAAATACGCTTGTTTTGTATCAGTTTTATTGAAATGTCATTTCTATCAATTGCTGCTAAAATGATTGCTTCGGAATCATCTTCCGAAGCATCATTTACAAAAATGATTTCAAAAAATTCAGAAGGATAATTCAACTTCTCGATGGAACTTAAAAGGTTTGGAAGGTTTTTTGCTTCATTCCTAAAAGGAATTATAATAGTAAAGTGGGTCGAAGGTTGCGATGCTACTTCAGAAAAAATAGGCAGCTTTTTAAAGCCGTACAACAATGCCATCATACAAAAGAAGTAGGCGAAAAAAAGTATAAGAAGCCCCAAAATCATTGGGTTGTGGGTTGATAGGTAATTACGAAAAAACTTCCTAAAAGCGAAGGCAATACAAAATTGAAAAGCCAAATAACCAAGACTGTCGACAAAACTGTCAGCTCCGGTACCCCGATAAATGAAAACACCCAAACGGCAATGCCACTTCGGACAACGACATCAAAAATAAAAAGGGTGGGTAAGATGGAAACCAATAAATACATGGTAAAAATTAAGGGAAAGGCTTCGGTCAACTTAATTTCCGCCCCAAAAAACAGTAGCAACCCACAAAACATTCCGCTAAAAATACAATATCGGAATAGCGAAAACGCTAAGGTTTTCAATTTTATGGTTGCCGAAATATTATTAAAAAATCGAAAACTTTTTCCAATGGTAAAACCTTTAATCAACAGCTCTTTTTCCTTTAAAAAATAACCGATCCCGAAAGCGATTATTAGCGATAAACCAATAATAAAAACGCTTTCTGAAGATAAAGGAATCTTGAACTGTGGAATAAAATAAAACAGTCCCAGTATCCCAAAAAATGTTGTGACCAGCATTTGCGTTACATTGGAAAAAAAATTCAACAGCAACACTTTTTTTCGTTTGGAGGATTCAAAAAATAAAGCCTTGGCCCCGTATTCCCCGATGCGGTTGGGTGTTGCCAAGGAAACTGTCAAGGAGGCTAAGCATTGCTTGGCAGCAATTTTGATATCTATTTTTTCAGTGACGGCAACTACCGTTTTCCATTTCCATATTTCGAAAAACCAATTGGCAGTGGCCAAAACAGAACAAAACAAGAGTGCCCATATTGCCATTTTTTTATCGAAAATACTTCCTATAAATTCTGGAAAATTTATTGCCTCGTTATTTTTCACTTTCAGGAAAATATAGCCAAAAGTAAGAACGAGCACCAAAACCTTTAGGGCTGGAAGCAGATATTGTCTAAATTTGTGCGAAGCCATTACCATTAGGCTAAAATACGAATTCCAGTGTAAGCGGGAACCGCTCAAAATATGAAAGCCAAAACAGAAAAAATTATTTTAGGAATCGATCCCGGAACAACTATTATGGGCTTCGGGCTTATAAGAGTAGTGGGAAAAAACATGGAGTTTATTCAATTAAATGAACTGCAACTTAAGAAATACGACGATCACTATCTAAAACTGAAACTGATTTTTGAACGTACCATAGAGTTGATCGATACCCATAAACCGGACGAGATAGCCATTGAGGCACCATTCTTCGGGAAAAACGTACAATCCATGCTGAAGTTGGGGCGGGCGCAGGGCGTTGCAATGGCTGCAGGACTTTCGCGAGAAATACCCATCACAGAGTATTCTCCCAAAAAGATAAAAATGGCTATTACCGGCAACGGAAATGCCAGTAAAGAACAAGTGGCAAAAATGCTGCAAAGCTTGTTGGGGTTAAAGGAACTTCCGAAAAACCTCGATAGTACAGACGGTTTGGCAGCTGCGGTTTGTCATTTTTTTAATTCCGGGAAAGTTGAAACGGGCAAAAGTTATACGGGTTGGGCAGCCTTTGTAAGTCAAAATGAAGACAAGGTCAATAAACAGTAAGCAATTATCAATGAACAATTTTTCAAAATGCACAAAGAAAACCCACTTTCCGAAAAGTCATATAAATTTGCTCTGAAAATTATCAGTACCTATAAAATGTTGACTATTGATAAAAAAGAATACATTTTGTCAAAGCAATTGCTTCGATGTGGAACCTCCATTGGCGCAAATGTAGCGGAGGCAAATGGAGCAATCTCAAAAGCTGATTTTTCAGCTAAAATATCAATAGCATACAAAGAAAGCTTAGAAACAAAATATTGGCTATCGTTATTAAAAGATTCAGATTTCATTATTGTTGAAGAGTTTAACGGTTTATATGCTGATGCAGATGAATTGTCTAAAATGCTTTTCTCAATTCTAAAATCGACTCGTATAAAACCAAATTAATAATTGTTTATTGATTATTGTTAATTGAATTATGTCTGGAATTTATATTCATATTCCTTTTTGCAAACAGGCCTGTCATTACTGTGACTTTCATTTCTCAACTTCCTTAAAGAAAAAAGGCGAATTGGTGAATGCCCTTTGTGCCGAATTGGTTTTAAGGAAAAATGAATTGAATGATAAATTGGAAACCATCTATTTCGGGGGCGGCACTCCCAGTTTGCTTTCTTCCGAAGAATTGGAACAGATTTTTGAAACCATTTATAAAAATTATACCCTTTCAGAAAATCCGGAAATAACACTCGAAGCCAATCCCGATGACCTTTCAGAAAAGCAAATTCACAAATTCACAAACTCACAGATTAACAGATTGAGCATCGGAATTCAATCCTTCTTCGAAGAAGATTTAAAACTGATGAACCGCGCCCACAATGCTTCCGAAGCCTTGGATTGTATTGTGGAAGCAAAGAAATATTTCGAAAATATCAGCATCGATTTAATTTACGGGATTCCAGGAATGACAAACGAACGATGGCAAAAAAACCTCGATATCGCTTTAAAATTAGATGTTCCGCATCTTTCCTGTTATGCCTTGACGGTGGAACCAAAAACTGCTTTAAAGAAATTCATTGAAAAAGGAATCGTACCCCCGGTGGACGAGGAAGTGGCAAAAGAACATTATGAAATTCTGCTGGCTGAAACCGAAAAGGCAGGTTTGGAAAATTATGAGTTTTCAAATTTCGGAAAACCTGGTTACCTTTCACGAAACAATACTGCTTACTGGCAGGGGAAGCCTTATTTGGGCATTGGCCCTTCCGCTCATAGTTATGACGGAAAATCGCGTAGTTGGAACGTTGCAAACAACACAAAATATATTAAAAGCATTGAAGAGGGAATTCTTCCTTCGGAAAGTGAAATTCTTTCAAAAGAGAATAAATATAACGAATATATAATGACGGGACTTCGAACTAAATGGGGCGTTTCGTTGCAAAAGGTAAAAGATGAATTTGGAAATGATTATGCTGAATATCTTTTGAATCAAGCCGAACATAATTTAAAAAATGGACTTTTAATACTCGAAAATAAAACCTTAAAAATTTCCAAAAAAGGAAAATTTTTAAGTGATGGTATTGCGGCAGATTTATTCTTAGTAAATTTAGATTGACAGGAACGATTCTGTCCGGCAAGTTCTCCAAGACCTTGTAGGTATAACTGAGAAAGACCTACAAGGTCTTGGAGACTTTGCAGGAAGGTTCAAAATCTTGAAAAAAATAGATTGCTAATGAAAGCTAACATTCAATATAAACATAAAACGTTTTCTATTGATCTTTCCAAACCCTTGGATATTTCAATTCCATTACAGGCTTCGGAAGAAAATCCCTTGGTTTGGTATCAAAATGAACCCACCATTGAACCAGTAAAAATGGGAGATTGGATTGGGAAAGTTTCGGATGGCGGTTCAGTAAATTTTAATAATGTATTTTTCAATCCGCATGCACACGGTACGCATACGGAATGCTTTGGGCATATTTCAGAGGAATTTCATTCCGTGAATAATGCGCTGAAAACCTTTTTCTTTTTGGCGGAAGTTATTTCGGTGAAACCTGAAAAAGTAGGCGATGACGAAATTATTTCCGAAGAAAGCATACAAAATGCATTAAATGGAAAAGCTCCCGAAGCCATTATAATCAGAACACTTCCAAATAATTCAGATAAAAAATCAAAGCATTGGTCAGATACCAACTGGCCGTTTCTTCACGAAAAATCTGCTCTGTTTTTGAGAGAGATTGGTGTAAAACATTTGTTGATTGACCTTCCTTCGGTCGATAAGGAAAAGGACGAAGGCAAACTTTTGGCGCACAAAGCTTTTTGGAACTATCCTGAAAATCCGCGCCACGACTGTACGATTACAGAATTAATTTATGTTCCCGATTCGGTAAAAGATGGAATGTATTTGTTGAATTTACAGATCGCTTCCTTTCACAATGATGCTTCGCCAAGTAAACCTGTGCTTTATAAAATTTAATAAAATGAAAACAACCCTCAAAATTGAAGAATTGGCACAATTCATTTTGGGAATTGTACTCTTTTCAATGTTGGATTATAAATGGTGGTTATTTCCATTATTGCTATTTTTACCTGATATAGGGATGCTGGGTTATTTGGTGAATCCAAAAATTGGCGCAATCAGTTATAATTTATTCCATCATAAAGCAGTTGCTATAACAATAGCATTAATTGGGTTATATTTGGTAAATTCTCTCTTGATGCTTGTGGGGATTATTTTGTTTTCACATGCGTCTTTTGACAGGATTTTTGGCTGCGGTTTAAAATATCCTGACAGTTTTAAGCATACACATTTGGGAATCATTGGAAAATAATATTATGGAATATCTATTTATTGGTTTAGCTGCTGGCGCCATTTTGGCTTATTTCATTTTTGCGCGTTTTGGCGGTGGAAGAAAGGAAAAGGTAAACACCCAGTCCGTGATTTTGATGGAAAAAATCCGCAGTGTCTGCAAATTCATTACTGTGGAAGGTGATTTTTCTGAAATCTTCTATTATGAAAATGTAAAGGACAAGTGGCTAAATCTGCTATTGGGCAAAAAGAAAGCTTTGGTTTTAATTGAAGCAAAAGCACACATAGGCTTTGATCTCACAAAATTAAAAATGAGTGCCGATACCAAAAACCGAACAATTATTTTGACCAATTTTCCTCAGCCCGAACTGCTCACCATCGAAACTGATTTTAAATATTATGATAAAACAGAAGGTTGGGCAAACCCTTTTACAGCAAGCGATTTAACCGATATAAACCAAGAAGCAAAAAAGCATATAGTAGATAAAATTCCAGAAACAGGTTTGTTTAACGAAGCCTCAAAACAGGCTTTGGAAACCATTCAACTAATGGAAAAACTTGTAGAAACAATAAATTGGAAACTGGACTATTCTGCGCTTTACGCCGCCGAAGAAAAACCAAAGTTGAAACAATGAATATAGAGCAATTTAGAGATTACTGTATTTCAAAAAAAGGTGTTGAAGAAACCTTTCCGTTTGGTGAAGATACACTGGTATTTAAGGTTATGGGTAAAATGTTTGCACTCACCGGTTTAGAAGCTCATCCTGCAGCTGCAAACCTAAAGTGCGATCCCGAGCGTGCAATCGAACTTCGTGAAGAATACGATGGTTTGATCAGGCCGGGCTATCATATGAGCAAAGTGCATTGGAATACCGTGGAACTGGAAAGAAATATTCCACATCAACTGGTTTTAGAATTAATTGACCATTCTTATGCGTTAGTTGTACAAAGCCTCACAAAAAAACTACAAGCCGAACTTGCTTCGCTTTAATTGAAAAATAATAAATGAGCCATCCTTCCGAATTTTATAAATTACAGATTGAAATCCATTCCGAAGAATTACAGAAAATTAAAGGAAAACTTGTTGTTTCCAGCAGCCTCAGGCTAGCTGTATTTTTATTGGCGTGTCTTGGAATATATTTTTTCTTTGGAAATGCAAAACTTATTATTGCAACTATTGTAGTTGCTATTGCGGTCTTCGTTTACTTGGTTTCAAAACACAGTGGGCTGCAATATGAGCGCGATTTAAAAACAGCACTGATTGCACAAAATGAAACGGAGCTCGCAGTGTTGGGACGTGTTTTCAACCATTTACCTGACGGCGAAAAATATAAGGATCCATTGCATTTTTACAGTCAGGATATCGATCTATTTGGGCGGGGTTCTTTTTTTCAATATTTGAACAGAACTGCTTTGGAAAGTGGAGCCGATTTCTTGGCCGCCGTTTTTACCGAAAATTCAATAGACTTTATTCCAAAGAAACAGCAAGCAATCAATGAACTTTCACAAATGCCTAACTGGCGGCAAAGGTTTTCCGCAATCGCTTCTTTGGTGAAAACAGAGGTTTCTGTTGCGGAAGTTACACAGTGGTTGAAAAATTATAAAATATTTGTGCCCAGTTGGATAAAACCTGTATCATTGGTTTTTTCCGGAGTTTCATTGGTATTATTGGTCACCAATTATTTAGATTTAGTTTCGGGTTATGCTGTAGCGGGCTGGTTCTTTTTAGGATTGTCTATAACAGGGCGTTACTTAAAAAAAATAAACGATCTGTCTTCGCATACTTCAAAAATACAAAGCACTTTTGAGCAGTTTCACAAATTGATTTTGGAAATTGAATCCGAAAATTTTTCCTCGGAATTGCTTTCCAAAAAAAGAGATTTGATCGTGGGTGAAGAAGTAAAAGCTTCTTCAGTTTTAAGAAAATTTGCAAAACATCTCGATGCCTTGGACCAACGGAGCAATATGCTTATTGGCGTAATTGCCAACGGATTTATGCTGCGCGACCTTCGCCAAAGTTATAATATTGAAAAGTGGATTGAAGCACACAAAGAAAGCGTTGCCGTTTGGTTCGATGTTATCACTTTTTATGACGCCTACAATAGTTTGGGCAATTTTGCTTTTAATCATCCCAACTATGTTTATCCTAAAATAAGCGATGATATCCCAGTGTTAAAAGTGAAAGGGGCGGGGCATCCGTTATTGAAAGAAAATACGATGGTGCGCAATGATTTTCAGATAAATTCCGAAGAGTTTTTCATTATTACAGGAGCAAATATGGCGGGGAAAAGTACTTTTTTGAGAACTGTTTCCCTACAGATTGTAATGGGCAATATAGGTTTACCCGTTTGCGCCGAAAAAGCCGAATACAATCCAATTAAATTAATAACAAGTATGCGCACTACCGATAGTTTAACGGATGATGAGTCGTATTTCTTTAGTGAACTGAAACGATTAAAATTCATAGTGGAAGAAATAAAAACAGACCGCTATTTCATCATACTCGACGAAATTTTGAAAGGAACCAACAGCACCGACAAAGCAATCGGTTCGCGAAAATTTGTCGAAAAGCTTGTGGCCAGCAATTCCACGGGAATAATTGCCACGCACGATTTGAGCCTTTGCGTTGCCGCGGAAGAGCTTCCGAAGGTCAAAAATTATTTCTTTGATGCGCGTATTGAAAACGATGAGCTTTATTTTGATTATACCTTTAAACCCGGTATTTGCCAAAATATGAATGCTTCTTTTCTACTCAAAAAAATGCAAATTGTAGATTAATAGATTACAAGTTCCACAAATACAGTTAATTGTAATATTTTTGTTTATATTTATATATTCAATTCCCCATACTCTCCTCTTATTTGTTTTGCCCCAAACATTAAATAGTATTCAATTTTAATATTTATACTAATTTAATTTTTTGGATTATGAAAAAAACTACCAACCTTAAGTTTATTACAATGGCATTCATTATGTTGCTGTTGAATCTTAGTATGTTCGCCCAAGATGAAGCGAATCGCCCAAAATATCTTTCAGTCACCACTATGCACTGGAATATGGATAAAGAAGATTTCAGCATGGATGCTTGGAAAGCATTGCAAAAGGAATACCTTCAAAAAGTGACTAGTAAAAATGAATACATCACCTCATCTTCCTTTTACACTCACCTATTTACTCCGGACAATTCTGAAGTACTTAGCGTACAGACCTACCCTTCTTGGGAAGCTATTAATAAGGCTGCGCAACGCAATGAAGAGTTAGCCAAACAAGCGTGGCCCGATGAAAATGCAAGAAACGCCTTTTTTAAAAAACTCGATGATTATTTTTCCGTTAAACATTCCGATGAAATTTATGCTCCTATAGATGGCGCCAAATTGCTTCCGGATAACAACACCAAGGATTTAGTATTGTACGTTAGAAAAACACATTTTACTTACCCAGAGGATGGCACACAGAAAGAGTTCAATGAAATGCGCTCTGAAAATTTCGCGAAGGTTCTTTCAAAGAATGAATATATTAAAGGATACTACCCAAATGTTCATGCTTGGGGAAGTGACAAAACTGAATTTGTGGAAGCATTTTTTGTTGATTCACTTTGCGATATGGAAAAAATGTTTGATAAAAATAGCGAATTGATTGATCAGGCCTGGCCTGGTGATGCTGGAAAACAGCGAGGTAAAAAATGGGGCAAGTATCTTACCGGCGTTCATGGTGATGCTGCCTATACTTTGGTAGCCGAGCTTTCAAAATAGTACCCCCGAACATTAATTTTTTCAGGAAAAGGATGCTTTCGAGCATCCTTTTTTTTAAATCAACAGGACATATCGGCTATAATTTTCCATTCACCATCAATTTTTCTGAAAATAATCAGGAAAATTCCATTTGCATTACCCACATTGCGGATTAAATGGAACTGCCCCATTACATAATAAGATTCTTTGTCAATCTCGGTAACAGCTTCTATAGTAAAGGAAAGATTGCCCGTATATTCTTTCGAAGGATACCCCTTTTTGTAATTGTCAAGCGTTTTTTGCCAACCATTTGTAATGCCGCTGCTGCCATAGAATTTTAGCGAATCATTTTTCCAATAGCCTTGCATAAAACCTTCCAAATCGTTTTGGTTCCAAGCTTTTTCTTGCGTTTTCAATACGGAAAGGATTGCATCTCTATCGGCAGCTTCGGTTTGGGAAACAGCATTAAGCGTTGTAATTAGAAAGAAAAAGAATATTATATTTTTCATATTTATGTGTTTTATTAGTTATGAGATCTTTCATTTTTAATTATAATTTTTCATCACAAAGACAGAGAAAAATTTAAATATAAAGGTATAATTAAAGTGTATAAAGGCAATATAATTTGCTTATCGAACAATTAGGAAACAAAATTTCTTATAAATTTACAAATAGCCTAAGTTTCATAGCAGAAGTTCCACTCTAAAACAATATTTTGAGCGAGTCCAAAATTTCTATTTCCGGTGTTTATTTAATCAAAGCATTCCTTATTTTAGGAAGCATTTTGACAATTTTTTACATTGGGGCAAGCCTTTTAATGCCTCTATTTGTGGCTGCAATCGTTGCTATTTTATTGGACAAACCTACCAAAAAAATGAGACAGTGGGGATTACCCAACTGGCTTTCTATAACGCTATCCATCGTTTTAATGATTATGGTATTTTTACTGCTCACGTGGCTTATAAGTTCACAAATAAATAATATTGCGGGAGATTGGCCGACTATAAAAGAAAAAGCTGGCGAAAAATTGAATACCCTTTCGCAATGGGCAAATGAACGTTTAAACTGGGATTATAAAAACTATATAGATAACAATAAAAGGATTGTGCAAAAGGCAGAAAGTTTGGGGAAAACATTTCTTTCTTCATTATTAAATCTATTATCACAGTCGCTCATCATCTTTGTGTACATCATTCTTTTATTAATGCAAAAGAAAATGTTTATCAAATTTTTCAAAAAATTGGTTGCTGATTCTTCCGCGATGGGTGCTCTTTTAAGGGATTCTGCAAAAATTACAAGTGCGTATTTTATAGGAAAAGGTAAAATTATGTTATTCCTCTTCGGCATTTATTATCTTGGTTTTACCCTTGGTTCAGTGCCCTATGCTTTATTTTTGGCGCTTTTTGCGGCTCTATTTTCCATAATTCCGTATGTGGGTAACTTTATCGGTGGCGGTTTTGCAGTACTGCTTTCCTATTTGTATTCGGGCAGTACACCGGCGCTTATTGTTATTGGCGTGATTGCCGCAGCGCAATTAGTGGAAAATTACATACTAACTCCGTGGATTATTGGCGATGAAACCGATCTAAACCCGTTTATTACCGTTTTTGGGGTAATTCTGTTTTCCACACTTTGGGGAATGGTGGGCGCAATTATTGCGTTACCAGTAATCGCTGTACTGAAAGTGATTTTTGAACACACTAAAGGGATGGAGGCATTCGCTTATTTGATTAAAAAGAAGGATTCGTAAAAAATCCGTGTTCTCTGTGCCTCTTCATAAAACTAGCATGGCGCAGCAAGCAAAGAGGGTTTAAAATTTCATCATAAAATCCTCCCCAAAAACAGTTTCCAATCTAAAAAGAAGCTCTGTAGCATTTTCTTTACTGAAAACCATTGGAGGTTTTATTTTTAAAACGTTGTGATCTGGACCATCAATACTCATCAAAATACCAAGCTGTTTCATTCTGTTTGCTAAATAGGAAGCGTGTTCAGGTAACGGATTTTTTTCTGAATCATTTAATTCAAATCCTAAAAATAGCCCTTCGCCGCGCACATCGCCAATTATTGAGAATTGTTTTTGTAGGGTTTTCAATTCTTCTTTTAAAAATCCTCCAACTTCCAAAGCATTCTGTTGCAGATTTTCTTCTTCAACAACCTCAAAAACCGCGCGACCAATAGCGCAGGAAACAGGATTTCCGCCAAAAGTATTAAAGTACTCCATTCCCGTATTGAATTTTTCTGCCACTTCTTTTGTGCAAGCAACAATTGCTAGCGGATGACCGTTGCCAGCGGGTTTGCCCATCGTTACAATATCTGGTTGCACATCGTAAAGTTCAAACGCCCAAAAAGTTTTGCCCAGTCTACCAAATCCTGTTTGCACTTCGTCGGCAATACAAATGCCGCCAGCTTTGCGGACGTGTTTGTAAACTTCTTTGAAATAATTGTTCGGCGGAACAATTTGTCCGCCGCAACTAATCATAGTTTCCCCAATAAAACCTGCAATATCTTTCCCTTCAGCTTTTAAATTTTCGATGATTTCCTTTGCGTGATTTGCGTAATCAACCCCGCAGTTTTCTCCAGAATATTTTCCTCGGAAGGAATCGGGAAGTGGAAGAATATGTGTGGTTTCAGGCTTTGGAAAACCGCCTTCACCTTCAAATTTGTACGAGCTTACATCTATTGCTGCATTTGTGTTTCCGTGATAGCCAACTTCAATTGCTAAAAAATCTTTCTTTCCAGTAACTGTTTTTGCCATTCTCAATGCAAGCTCGTTGGCTTCACTGCCTGAATTCACAAAATGGATAACTGACAAATGTGGGGGTAGTTTCTGTAATAATGCTTCTGCATAAGCGATAATTTCTTCGTGTAAATAGCGGGTATTCGTATTCAAAACCGCCATTTGTTTTTGTCCGGCGGCAACCACTTTAGGATGTTGATGGCCCACATGGTTTACATTATTCACTGTGTCTAAATATTTTCTTCCTTCGGCATCAATCAAATAAACGCCTTCCCCGCGGACAATGTGCAACGGTTTATCATAGGATAAACTTAAGCCTTTTCCGAGGTGTTCTTTTCTGAATTTGATTAGTTTTTCAGAAGATTGAACATACTTGGTTTTTAAATTTTCAATTTTGAAAAGCAGATTTGGATCGGGACAAATGCCGTTCCAAACTGGCAATTGGTTAAAATAGGTTACACCCGGAAAGTCAATTTTAAAATCCAACATTGAAAGCATTAATTGAAAATGAAGGTGTGGCGCCCAAACCCCGTTTTCGTTTTCATTACCCAAATAACCGATGCAATCTCCCTTTTTCAGTTGTGTTCCTTCAGAAATTGAAGAGAGGCTTTTTACGGAAAGATGCCCGTAAAGCGTGAAGAATTCCACGTTTTCAAAGCTGTGCTTTAAAATGATTAAGCCCCCATATTCTTTATAGCCTTCGTCGTTTACGGCGGTTACAACAGTTCCGTCGAACATAGTGTGGACTGGAGTTTCTGCGGGAAGCCAAAAATCTATGCCTAGATGGATGGTCCGGCTTTCGGGGCCATTGTTTCCTTTTTTATCGTAGGATGAAGCTGTGTAAAGCGGACGCGGTTCGCAGTATCCTCCCGCTATAATTTTTGAGGAATTCTCTTTTTGAAGTTGTTCAATTTTAAATTGAAACAAATCAAGGTTATTGAAATCATTTTTGCTGCCAATCCAAGTACTTGCAGGGCTTAAATCGAGCAAGTGGATTTCGTTTTTAGCAATTGTTGGAAATAATTCAGAAAGTTGAAACGTATTATTTGAAGCCCAATCTTCAAAGTTTTTTGCTTTTGGATGGGTTTCCATTCCGCAGGCATTCCGAAAAGAATAATAGGCGAAATCTTCGTTTACGGCAAACCACTTTTCCAGTAAAACCCAAGCAGGTTTTTCGCTGATTACATAATAATCATCGTTTGGAAATTCCTCTTTTTTAAGTGATGCGTTTGTTACGGTTGTAACCAAACGCATCCCGACTAAAATGTACAGACACTCCAGTTCCTTTTCAGAAAGTTTGTAGTGTTTGTTATAGCCATTTATCACTTCCAAAGCTGCTGAAAGTGGATCGGGCAGATCCATAATTGCGTATGCTAATGCAATGGCGAGATCATTGAGGGTTTGTGTATAAACCGAGTCGCCAAAATCAATCAAACCTGTTACTCTTGGATTGCTTAAATCTTCCGAAACCAAAATATTATAATCGTTTAAATCATTATGGACGATACTTTTTGAAAGGTTTTTGTATTCCTGTTGAATTTCACTGAAACGATTTTGAAAGTATTGTACAACCTCTTTTTGATTCCCCGTAAAACGATTTGTGTGTGCGTTTGTCCAAGCCGAATTAGCCAAATCCCAATCAAGGGTTTTTTGTGACTCGGGATGTTCAAAATCTTGCAGCGCTTTAGTTAAACTTCCGGCAGCTTCTCCCAGACTGTTTCGCAAACTTGCTGTTTTAGGGTTTGCGGTTGCCCACAGACGGCCGGGAAGCCAGGATAATATTCTTGCGGTTTTATTATTTGGAAGTATTGAAAGCAAATTTTCGTTTTTATTTGGAACGATTTCTGAAAGCGAAATGCCAAGATTTTTTGCTGAAAGATGCTGCAGGATTTGAATTTGAAAATCCAATTGCTCCAGATTTTCTTCGGAACAGATTTTCAGAAGAAATTTTTCACCCGAAGCTGTTTTCAATAAAAAGTTTTCATCAACATAGCCTTCCAGTTTTGTGGCTTCGGCAGAAATATTGTATTGCTCGTAGGCAATTTGTGAAGCTTGTTCGGAAGTGGTTTTGGACATATTATTATTGAGGATAATTGACTAACAATAATACCAAAAAAGTAAGAAATACGAAATTAGAAATGCGATTTAAAATTTCACATTTCTAATTTCGTATTTCATTATTTAAAGTATGCTTTTCTGTTTCTTATAAAAAGCATCGGCCTGCAATTGCATCAAATCGCGGGCTTTTTTGCGTTTGTAATCGTAAAGTTCCTGTTCCTCGGCAATGTCGGCATATACGCGGTTGTTGATATCGCGGTCTGTGGTAACCAAAATATCCCGTTGTGTTTTTTGTTGGGTTACCCATGATTTTAATGCACTTTCCTGTTCTTCAAGTTTTAAGTCGTAAGCGCCTTTTGGGGACAAAAGTTTCGCGATTATAGGGGAAGTTTCAATGGCTAGGAAGAGTAAAAAGATAAAAAGAGATGGCAACCATGGAAGTTTATCCAAAGCATTTACACGTGCCATCAAACCATCAAAGCCATCAATTACGGGCTGGGTGTCTGCTACTTTGGTTTTGTATTCGGTGGCGAGGGTTGCTATTTGCACTTCAGCTGTGGTAATTTTTTCTGCGTTTGTTTTTTTCAGTTCGGCTAATGCCGCGAGCTCGGCGTCGTGCTTGTCGCGTTTTTCTTTATAAACGGGACCTTTGCCGATGAGTTCGGTGCCTTTGCGGCCTTCGGCCTCTGCTATGTAGGTTTCGTATAAAGCGTTTACTTCCGCTTCTTTGGTAGTTATCTCACTTTTTAAACCCTCAATTTCGGTTTCTAATGCCTTAACGGAAGGGTTGTATTGCAATGCCAACTGGTCTTTGTTGGCGAGGGTCATTTCGTTTTTTTCGGTAAGCAAAACTTGGTTTATTTCCTTTTCAAAAATTTTCATTTCCAAAGGTTTTGAAATCACAATGGCTATAATTATTGCCAAAGCTATTCGCGGAGAGGCTTGTAGCAATTCGTCAAAGAAATTGTTTCTTTTTTTGATGGTGGATACGATGAATCTATCCAGATTAAAGATTAGTAAGCCCCAAATAATCCCGAAGAAAATAGCGGAGTAGTAATTATCAAAGACAGTATAGAGGGCATAGGCGGCGGCAATGGTTGCCATAACGGCGGTAAAGAAAACCGTGGCGCCAATGCCGGCATATTTGGTGCGTTCGCCGGGAGAACATTCGTCAAGAATAGCAGTATCTGCGCCAGAGCAGAAAATGAAAAAACGTTGTAGCATATTGATTTTAGATTGATGAAACTATATAACGTCAAAAGATTCAGAATGTTACATACGGAAAATTTCAAATAAAAAACAAATTCCAAAATAAAAGACCTCACAGGTTTTAAAATCTGTGAGGTCTGGAATATGGTTAAACAATTTGCATTCTTAACATCCGTCAAGTATAACTATTGGATACTTGCTTACATCGATTGATTCATTTTCACTCTTTTGGACCAATTCAATTGCTTCATCGGCCGTATATTTATGTGGGCCGATATAAAAGGTAGCTCCTTTTTTCGCCAATTCTTTTATATATTCTATTGGGTCTGGATTTGGAGCCGGTGGTGCCTCGGGGATCATATACAAATTTCCGCCAGTAACTGAAGGTGCATTAGGAGCACGTGGCGGAGGTGGCGGAGGTGGTGGAAAACACTCCGGGAATGGCTCATTATTGGCCTTTTGCTCATCAGTCATTTTTTTATAAATAATTTCCAGCCTTTCCAGATCTTTCTTTTTAATAATTCTTTTTTCGATATCAACAGCGTTATACTTTTTTGCCAGTTTGTTGTATTCGTTCAATTCGGCTTTGCTTGCTGTTTGTTGAATCAATTCTTTAGATTCCTTATTTTTCTCAACTTCCTTTTGAATAATTTTTTGGGAACTAAATCCATAAATCAATACGGAAAGCAACGGTAAAATCAATAAACTGCGAAGCCAAATGGCTCTTTTTGAGGTGTGTGTTTTCATAACTGTAAAACGTTTTTTGATGGATGAATAATTGATTGAATTTGCCAATGTTGGCGAAAAGGCATTTGATGAGAATGCTAATAATATTTTTTGATATTCCGAGGTTTCCGATCCGGCTTTCAAAACGGCTTGATCCGCCAAAAATTCGTGGTTCAGCTTGATACTTCTTTTTATGAAATAAAGTAATGGATTGAACCAAAACACAATCTGTAAAATTTCAATAAAAAGAATGTCTGCACTGTGTTTTTGCAAAGCGTGCGTTTGTTCGTGAAGCATAACTTCAGTAGGAATTTCATCGTTTTCAAATTTCATTTTATTTAAAAAAATGTAGTTGAAAAATGTATGTGGAATCACTGTTTCCCTTAGTAGCACATTTATAAATGGGTTATTTCTATATATGGGATTCCTATTTATTTTTTGAGCTAAACCGAAAAGGTTTCTGCAAAATTTCAAACTAAAAAACAAAATCCCCAAAATGTAAATTCCCCATAAAACAAGTGGCAAATAGTTAATGGTTTCTTCAACTTCGAAAAAAACCTGTTGCTGATTTACTTCAGAATAAATTGGAACGACTGCGGAAGGTTCAATATATGTTGTAAAGGTTATTAGTGGGATAAGAAATGAAGCCGATAAACTTCCCAAAAGATAATAACGTTTAAAATTATGAATGGAAGTGTGTTCTAAAAATGCTTTATAAAAAGCAAAGAATAGGAGGAGGCAAGCGGCGGATTTTAAGAGATAGATTTCCATACTTATTTAATCAATCGTTAATTTTCTTTTTAGTGGTTTTGATTGAACATCCGAGCAAGATTTAGTTTTCTAGTCATCATTATTTTTATGGATGTTTCTTTTTAATTTCAGAATCTATAAGCGTTTTCAATTCTTCCAATTCTTTTTTGGAGAGGTTGGTTTCCTCAGTAAAAAATGAAGCAAACTGTGAAGGACTATTATTGAAGAAATTTTTAATCAAACCATTTACGTGTTTGGAAAAATAATCCTTCTTTTTCACCAACGGAAAATATTCGCGAGAACGGCCCAGTTGGATATAATCCACAAAATTTTTGTCCTGCATCCGTTTTAAAAGTGTGGCAACAGTTGTTGTTGCTGGCTTGGGTTCGGGGTATGCGTCTATTAAATCTTTCATAAAAGCACGTTCCTTTTTCCACAGGAGCTGCATCAATTGTTCTTCGGAATTTGATAGTGACATTTCTGCGATTTTAAAATTATCTCTACAAACGTAGAACAATTATTTGAATTCTACAAGTGTAGAGTAGTTTTTTTATTATAGGGAATCGCAAATCCAAAAATAGGTCTGAATAGCCCCACCTAACCCAAAGTAGAATATCTTACCTTTACCCAAATTTTAAAAATGAATTCAGAAAAAGAATTACGGGAAAGAAGCGGCAATAAATGTGAACTTTGCGGTGCGGAAGAAAACCTAAGTGTTTTTGAAGTGCCCAATTCCCCCACAGATGTGGCTGACACAAGCATTTTGGTTTGCAACACTTGTAAAGAACAGATTGAAGACCCGGAAAAAGTGGAGCCAAATCATTGGCGTTGCTTAAATGATAGTATGTGGAGTACTGTTCCCGCAGTGCAAGTTGTGGCTTGGCGCATGCTGAACCGTTTAAAAGCTGAAGGTTGGCCACAGGATTTGTTGGATATGATGTACTTGGAAGATGAAACCAAGGAGTGGGCCAAGGCTGGAGTTGAAGAAAGCAAAGCGGAAGCAATTATTCACCGCGATAGCAATGGTGTTATTTTGGAAGCGGGAGATTCCGTTGTTTTAATAAAAGATTTAAAAGTGAAGGGAAGTAGTATGGTTGCCAAACAGGGGACAGCTGTTCGTAGAATTTCATTGGATCATGAAAATGAAAAATATATTGAAGGCAAAGTAGATGGGCAACAGATTGTGCTTATTACTGATTTTGTTAAGAAAATATAATCTGGTGGCACAATCTTTGAAAATGCTTGGCTAAACTAAATATAATGAAAAAAATAAACTACTTCTTTCTCTTTTCGGTCTTTATGCTTAACGGTGCCATAGGACAAAATAGGTATAACCTTGAATTTTTTACTCAAGAAACCGCACCCTTTACAATTTTCATCAATGGTATTCAACAACATGCAGCTCCGGCTAAAAATGTTCGTATTGAAGGTTTTGAACAGCCAGTACTAAAATTGCAATTAAAATTTGAAGATACTGGTGATTCGGTTATAAAAACACTTTATATGCCAGAGGCATCTTCAGAAATAGTATATCAAATAAAGAATACAAATAAGGGCGTTAGAGTACGGTTTTTTAGTGCTGTTGCCTTGCAAGACGATTCTCCAGTAGCCGCCCATCCAGATGTTGTGGTAGTGCCTTATGCTACAGTGCCGGTTGTTGTAAAAACTACAACCACTACCACCAGAGGAAATAATACTGGTATGCATATGGGCGTAAATGGAGATGGAGTAGGCATAAATGTTTCTGTAAATGTTGGTGGAAATGATGGCTATTATGAACAAACCACGTCCACAACTACTATAACTAACACTACGGTGACGGATGCTTACGTAATGGACGGCTATAACGGGAGCATAGGCTGCCCATGGCCATTGACCGAGGCGGATTTTCAAGAAGCGAAAAAAATAATAAAGGACAAAGCATTTGACGATACAAGATTAGCTCTTGCAAAACAGATTATCCAATCCAATTGTATGTTTGCAGATCAAGTCCGTGATTTGGTGGAATTAATGAGTTTTGATGATACGCAGTTGGAGCTTGCAAAATTCGCATATCCATATACCTACGACATAGGAAATTATTTCAAAGTAAGCCAAGCTTTCGATTACGAAAGCTCCGTGGAAGAACTCAATGAATATATAGCCAATTACCGGGAGTAGCGAAGAAATTTAACTAAAAAAAAGACCTGCAAGATGAAGCCAATGGCTTTCTTGCAGGTCTCTCTATTAATACCAGAAAGATTTAGGAAATCTTGCCAGACCAATAGAAATTTATTTACTCATCTCCGTAAAAAAGTGATAAAACTGCGGAATGGTTTCAATTCCCTTTAAATAATTCCAAATTCCAAAATGCTCGTTGGGGGAGTGGATGGCATCACTGTCCAAACCGAAGCCCATCAAAATGGTTTTGCTTTTCAATTCCTTTTCAAACAAAGCCACAATCGGGATACTTCCGCCACTTCGCTGTGGAATTGGTGTTTTTCCAAACGTTTCCTCATAGGCTTTTTCCGCGGCTTTATAACCCAAACTATCAATCGGGGTTACGTAGGCTTGCCCGCCATGGTGGGGTTTCACTTTTACGCTAACGCCTTTTGGCGCAATGCTTTCAAAGTGATTTTTGAAAAGCTCGGTGATTTTTTTCCAATCCTGGTTTGGCACCAAACGCATACTTATTTTAGCAAACGCTTTGCTTGCAATTACTGTTTTAGCGCCTTCACCAATGTATCCGCCCCAAATTCCGTTTACGTCTAAAGTAGGGCGAATTGAATTGCGTTCATTGGTTGTATAACCTTTTTCCCCGTAAACAGCATTAATGCCGATTGCTTTCTCATATTTTTCAAGATTGAAAGGCGCTTGGGCCATTTTATCCCGTTCCATTTTCGAAAGATTTTCCACATCGTCATAAAAGCCTGGAATGGTAATATGATTGTCTTCATCATGAAGAGAAGCTATCATTTTGGCAAGGACATTAATAGGATTTGCAACGGCTCCGCCGTACAACCCACTGTGAAGGTCACGGTTTGGGCCGGTAACTTCCACTTCCACATAACTTAGTCCGCGTAATCCCGTTGTAATGGATGGCACATCTGGGGCAATCATCCCCGTGTCGCTTATTAAAATTACGTCGTTTGCCAATTTCTCACGGTTTCTTTCCAAAAACCAGCCTAGGCTTTCACTTCCTACTTCTTCCTCGCCTTCGATCATAAATTTTACGTTGCAGGGGAGTTGGTCCGTCTTGGTCATATATTCCAAGGCCTTAACGTGCATGTACATTTGGCCTTTATCATCGCAACTTCCTCGGGCAAAAATGGCACCTTCGGGATGGGTTTTGGTTTTTTTGATTACCGGTTCAAAGGGTGGGCTATCCCACAACTCTACTGGGTCTGGCGGCTGCACGTCGTAATGACCATATACGAGAATGGTTGGCAGTTTTTTATCGATTATCTTTTCGCCATAAACAATTGGGTAACCAGGCGTTTCGCAGATTTCAACTTTATCGCAACCTGCTTTTTCAAGCTGTGTTTTTACGGCTTCAGCAGTTTTAAGAACATCTTTTTTGTAAGCTGAATCGGCACTGATGGAAGGTATTTTCAACAGTTCGATCAATTCGTCCAAGAATCGTTCTTTGTTTTTTTCAATGTAAGGTTTTGCACTTTTCATATTGTGTTTTTTGAAGTGACGCTAAGGTACAAAACAGGGCTGAAACAAAAGCAGATAGAGCAGATTGCCACAAGTGTTTAACGTACATTTAAGAGAATGTGGAATTTTCAGGAAAGATTTAGTTTGTAAGTTGTAAATCTTGTTTATATTTGCACTCCTTTTACAATATGTCCTAAGTGTTGTAAAGGATTTTTAATGCAGGCGTGGTGGAATTGGTAGACACGCTAGACTTAGGACTTATCCTAATAAAAGTCCAAATATTTTTAAAATGCGGGCGTGGTGGAATTGGTAGACACGCCAGACTTAGGATCTGGTGCCGCGAGGTGTGGGAGTTCGAGTCTCCCCGCCCGTACGAAAGCCGAAGAGAAATCTTCGGTTTTTTTATTGAAAATATCTTTATAAAAATGTTCAGGTACAACATAGGTACAACATTTGGATGTTTTCTATTTCTAATTTTGTTTGCCGTTAATTGATATCTTTTTGTTTAAATCAATATTAATTTGATTTTTATGGGGTGCTCAAACAAACATCCACTGCCTCGTATAGAAATATGCGGACCAAAAATAACCACTTTTGGCACCTTGAGAAAGCTGAAAGAATTGCACCTCTTGAAAAAACAGTATCAAAAAATATGTCTCAACCTCAAATTTCCAACATTGACTACGTTGCAAATGGATTGATTTCCATCAACCTTGTAGCAAAAAATGCGATATTTCCTATAGCTCGAGTAGATACTAGACTATAATATTGAGTAACTTCTAGGACAGATCAAGTTCTATTATCAAGAACGACTTCAAAAAAAAACTACAGTAAAGCATGGAGAAACAAGAAATGGTAAAGGACTTCCAGCTGTATGTGATAAATGACTTCGAGAACATTATAGGTAAGCATCGTTCAAAAAGGTACTTATCGTGGCAGTAGCAAAAGATGTAGCTAAAAACGAACTCAAAAAAAGAATAGTGATCAGAACAATTCGGTGTAAATTCTTTTGATTTTATAAATCAATACAAGATATACTATGCCCAAGAATTGCTAATTCAAGAAAGAATTAATTTAAATGTGGTTGAAGTGGCGCATCAAGAAGCGTTTAACTATATGACAACTTTCTATATAGATTTCAAAATGGCATCATTTTTTTTTAGAAGATATGTGTCGAGTAAGTAAAACAGTGTTTTTTAAGTAAGAGTTTATCGGATTTAACCTATTGCCGATAATTTTGAAGCTAACTTTATTTTAATTGTTGTTTATTCTAAATTTGGCATGGCAATATTTGTATCCTGCAACATTGATTTTAAATTCAAATGGCTCTGTTAATGTTATTGGTGGTGCAGCATATGCCACTGGAGGAACAGGTTTCTACGATCCTTGTAGTGATACATTTGGCTATAATTTAACCCAAGGTGTATTTAATGGGAATTTCACTGTAGATATTTCATTAAGTCCACTGTAATATTTTAAATTTCTTATGAGTTAAGAATTAAAAATTTCTACGAGAACCATCAAAATTATCTTTTTGATGGCTTTTCTTTTATAAATCAACCCCAGATGTTGAGTTAAGTATAATGAAGCCGTTTTGATTTTTTTTTGGCCGAATATAAAATATCTATGATGGAAAACTTTTATCTTTATAATTCTTATCCAGAATGATTATATGAAATCAGTTGAAACTGACTTCTTATTTTACTTTTTTTAATAAAGTATATTTACCGCCCAAGCAGAATATGATAATGTTCAATGAATTCGTAGCTTTATAGCAAGGGAATATATGAACCAAAATAAAACAAACATTGCTTCACATCAAATATGACCGGTATAGTACAATTTGAAATTAAAATCAAAGGACTCATAGACGATCTTAAAAGCGTATGTTCCAATTACGGTTTAGGAAATGATGGTAATGAATTTAAAATAATTACTCAAGTATTTTTGTATAAATTCTTAAACGATAAATACATTTATGAATTAAAACAAATAGACCCCTATTTAGCGAAAGCTAAAAATTTTGATAAAGCACTCAAACAGTTTTCAGAGGATGATTTAGAGTTGCTAACTATCAAATTGGGAAAGAACATAGCACGTATTACCCCTAAAAACTTATTGTCTAATTTATTTGAAAAACAAAATGAAGTCCATTTTGCTGATATTTTTGATGAAACTTTACTGAACGTAGCCAAAGATAACACTGATGTTTTTTCGGTACTAGCACAAGGCAGCAAAAAAGTTGTACTTTTTGATAACTTGAGTAAATACGTAATCGATAATAAAAATGCCTTTTGCAAAGCATTGGTCAATAAATTAGAAGGTTTTAGTTTTGAGCATATATTTTCACAGAAGTATGACTTTTTTGCGACTATTTTCGAGTATTTAATTAATGATTACAACTCCAATAGTGGTGGTAAATATGCCGAGTATTTTACACCTCATGCAGTGGCAAAAATTATGGCCTCGTGTTTGGTATCGGAAGCTAATGTTAATAATGTAACTTGTTACGATCCAAGCGCAGGGTCTGGGACTTTGTTGATAAATCTCGTCCACTCAATAGGCGAGAATAATTGCACCATTTATTCACAGGACATTTCTCAAAAATCATCTGCTTTATTGCGTTTAAATCTTATTTTGAATAATCTGCAACATTCTATACAAAACATCATTCAAGGGAATACTATTTTAAGTCCATATCACAAGCAACTGAATGGCCAATTGGAAAAATTTGATTACATCGTTTCCAACCCACCATTTAAATTGGATTTTTCCGACTACTGTAGAGATTTGAGCGTTAACCATAACAAAGAACGATTTTTCGCAGGTATCCCAAAAGAGCCAGCCAAAAAGAAAGAATCTATGGCAATTTATTTACTGTTCATACAACATATTATGTACAGTTTAGCGGTCAAAGGAAAAGCAGCAATTGTAGTGCCAACAGGGTTCATAACAAATCAATCTAGTATTGAAAGAAAAATTAGAGAAAAATTGGTAGATAATAAAATGTTAGCAGGTGTACTTAATATGCCTTCTAATATCTTTGCAGCCACTGGGACAAATGTCAGTATTTTGTTTTTAGATAAGAACAACACCAAAGATGTAATATTGATAGATGCATCCAATTTAGGAACCAAAATAAAAGACGGTAACGGAAACCAAAGAACAGTTTTAAATGAAATGGAAGAACGACAAATTATAGACGTCTTTAATGCAAAAGTAGCGAAAAACGATTTTTCCGTAGTGGTAAGTTATGATGAAATTAAAGCCAAAAACTACATTTTAAATCCAAGACATTTTCTGCAAGTAAAGATTGAAAATGTTAATATTTCAGTTGAAGCATTTAATGCTATAATGAATACTTACGAGCGTAATTTGATGGGTCTTTTTGCTGAAAGCAAGATTTTGGAACAAGAGATTCAAGATAATTTGAAAACTTTGAGGTATGAATAATATTTCAAAAACTACATTGGGAGAATTAATTGAATTCCAAAGGGGATATGACTTAACTAAATCAGAAATTGTCAAAGGGATTTATCCTGTTTGTTCTTCAAATGGAGTACTTGGTTATCATCATGAATTTAAAACTAAAGGACCAGGCATAACAATTGGGAGAAACGGAACTGTAGGAATGCCTCATTTGGTAGAAACTAATTTTTATCCTCACAATACTACTTTATACGTTAAAGATTTTAAAGGAAACGATGTTCACTATATTTTTTACCTTCTCAAAAATCTGAAATTAGTGGATAGGAAAAGTGGTTCGTGTGTTCCAACTGTTAATAAAAACCATTTGCATCCGATAAATATTTTAGCTCATTTGAATTTTTCAACCCAAAAACAAATATCCAAGGTTCTTTTCAATTTGGACGCCAAATATTCAAATTTGTGAGTTCCGTGAACACCCCATTCCCTTTATTCAGAAAAACCGTTCTCGGCATGGCAAACAAATCGGTATTCCCGTCATTGTTGATATCGACCCAAGCTGCACCTTTGTATACTCCAGGAACCGAAAAAGTTGCTATTGGGCTATCAATAACTTTTGTCCAGCCACCTTGTGAAAAACAAACAGCATGAATTATTAAGCTTGCAAAAGAAAAATAAATTGTTTTCATATCTTTATATATCTGGTTTGTTCAAATTTAATTTCAATATTTTCGGAGATAGTAACTTCCGTTAATGTTTAGCTTGATTCATTACCAAAAGTCTCATTGCCATAACTTACTTGCACCGTGCATATTGTTGCTTAGTGCTATTCCAGTATAATAAACATATCTTTAAAATTCAAGGTCATTGCATCGAATTGCTGTATTAAATCCTGACCAATATTTCCATAAACAGTTTCTTTCTTTTTGGTTTGCTCCTTGAGTAATTGTATTTTTTTTAAAATCACTTTCTTTCCTGAAATTCTAAACTTATGAGATATTAAGAAGCCTTTAAATTCCATTAATCCTCCAGTTCCGGCAAAACTAATTTTCTTAGATCGGTACTTGTGGTTAATTTCATCCATATGAGCGATATAAAACGCATGGTATAAAGTGGTTGTATTGGCGCCAGTATCAAATGTATAGGGGTTACCGTTTATATCTATCACTGGTGTAAGTGCTTTCATAGCCATATTAGAACTGCCCTTAAAAAAACTAGCATTCTTAGGGACAATAAAATCTCCATCGCGAGTCAGTTTTACTTCATTAAGCGCAGCAATGACTGGATAGCCTAAAATGGCATTTATTTGATATTTTATTTGTTCAACATACAAGTCCTTATCAGGCATAATCAGGAAAACTACATTGTATATCTTAATACTCCCCAAACTAAGTTCGTCACAAACTCCCAAATTAGCAAGTACAACACCACCAGTTACTGCTCTAACCTCAATCGTTTCTGGGAAAATTTTCATTTTTAGCCGTACAGCAGTTGTTTGTGAGGCGGTACATAAATTAGCTCCGGTATCAAAGATAAAATTCACAGCTTCATTATTCGCAGACAAGCTGAGGTTATTTAACCCAGCAAGGTCCTTTACCATCTTAATTTGGATGTTTTCCTCTGTAATGACTCTCTGTTGTGGTACGTTTTCTAAAGCAGACCATATTTTCAAACCATTTTCAAATGAAGATATATCATCCTTTTTAAGTAGTAATTTAAAAGATGTTAAAATGTTTGCAATAGTTTCTTTTGCTTCCTTGTATTGGTATAATTTTATAGCATTGTCTGTTTTTAACTCTAATGCTTTTAATACAAGGGTATCTGGCAGATTATCCCAATCTTTCAAAGAGTAAATTTTTTCCTGTGAAATGGCACAACGATTAAAAGCATTGTCTAGAATCGCTTCTGTCAAAATTCGATATGGAGCAGACAACTCTTCTTTGGTCAAAGCATATAGATCTCTGGCTGCAAAATAATTTTGTCGTTGAAACAAATCATAAATCTTTTTGAACTGCCCATTATTTTCCTGCCCTGAGATTTTAGGATAGTATAAGAATAAAATTAGAAAAACAACTGTTTTCATTAAATTTGGAGCTTAAATTTGGAGCCCGTAAATGCAAAGTCACAGTTTCTATAGAAATTTATTGTTGTCTCCCATTTTTTTTCAGTGGGGGTTGTAACATCTACTCTTTTCCATCCTTTTTCTTTTGCAATCATTCTAATTTTTTGAATGCCTATTTTACCAATACCATTATTTCTATATTCAGGTTTGATATACATTTCATCCAACGAACCATAATAGCCGCCAGAATAAATTGCCTGGCTTTCAGTAAGTGAAAAAATACCTAAGATAGCCTTATCACATTTTATTAAATATATTTCTGTTTTACCTGATTGCAGAATATCCTTTACAAGATTTGTAGTAAGATAGGAAATGGATTCAGCCTCTTCACCCAATTCTAGATATAACTCTGAAAGTAAACTAATGATCAATTCGACTTTAGTGGCCTTTTCAAATTCGATATGTCTCATTTGTTTTTAGTATTAAAAAAATTTTAATTAATCGAACAGGTTTGAGGCTGATTTTATTCATTCATTTTTTCTGCTCACTGAGTGTTAATGCTAAAAAAGCAGATGAAGTATTATGAACATTAACTTAAAACGTTCAGCAAATGTGATGCCTTATCTCCATGCTCCAATAATTACACCCATAATTATAAAAGAAACAGTCATATAGCCTGCATGAACAAGCATATATTTAGTGCTTTTTCTTTCGAATAATCCAATAATGAATATCGCCATTGCAACCCAACCAAAACCGGCTAAAAAACCTGCAACTGCGCCCCAAGAGATATCTGTCTTGTTGTCGTTTAAAAACATTGCCAGATTAAATGACATTACTAAGGTCCAAAGAAATGAAAGCACGAGGACTTTTACTCCATGAGAAGCGTTGTCTTCCCCGGTTGGCATATTTTCCCGTTTCATAACTTTGCCAAACAACATTTGAGAGTACCATAGCCATCCTATGGTAAATGTTGATAATGCTGCTACCAAAACTGCTCCCCAATTTAAAGTTGACATGTCCATAAAGAAAAAATTTTAGTGATTAAATTTGTTTTAATAAGTTTATTTTAATTATAAGCTAGTTCAATTATCCAAGAATAGATAATAAATGTGGCGGATAAAAATTAATTCCATTTTCTTTAATTTGGTCAATTGTCGCCCAAGTTAGTTCTATTAGATTGCCTTTGTCGTTAATACTTCCCTTTTGTTCTGACTCATAGACAGTTTGGTCTTTAAAGTCACCTTTGTAAACAAAAACAATTTCATGTTCTTCTATCCCGTTAAACTTAAAAATATTTTCGCTTACATCAATTAGCTCCAAATTTATAATTTCTTTTCCGACCTCTTCAAGCATTTCTCTTTTTGCGGCTACATCGGAATATTCACCAAACTCGATTCCACCTCCTACAGGTATATAAAAAACCTGTCCTGTTAGTTGATCAAAACATACAGTAAAGAGAAATTTGCCCTTGTATTCTATTATCACGACTGCTTTTCCTCTTAAATGTTTTAAGTTATTCATAGCAGGCAATACATCTTATTTACTGTTATCGTAATAAGTTTCATCCATTACTATTATCCCTTTTTCAAACGTAAAAATGCAACATATGGGCATACTCCATTCAAACTCGCCATTCTCTGTAATCGCTTTCCCATTAGAGGTAAACTGAACAGCTACTTTATTTTCATAACCAAATATACAGGTAATTTCATCATGAATATTTGGAGACATTTTTTCCATTTTACGGTATTTCGCCGCTTTATCCACCCTAGAAACTACTTTGTATTCAGTACCATAAGATGGGTCAAGGTATTTACAGTTGTCAGAAAAATGTTCAGCATGTTTGGTCCAGTCATGCTTGTTAAATGATTCAAATGATTCCTTTGCAAGTAGAATATTTGCTTCTACCACACTTTGTTCATGTGGGCCTTGACACGAAGGAAGTAAAGCGAGAAGAAGTGTAACTGCGATGTAAGGTAGTGTTTTCATTGATTTTTTATTTTTTATTATAAAAGTAAATACCTGATGATACAATAGCGTTAATCTTGACGAAATCTTACCTTTTCCTTTCAATTTATTTTGGGGAAAGAATTATAACCCCAGCTACTAAATATTTAAACCTTGACATCAATTACAATCCTTATTAACAAGCAAAATTCATTTAAATAAAATTTATGATATGGCTCTTTTGCAGTAGATGAATAATTAATATAATATAAAAGGGGGTAAGATTTTATGATAATTTACCACCATTTAGCGAATTGGATTTTCCTTTGTTAAAAAGGAAAAAATGAACAGATTGGAATTAGTATTTGCCTTATTTTTTATGGCATCATTACACTCATTTTCGCAGGCTATTTATGTTAACCCTATGCAAGGAGATGATTTAGCAATCGGAAACATAGAGAGCCCATTAAAAAGTATTGAAGCAGCCTTAACTAAAGTAGAATCATATACTAATATTGAAAAGATAATTTTAAACCCAGGCGTTTATTA
Source organism: Flavobacteriales bacterium (assembly GCA_038215845.1). Lineage (GTDB taxonomy): Bacteria > Bacteroidota > Bacteroidia > Flavobacteriales > Flavobacteriaceae > Aequorivita. Next base: position 5,526 of record JBBQQN010000018.1, on the reverse strand, counting down.
TCTTGATAAAACGGTAGAGATTTCAATTATAAATCGTTTTTCAAAACAAAAACGATTTATAATTGAAGGTCTTTTAAATCCTGATGATAATGATTGGAAACCAGAACTAATGCCAGTTATAATAAATTCTGCTACCCCCCAAACTAATTTTGGTTTTATTGTCAGTTCTATCGCGTTTAATATAGGTATGAGCCATGTAACAGTAAGAGGATTAAAATTTACTGGGCGTCCATCACCTGAAATGCCGTCATATCCTATTGCCCGACAAGATGTGAAATTTACCGACTTAGAAGTGAGCCAATGTTTGTTTGTTGGAGATAATGATGCCTCTTATATACAGGCCGCAGTGATCTCAACTGGAAGCGAAAGTATAATAGATCATTGTGTATTTTATAATTGTGCCAATGCTGCCGTATTCCTGTGGTCTGAACAAGAGAAAAAGACGGGAAATATTTTCAGGCATAATATAATATTTGGTTGTAGTAGCGCTGGCGTATGGACGACGGAACCCGACGAAACATTTAGCTTTGACTTCAACATTGTATCAAACTGCAAATTTGCTTTTGTAAAGAATCTTGGTAATCCAAAAATATACCATCTGCAAAATTCATTTATTTTAGACTGTGAAAATATTGAAGGAACATTCCAAAATGGAGCCATTGAAAAAACAACTAATGGAATTATTGAAACCAATATTGTAAAGACAGGAACACTTGACCTAGTAAAAATTGTACCCGGAAAATATGAGGTTGATAAAAAATACCTTCATCCTAAAATAAATACGATCGGCAATGGTTTTGACGCAGGACTTTTTAAACTCAAAAAATAGATATATGATTGTTTATCAAATTGAAAAAGAATTAAGCGAAAATGATTTTATAGACATACTCATGCGCTCTGGTTTACATGAAAGACGTCCGGTAAATGAACTAGCACGAATTTCAGCAATGCTAATAAACGCAAATTTAATCGTTACAGCCCGTCTAAATGGTGTATTGGTTGGTGTTTCCCGCTCACTTACGGATTTTGTTTTTTGTACTTATCTTTCCGATTTGGCGGTTGATGAAGATTATCAAAAAATGGGTATTGGGAAAGAATTGATCAGACAGACAAAATTGAAATCCCCTCAAGCAAAATTGATTTTATTGTCCGCCCCGAAAGCAATTGAATATTATCCCCGTATCGGAATGAAAAAACAGGAGTGTTGTTTTACGATTGATAAACTAGAAGAAATTGAATAGGCAGTTATTTTGCTTCAAATTTTGCTGAATAACCTGAGTCTTTTAAATTTTTTTGGTAATATTTAATATATCATTAATAGCTTTCTTTTTGTCTTTTGAGTTATTATAGCAAACTGTTACAATTTGATACCCCATCCAATAGCCCATGCTCTGAGGTTGGTCACCTTTAGTTTGGCTGTACAACCAATCGCCATAATCGTTATTCATCATGACTTTCGAAAAGTCTTCCCAAAGTCTTTGTTCATTTTTATCACCGTAAGGGTAAACATCTACCCCATTGGCTAGTTTTACGTCTGAACCCCCTACCAGCTCATCAATAAAATCTGCATTGCCCTCTCTAATACTCTAACGTAACAAGGACCTATCCGCTGGATTGTCTTTTTGTAAAGAATGTATTATTTCATGAGCAACAATTGAGGGAATTCACTTAAAATCAAGGCTGGGTCTACCATAATTTTTTTTAACAGCGTATCTGAAAAATTTTCCAAACCAATCATCAAACGTTTTTGGATGCTGTGCCACCAAATCTAGTCCTATCAATCACAAAATAAAGTGGCGAAAATATTGCCTTTGGATATATATCTTTTAGTGCGCGGTTTGATGCTTTTATTTGCTTTTCATAAGTAGAGACCATTTAGGTGATGGACCGTATCTTGCTATAATAATCCTTTTCCGAAAGAATAAGTTTTTTAAGTTCAATAGCACTTTCAATCTGGCCAGGGATAAAATCTTTCAACCCGATTGTACCATTGTTGAGATAGTCCTCAAAAACATTTGAAATTGTATCTACTATAACTTTGTCGTAGGCATCCCAAAAATCATCTATATCAGAAGTGCAAATCTTTGCCTTTTCAGCGTCGTTGGGATATTCCTGTGCAGTACAGTAAAAAAATGGCAGCAAAAACATTGGTAGTATGTGTTTATTCATAATCAGATTAAATAATCTATTTTTCAGTTTATGCCGACAATAAAATTCTAGAAACTAGTAAACAATTTTCATTTCTATTTAATCAATTTAATTTTAAATTGTAAATTTTAATGTACTCATTTCAATTTTTTTTAATTAGCGTTTCGTAACTTTTCTCGGCTTGGCGCTGTCTTTTATATTACAGGATTAAACCTCAATTGAAAAAAATAATTCGCTAACTATCACTTCCTATAACTCACCAACTAACAAGCATTCCTTCATTTTAGAAATATCCCAAATATAAATCGCATAATGTCCGTTACGTCTTGTGCTATAGGTGATAGATTTTCCATCTGGTGAAACATTAAAATTATTAATATTTTCAGCGAGGGTAAGTAAAAAGTGTTTTTTACCGGTCTTTAATTTTTGTTGTACAAAAATCGAATTTGAATTTTCCTGGCTTATATAATAGATGTATCTTCCATTTTTTGAGAATGAAGGGCATTTGTTAGGAAAAGCGTCATTTGTGAGGTTTTGAACTTTGGGCATATCGATATTTAGAAGAACGACTTCACTTGAATTCCTTATACCAGACAATTCTTCCTGAGTAGATTCGGCAAAACTTTTAGTCATCAAAATTGATTTTATACAAGCAATCATTTTCCCATTAGAAGACCAAACGGGAGCCGAATAATCAAATTTACTATCAGTAATCTTGCTAAGATCATGGCTAGCAATATCTAGAGTATAAATATTGTGGTTAATATCGTCTAAATTTTGCCTTGAATTAAAACACAGTATTGTATTTGCTAACCATGATGCACCATAGTCTATCGTTTCTGATTTAGTAACTTGTGTTTCAATACCCGACTCAAAACTATAAATGAACAATTTTAAAATACCATCTTCTACTATTTTATGATAAACTAATGAATTTCCATCTGAAGACCAATTTGGAGTACCACTTTCAAAGTTAGAATCGGTTATTCGTTTCATATCAGATTCAGTTGAACTGATAGTATAAACAGATAGCTTCCCTTCAACGTTTGAAGCAAAAGCAATCATTTTTCCGTCAGGTGACCATTTGGGATTGAGATAAAATGTAGGGCTATTTTCTTTCTTAAGTGTGTTTTGTCCATGCACTATTTCTGCTTTCAATAGGAGAACAACCATAGTTGTTAATAAAAATGCTACTACTGATATTTGTCTAATCATACTTATTGTATTAAAATTTGCGTTAGATTTTTTATTCGATAGTAAAATGACCAGTAAACAGCAACTTTGCTCAACGTATTGTTAAGTTCTATTCATTTCCATTAAACTCAATGAATGGTATTTACCAAAAGTCAGTTTCAATCAGTATCTAAATTTGATTTTCTATTCCCTTTTTCATTGCATTTAATGTGTTAATTGTATCACGTGCCACTTTTCGTTTAATTATTAGATTTAGTAACCATACATTCCATTTTGAATCTGAATAATAGTGAGAAATCTCGAATAGGGTTCTATTGTCGTCAGTTTCTCTTAAGGTAGATTCTACAATGTAGTCAAGTAACAGTTTTGTTAAACCCATGGTATCAGAAATGAAAATGGTTACAATTTTTTCATAGGGTATAATTTCAATATCCTTTTCGATACAGGTATTCTTTCCGTCGAACAAATGGCATTGATATGATACTCCTGCTTCACGATATTGCTTATCAGAAATTAATGTAACCTTGTTCACCCTTGGATGAAAATCGGGGATTTTTGAAAGGTCTTGATTATAATCCCAAACTTTGTCAACAGGCGCATTAATAATTACAGATTGTTTCGATTGAAATTTTGGTCTCACATTATTTTGAACTGTGCTTTCCATTTTTTTTAGTTGATTAAATCTTTACAACCTTTTTCAGAACGGAATATCGTAGGAGTTTGACCAACAATATTCTTAAAAGCTTTATTAAACGATACCTTGTTATTATAACCCACTTGGTATGCAATTTCTATTATAGTAAGGTCTTTTCTTTTTTGTAATAAATCGCACGCTTCTGTGATTCGCAGCGAATTAATGTATTCAAAAAAATTCATTTCGAGATTTTCATTTATTGCTTGCGACAAATAATGCCTATTTGTTTTGGTCAGGTTGGAAAGTTTTTCAAGGCTTAAATCACTTTGCAGGAAATACTTTTTTTCAGACATACTTTTTTCAAGATTTTCGACAATTTCTTTTCCAACGTCGAATGATAGAGGTCTATTTTTATATTTTACTTTATCAGGTTCGAACATCGTAAACCCCGAAAAAACTTTGGGCTGGCAATAACCAAACCAAGCCACAAAGAAAATGAAAAACATCATAGAGAATGAAATGCTATAATCCCACGCGGTGTTAAAAAATAGAAAATTAGCCAGAATGTAATATGATGTATAACTTATGATGAACCCGGAAAAAAAACCATATACCCAACGAAACCATTGTTTGACTTCAGGGTTTGTTTTGCTTAATGAAGCATAATGGCGATGGATCAAAAACAAGTAAATGCACATTTGTACAATTCCCGCCCAAACGATAATTATGGCAAGGTCTTGTCCTGGAAATACATTATGGGAAATGATGTAACGCTTCTCTTCAGACGTTTTAAAAATAAATGGACTAAACCATGCAAAGGTCAAAACAAAAGGAATAAAATGAAGAACGTCTTTTTTGCTAAACCCTGGTTTTATAAAGATGGATTTAAAGTATAAATAAAATAATGGGCCGAAAAGCATATATAAACTATTCGGAACAGTCATTAGATAAGGGAATTTATATTGATACCCAGTCCAAAATAGTACATATTCAATCAAGATAACCGAAAACAACAATGTTATTGTCGCCAATATTTTGCGAGATAAATATTTATTATTTCTTGATAATAGCACTATTGAAACAAAGAATCCCTGTATAGCAGTAAATAGGAAAATAATTGTCCAAGTATCAAATGATGGGTTTGGCATATGCAAAAGAGTAAAATATTTCTCAAAATAAGGTAAATTTCTATAAATACTTACCTATATGTTACTATAATTATTGATATTTCCAATAAATAGTAAAATGCTTAAATCAAAGGCAATAATAGTTTAGTGGAATGATATTAAAATGAATAATTAAAAACAACAAGATTAAAAACAAACTAAAATGGAAATCACTAAACAAATCTTTTATGCATCTGGCATAAGCATTCTTTTTCTAATGGTCCATATTATTATTGCCTCTCTTAATTTGAGCAAGGTTTTAAATTTAGTATTGAGTTTATTTATTATGTTGGTGGCACAGGGATTGGCGTATTTTGCACTAAAAAAAGAAAATCCAGACCATTTGATAGGCTTTAAAAATTTGTTCTCCATTCTTTTTTTAAC
>JBBQQN010000017.1:0-37960 GCA_038215845.1 Flavobacteriales bacterium | reverse complement strand
TCGGGCAGGTTTTTTAAATGCATGATTTTCTTTCCGGTAAGCATACTGGCAATTACAGGAAAATCGAAAGTAAGGGAGACCTTTTCCGCGGGACGGTGGGACTTCGTTTTATAATTCTTTTCAGGCTTTTTTCGGAAGAAGAGCAAAAGCATTTCGCCAGTACTTCAAAAGAATAAATAACGTATTTCAAAATTTGGGACGCAGTTTAGTATCTTAGTGTTTTCAACAAAATACACATGTATCCACCTCCACACCACCAATCAAATGAAATTGGTAAAATGATTTCTGTAATCAAACATTTTCCTTTGGGAATGTTAGTTTCGGCAAAAGATGGAAATCCATTTGTCACCCACATACCGTTTATTTACAACGAGACCTCTAAAAAACTGGTTGCACATATAGACCGAAACAATCCGCAGCTTGAAACCTTAACTGAGAATGCCCAAGTCACAATTGTCTTCAAAGGTCCGGATACCTATATTTCACCTAGTGTTTACACAACTCCACAATTGCCCACTTGGAATTACATAATTGTTCACATTACAGGAACCATTCACCTTTTAAATGAACCGGAATCTGTTAAAAAAACAATGATTGCTATGACGGAGTTTTTGGAAGGGCAAGCACAAAAATTTACTCTAAAAAATGACGATCCAAGAATGGATCGGCTCCTTAATTACATTCAAGGTTTTGAGGTTGAAATCACGGATTGGGAAGGGAAATTTAAGCTTTCGCAGGATAAGATTCAAAAGGATTTTGAAAATGCAAAACAGGAATTAATAAAAAATTCTGGAAAGGATGTTTCAGGGTTTATCCACAATATTTTCGAATAACCTATTCAGTGTAAGTTTCAGTAATAAGAAGAGGGAATTTATTAAAAAGTCTTTCTCGATCCTTTTCATATTCCTTTCTATTTAGCGGCCTAAAACGTTCCCCAAACTTCAATTCAACACTTTGGTCATTATATCTCAAATCCTGAATTGCCTGTTTTTGGGATGCAAATAAAGTTATATATGATTGGTAAGTACTGTTATTATTAAAAACATAATTAAACTGTGTAGCACTATCAATATGTTTTACAAAATATTCAACCAATTCATCTTCTTTTACTTTTTCACTTTCAAAAGAATATACTTTTTCCCCTAAATAAACTTGTATTGTTTTAGTCACAACAGTATCCTTTGGTAACGGAGGCAACGGAATATTTGATACTGAATTTGGCGTATTTATATAATGCAGTTCCTTAACCAAACCTCGATTGTCAAATCTGCTTACGAGATTTTTATCGCTAAATTTTGTAATATATTTTATAAATCGATAGCCCAGACCGCTTAGTAAATTCTCCAGTTTGACTAATTTATCCATAGAAATATCCTGAGGCATCAAAAGCACAATACTAAGTTTATTTCTATATGCTTCAGATATTTCTTCTTTTAGATAATCGCCCAGCAAATCGAAATCTTCAATTTTTTCATCTTCCAATTTATAGAGCAATTGATTATTTTCTTTATATGTCTTTAATTTATTCATTCTAAAGGGCATATAATCTTCATCTGCAAAATCAGAAATAGGTAAATCCACAAAAGGGTTAGAACTTATATGAATAGCTTCCATTTTTTTTTCAGGAAATACCGAAGTAAAAGCGAAGCAAAAAGCAATGGTGACTATTATAGAAAGATTCAAAAATAACGGCTTGTAAACTTTTATTTTGAAATATTTTAGTAATGATTTCCAGCTTTCCAAAAAAAATACAATTGCAACCAAAACTAGTATAAACTTCATTTCAGAAATTTTTGTTTCCATAGAGATAGAAAAGAATGAAACCATAAAACCTAGTTTTAACAAGAGATAGGAAAAGTTAAACTGCAAAAAACGCTGATCGCTTATTATTGCTATTCTCACATTACTTGGCACAGGTTTATTATCTGGCTTACGGAAAAGATTTAATAGAAATAAGGCATTTCCCAATACCAAAGATATTATCGCCAAATTAAAATTTTCCCAATATCGCTCCGAAGGTTCTGTAATAACAGCATAATTTGCTCTTCCGAAATCAAGCAATCCAGGGAAAAATCGGATAAAGCACAGGAATGTATAAAAGGAAAATGAAGCTGAAAAACCAAGAGCTACACTTAACCAAAAACGTTTTTTTGAAATATTTAATTTTCCTCTATTTCTTAAAAAGCCTTTTTGAAGCATTTTCTTATTTTAAATAATCTTTCACTTGCTCAAAATCCAATCCGCCATAATTCCCACTACTCATCAATAACAAACAAGTATCGTCATAATCCTGCGAAAAAAGATAGGTTTTAAAATCGGCTGGATTTGTAAAAACTACCAAATCATTACGGTCAAAAGCTTCATCAATTTGTTCGCCTTTTATAGCTTCAAGTTGTTTTATAAGAACCGCGTGCGGTGAATAAAAAACCACGGCACTATCCGCAGCATCCAGCGTTCCTTTATATTCTTTTAAAAACTCTGGATTTAGACTACTGTAAGTATGTAGTTCTAAACAAGCGATGAGTTTTCTATCGGGATATTGGCTTTTTACGGCTTCTGTAGTTGCCTTTACTTTGCTGGGCGAATGTGCGTAATCTTTATAGGCAATGGCCGTTTTAGTTTCAGCAATTTTTTCAAGACGTTTGCTGGCCCCTTTAAAAGTAGCAATGGCTTCGTAAAAATCGTCTGCATCCACGCCCATCAATTGGCAAATCCAACGTGCGCCTTCAAGATTGTTCAAATTGTGTTTTCCGAAAATTTCCACAGGCATTGGCCCTTCGGGGGTTTCCAAAAGCGTGATTCCATCGTCTACTGTATGTTCTGGGGTTTGGTACGGGTATTTTTTTATGTGGTTTGTGGACGCTTCAACCACGCGCTTTACTTCAGCGTCTTCTTCGTTGTAAATAATTGCGCCGCCGTTAGTTATTTCATTCAGGAATATTTCAAACTGCTCAACATAGTTTTCATAGGTGGGAAAAACATTTATATGATCCCAAGCAATACCGCTCAGTAAAGCAATATTCGGTTTATAAAGATGGAATTTTGGACGTCGGTCTATTGGTGAAGACAGGTATTCATCCCCTTCAATGACCATAAAGTCATTGTAGTCAGTTATTTTCACCATGGTATCAAACCCCTCTAGCTGTGCTCCAACCATATAATCTACATCCTTTCCGTTGTAATCCATCACATGTAAAATCATGGAAGTGATAGTTGTTTTTCCGTGCGAACCTCCAATAACCACACGGGTTTTGGTTTTCGACTGCTCATAAAGAAATTCGGGGTAACTGTAGATTTTAAGTCCGAGCTCCTTGGCCTTTAATAGCTCGGGATTGTCTGCTTTGGCGTGCATCCCCAAAATAACTGCATCAATATCCGAAGTTAATTTTTCGGGAAACCAACCTTCTTCCGCGGGCAACAAGCCTTTGCTTTTCAGCCTACTTTTTGAAGGTTCAAAAACCTCATCATCGCTTCCGGTTACTGTTTCTCCTTTTTGATGTAATGCCAATGCAAGATTGTGCATCGCGCTGCCTCCAATGGCTATGAAGTGGATTCTCATAAAATAGTTTTCAGGTTTAAGTTGCAGGTTTGAAGTTGCAAACTAAATTTTTGGATTGTTCTTCAACAAAGATACTTTTTCTAATTCTGAATGTGGAATTCAGATTTCAGAATTAAAGTGCCAAGATGAGTGATTTTTCCTGCCGCGCTTCCTTAAAATCATTGCGGCCAGCCAAGGCTTTGTTTATCCAAGTAAGGGCGATTTCCTTTTTGCCCAAATTTTTATATATCTGCGCCAATCGGTAATAGGCCCAATCTCTCGGCACACCATCTTTTATTGAATAATCGGCCAAGTATTGGCTAAGACATTCGATGCCGTATTGTGGCTCCAAATTATATTGGGCAGAAATCTTCCCTATTTGATAATTGAGCTGGTTGCGCTTGTGCTTTTTTAAGGATGCAGAAGCCGTTTCAATTGCCTCTTTAGGCTGATTGTTTTTTTCGTAAAGATTTGAAAGCTTTTCATAGGTATGTGGCGACCCGCCTACCTCAATGGCTTTTTTATAATAACGTTCGGCATCCTTTGGCCTGTCTGTATATTCCGCAATATAGCCTCGCGCCAAATATCCATCCACCGGTGAAATGTTTTCAAGTTCCTTAGCATATGCTAACGATTTATTTTCACTGCCCCCCAAAACCCCCGGAAGTTGGATATAAAATTCAATTAACGCCCAACGGGCTTCTATATGGTTTTTATCGAGTTCAGTGGCGCGCTCCAATTCGTGTTTTATATCGCTTATATATGTTAGGGCCCGAAGGCGGCTTATTCCCAGCGCTTTCATCCCCATGGCTCCGCCATATTTAAAATGATAATTGGCATTGCTATCTTCCTCTTTTGCCAATGCTTCGTAATAATCAATGGCAGTATCCCAATTTTTTTCATAAGCGGCAATATCACCCAAATACTCACGGGTTTTTTTATGGCCCGAATGGGTTTTAAGATAACTTTCAAAAATAGGTTTTGCACTGCTGAATCTTTCCTGTTTAAAATACTCTTCTGCCTGTTGATAATTGGTTTGTGCAATTCCGAAGAATGGCAACAGAAATAAAAGAAAAGCTGTTTTTCTAATGAAATTGATATAATTCAAATTTTGAGTTTTTAAAATACTGTTTACTGCTACTGAATACTGATTACTTTTTTTTAGGTGGATATTTCGCCAGAATTTTTTGAATCACTGAAATATAATACTCCTCTTTTTGATAAGGAGTAGCTCTTTCTTTCATTTCGCCCTCGGCCACTGCCTGCCATACCAAATCGTCTTTTTCAACATCTATAAAATCAAAAGTCAATTGTTGGTTAATAACCCTTCCCCCTATGGGAATACCGCCGCTAACGCCCACACCTACATTACCGCCACCGCTGCCAATGCCGATACCGATGGTATTCCGGGAATTGGAAACATTTTCCTTAGCATAAAAGTTGATATAAATTTGCGGGTTTTCACTTTTTGAAAATCCGCGTTGTTGCATCAAACTGTCGGTAATTTGTATAATGCGATTATTGTCCAACTGGTTTAACCCGGATTCAATAGTAGGGAAATAATTATAGGAATTGTATTTTGAAAAATCAACCTGTTGGTCGTAATCCACGGCCACGGATGCGCCACAGGACGTAAGGAGTAGTGTTATCAATAAAACTGAAAGGAACTTCATAGCGTTATTTCTTTTCCATAAAAATACGCAAAAAACATTCCGTTATTTTGGGCTTTTTATTCTTTAACAATTTTCTTGGTTACACTTCCTTTATTTGTAACCACTTTTACAAAATAGATTCCTGCGGAAAGGTTTTCCAAATTGATTTGTTTGGATGAAGTTTCAAAAACACGTTTGCCCAGCAAAGAATAGACTGTGGCTTTCTCAAAGAAAATATGATTTGAAGTTTTTATTTTAAGGATTGAGGAAACGGGGTTGGGAAAAAGGGATAGGTTTTCTGAAATATCTGTTTCGGTTATCGATAGTTGGCATTGCGCTTCTACTTCTGGAACCGTGTTACAACCTTGTGAATTGTTAAAAATACTAACATCAGTATTAGGATTAATAATTGAGTTGCAAATAGGTGTTATGGAACAATAGGGTAGCTGAATATTATTTTCTATAAATACACCAATTATTTCTGATGAATCGAGGTTTGACAATGCAGAAATTGAAGTAAGCGCTTCATTTTCGTTAATTTCTAAATATTCCCTACAATAATTGAGATTATTCAGTCCCTCAAAACTTTGTAAGCTCAGGTTTTCTCTTATTGAAATATAGCCAAAAATAAAATTCAAATCTTCCAATCCCGTGAGATTCAGGAGGGACTCATTATTATTTAAATCCAATTTTCCATAAATTTCATTAAGATTTTCTAAACCTTCAAATGAAACCAAATTATCATTATCAGCTATCAAAAATCCCAAGTCCGATCCATTTCCAACACTTATAAGGGAATTAAGTCCAGAGAAATTCACAAGCCCATTATTTAAACCTACTGCAAATTGGCCTCGTATTGTTTCTAAATTGTTCAACCCATTAAAACTTGTTAGAGAATAATTGATTGAAATCAAAAGACTGCTGCTCAAATTTTGAATATTCTCAAATCCTGAGAAATCTTGAATATTGGTATCGTGAATATAAATCCCTCCAGCCACATCCTGTATTTGGCTCAGTCCATTGAGATTGGTAATATCATTGCCGTCAATGTTTAAGGACTCGATAAGGTTAGTACAATTTGGATAAGCAGTTGCAAAAGCATCAATTTCTGCTTGAGAGGTTAAATAAATGTCATCTGATGGACACTGCCCCAAACTAATAAAAGAAAGAAGTAAGCAAACAGAAAGTAATATTTTTTTCATAATGCAATTTTCAGAAGGCAAGGAAAAATAAAAAAACAAACTATTAAAATTTATATAAGAAAATTTTAATAGAAATATCAATGTCAGGCCGAGTCTTTCGGTTTCGCTCAAGATAAACTAAAGGGGACACACTTTGATTTAGAATGCTGCAAGCTAAAAACCCCTCGACTGCGCTCTGGGAGACAAAGCTATTTAAAAGACTCACAACAGATAACTGACAACCGACAACTGACAACTAATAACGGACACCTAATTAAGCATCGCCCAAAGCTTGTCTTTCAACTCCGTAAGCCCTTGGTGCGCAACGGAAGAAATAAACAAATAAGGAATATCCTTAAATTCTTTATCTAGAATTTTTTTCATTTCAGCTTTCAGTTCGTCGTCCAGCATATCGCTCTTGCTGATGGCCACTAAGCGCTCTTTGTCCAAAAGTTGCGGATTGTAGCGTCGCAATTCGTCTACTAAAATTTCATACTGTTCTTTGATGTCCGGCGCATCGGCTGGAACCAAAAACAAAAGAGTAGAATTTCTTTCAATATGGCGTAGAAAACGATGCCCAATACCCTTTCCTTCTGCGGCACCTTCAATAATTCCCGGAATATCTGCCACTACAAAAGTTTTAAAATCGCGGTATTCCACAATTCCCAAGTTGGGCTTTAGGGTAGTAAATTCATAACTATCAATCTTCGGCTTGGCTGCGGTAATAACAGAAAGCAATGTAGATTTCCCCGCATTTGGGAACCCTACCAAGCCAACATCTGCAAGGATTTTAAGCTCCAGGATTATGTCAGTTTCAATCCCTTCCTCGCCCGGTTGCGAGTAGCGTGGAGTTTGATTGGTGGCGGTTTTAAAATGGGCATTTCCCAAACCACCCCGCCCTCCTTGGGCGATTATTTTTTCTTCCCCATCCTCGGTGAGTTCAAAAAGTATTTCCTCGGTTTCTTTATCGCGTACCACGGTTCCCAAGGGCACTTCAATATAAACATCTTCCCCTTGGGCACCGGTGCTTGTTTGCTTGCTCCCGTGCTCGCCGTGGTCTGCCTTAAAGTGTCTTTTGAATTTAAGATGGTACAGTGTCCACAGGTTTTTGTTGGCTTTTACAATTACGTGTCCACCACGTCCACCATCACCACCATCGGGCCCACCTTTGGGAATGTATTTTTCCCTCCGCATGTGCTTGCTTCCTTGCCCTCCCTTTCCGGAAGTCACATGGATTTTTACGTAATCAACAAAATTGCCTTCAGTCACTCTCTATTGTTTATTGTTTATTGTTTATTGTTTATTGTTTGATAACTCCAAACCATAAACCCCAAACTATAAATTGTCTATAACTTTACTTAATCTTTCGGTAATCTCCGCAATGCTTCCTACTCCATCAATACCGTAATATTTATTTTGTTTGTGGTAGTAGTTTTTAAGAATAGCGGTTTCATCGTAATAAATTTTTATTCTATTTCGGATAATGTTTTCATCCGCATCATCTGGTCTGCCGCTTGTTTTTCCCCTTTCCAAAAGGCGGGCTACCAAAACCTCATCATCCACTTCCAAAGCCACCATAGCATCAATTTGCGTATCCTTATCGTCCATTAAATGCCCCAAGGCTTCTGCCTGTGTCTCGGTACGTGGAAATCCATCAAATATCAACCCATTGGCATTGGGGTTTTTATCAACCTCATTGCTGAGCATATCTATTGTTATTTCGTCCGGCACCAAATGCCCTTCATCTATATAATTTTTGGCAAGCATACCTAGTTCTGTCTCGTTCTTTATATTAAAACGAAACACATCTCCAGTTGAGATATGCACCAAATTGTACTTTTCTTTCAAAATATCGGCCTGTGTGCCTTTTCCGGCACCCGGAGGGCCAAATAAAATTATATTGGTCATGGGCATGCCCGCCAAGACGGGAATTTTTTTAATTTAAACGAAAATGATTTTTAAAACGAAGGTGCAAATTTACGAAATATAAAACTAACAACCCACCTCTAACTGCTTCCCGCTTACTACACAACATTAAATGCATTAAAGCACATTCAGGCACTTATTTTTAATATTTTTGTACACGTAGGTTTTAAAATATTATTATGGCAAAAAAGCATATAGCCGTTGTTATGGGCGGATATTCCAGTGAGTTCAAAATTTCCATGAACAGTGGCGGGGTGGTCTGTGAAGCCCTCGACAAAAATAAATATGAAGTATATCCTGTCCACATTCTTGAGGAAGGGTGGTATTTCAAGGCAAAAAACGGAACAAAACATGCCATAAACAAAGCCGATTTCAGTTTTGACAATGGTACAGAAAACATTCGTCCCGATGCCATTTTCAATACAATTCACGGCACACCGGGAGAAGACGGTTACCTACAGGCGTATTGGGATTTGCTCAAAATACCGCACACCAGCGCAGATTATTATCAAGCGGCCTTAAGTTTCAATAAGCGGGATTGCCTTTCGGTGCTTAAAAATTTTGGCGTACGCTGCGCCCAATCTTATTACGTAAACAAAGGCAGTGAAATAAATGTTGAAGAAATAGTGAAAAAAACCGGTCTGCCCTGTTTTGTAAAACCAAACCGTTCCGGTTCCAGTTTTGGCGTAAGTAAGGTTCACGAAATGGAAGGCGTTTTACCCGCCATTGAAAAGGCTTTTGAAGAAGATTCGGAAATAATTATTGAAACTGCTATAGTAGGAACCGAAGTTTCCGTTGGCGTTTACATGGATGGGGACAGAATAATTGCCCTTCCCGTAACCGAGATTGTGTCTGAAAATGATTTTTTCGATTATGAAGCCAAATATTTGGGCCAATCACAGGAAATAACACCTGCCCGCATTTCTGAAGAAGAAGCTCTAATGGTTCAAAAAGAAAGTGAAAGAATCTACAGGCTATTAAACATGAAAGGCATCACGCGCAGTGAATTCATTATAGAAAATGGAAAACCTTATTTCCTTGAAATAAACACAAATCCAGGATTGTCCGCAGAAAGCATTGTCCCCAAACAAGTACGCGAGGCCGGAATGACGTTGACGCAGTTTTTTGATATTCTAATACAAAACGTAATAAAGTAGTTTCAAGTTTCAGGCGCAAGCTTTATTGTATCACAACCTGTAACTTGAAATCTGTAACTCTCTAACCAAGACCAATGAAATACTACCTGATAGCAGGCGAAGCTTCCGGCGACTTGCACGGAGCCAATTTAATGAAAGCCTTACAAGAAGAAGATGCAGCTGCAACTTTCCGGTTTTGGGGCGGCGACTTAATGAAGGCTGCCGGAGGCACCGAGGTAAAACACTATCGCGATCTTGCCTTTATGGGTTTCGCGGAAGTAGTAATGAATTTGGGTACCATCCTTAAAAATATCAAGTTCTGTAAAACAGATATCGATAACTTCAACCCTGACGTTATCATTTTTATTGACTATCCCGGCTTCAATCTTCGTATTGCCAAATGGGCAAAACAAAAGGGATATAGAACGCATTTTTACATTTCGCCACAAATTTGGGCATGGAAAGAAGGGCGAATAAAAGAAATAAAACAGAACATTGATGAAATGTATGTTATCCTTCCCTTTGAAAAGGATTTTTACGAAGCCAAGCACAATTTTCCCGTCCACTTTGTTGGCCATCCATTGATAGATGCCATTTATAACCGGGAACAGGTAATTCCGGCAGATTTTAAAAAGGAAAACGCACTGGACGAAAGACCCATTGTGGCTTTGCTGCCCGGAAGCAGAAAACAGGAAATCAAGAAAATGCTTGAAATTATGATTTCCGTTGCGGAGGATTATACGGATTACCAATTTGTAATTGCCGGCGCACCCAGTCAGGAACCTTCCTTTTACGAAACCTTTTTAAATAAGAAGAACGTGCATTTTGTGGAAAACAAAACCTACGATCTTTTGAGCATCTCCCATGCCGCTTTGGTTACTTCAGGAACCGCAACATTGGAAACGGCGCTCTTCAAAGTGCCCCAAGTGGTTTGCTACAAAGGCGGAAGAATTTCCTATGAAATAGCGAAACGTGTTATAAACCTAGATTATATTTCATTGGTGAATTTAATTTTGAACAAAAAAGTGGTAACCGAACTGATACAGACAGATTTCAACAAAAAACTTTTAAAGGTTGAATTGAGCAAAATTCTGGACCCGTACAACAGAGCTGCCATGTTTTTGGAGTATTATGATCTTGAAAAAGCCTTGGGGGGAAGGGGCGCCAGTAAAAACACAGCAAAACTTATTTATAATTCCCTTCAAAAAAAATAAATTTCATACTTTTAAACAATACTTGAAAATTCCCTTCATGAAAAAACTCCTCCCATTTCTTCTTTTAGTTTTCTTCCTGGTTTCCTGCGGAAGTACCAAAAACACCGGAAAAGTTCCCGAAATTATTAGTGGAAAGGAAATGGCGAAAACAAAACCATATAAAAAAGTTAAGTCCAAAAGCAAGATTACTGCGAATGAAGAAAAAGTGGAAGAAAAAATAGAGGAGGAAAAACCCAAGGAAATCCGCGAAAATATTATTGACTACGCAAAAACCTTTCAAGGCACCCGATACAAATTTGGCGGCACTAACGAAGCTGGGATGGACTGTTCCGGTTTGGTATATACCTCCTTTAAAAAAGAAAACATCACCCTGCCCCGAATTTCGAGGGACATGGCAAAGGAAGGAGTTTTGATATCCTTTAAGGATATTGAGGAAGGCGATCTGGTTTTCTTCAAAACTAGCCGAAAAAACACCATTACCCATGTAGGCCTTGTTGTTGAAGCCCGCCGGGGTAAAGTAATGTTTATCCACTCCACTACCCATGCGGGGGTTATTATTTCTTCCTTGGAGGAAGATTATTGGAAAAAGGCATTTGTGGAGGTCCGCCGGATTATTTAAAATTCAAGAAATTTTGTATTTTAGGATAAGCTTTTTAGAAAAGCTCGGGAAATCTTAATTCCCTTAAAATTAAAACCCATCATTCTCCCCAGAAAGATTTAAGTGTAAACTTAAAGTAAAGGGGATGAAATTCATAAACTTCACAATTGTAAAGTTTTCCGTATTTCTTATTTTAGGAATACTGGCTGGGCATTTTTTTCCTACTTCCCTTCTCTTTTCAAAAATTCTTGGCGCTTTATTTCTGTTACTGATTATTCTATTCCTGATTGCCCGAAAGCAATTGTTCCAAAACAGTTATTTCGGAATAGTCACCTATTGCTGCTTTTTTGCGATTGGTTATTTCAGTTATCAAATCAGGTTGCCCCAGTTTCAGCCTAATCATTATTCACATACTACAATTGCTGATAATTCTGAAATAATTCAAATTGAAATCAGCCAAGTATTAAAACCGGAC
Source organism: Flavobacteriales bacterium (assembly GCA_038215845.1). GTDB lineage: Bacteria > Bacteroidota > Bacteroidia > Flavobacteriales > Flavobacteriaceae > Aequorivita. The sequence continues at coordinate 26,240 of JBBQQN010000017.1, read as the reverse complement.
AAATTCAATTTAAAATATTTAGCAGATGTAAGCGCCATTCAAGGAAAGCCTGTAAGCGGAAAAATATTGCTGCATGTGGCCAAGGATTCATTGATCCAAACATTTTTGCCCAATGAAATCTTACTGGTTTACGGCACTATTTCAGACTTGCCCAAACCGTTGAACCCTTATCAATTTGATTATTCGGCCTATATGAAAACACTTGGGGTTTATGGCCAAATACGTATTTCTGAAAAAGAAATCCTGAAAACAACCCAAGGCTCACCTACACTTCAAGGAATTGCGGAAAACATCCGTTTTTATATAGTAGAAAAACTTCAGAAAACAAAACTCAAACTGGATGAACGCGCGATCATACAAGCGCTTATTTTAGGTGAAAAGAAGGATATTGACAAACAAATCTACAGTGAATATGCTGCTGCGGGTGCAGTTCATATTCTGGCCGTTTCGGGATTGCATGTTGGAATTATTTATTTGATTTTGGGTTTTCTTTTGAAATCGCTCAAAAAATTTAAATATGGCACTTATGCCCAATCGCTGATAATTGTTTTGTGCCTGTGGGCTTTTGCATTAATCTCCGGACTTTCCCCATCGGTTACCCGAGCGGTAACCATGTTCAGCTTTTTTGCGCTTGCCGGATTGCTCAACAGGCCAACAAACTCCCTCAACACATTGTTTCTTTCCTTGTTAACACTTTTAGTAATCAATCCGCTGTGGTTGTTTCAAGTTGGGTTTCAGCTTAGTTATTTGGCTGTTTTTTTTATTGTGTGGCTCCAACCGAAGTTTTATAAAATAGGATATTCAAAATATTATATAGTTCGCAAAATTTGGGGAATGCTTACCGTTACATTTTGCGCACAACTTGGCGTTTTACCGCTTAGCCTGTATTATTTTCATCAATTTCCCGGATTGTTCCTGTTAACAAATTTAGTTATACTACCCTTTTTGACGTTGCTTATGATAGGCGGATTACTTATTGTGTTTTTGGCTATTTTAAACGCCCTGCCTCCCTGGCTCGTTATAGCCTATAATTATTTGATTGAAGGGCTTAATGGCTTTATTCATTGGGTTGCAGTGCAGGATAAATTTCTATTTAAGGATATATCTTTTTCTGTGTGGAAAGTAATGGGAAGTTATTTATTAGTGGTTGGATTGATACTTCTTTGGAAGCAAATAAATTACAAAAGGATGATGGCCTGTCTGGTTTTTCTTTCACTTTTGATAGGAATCTATATCTGGGAAAATTTTAAAAATTCTTCAAATGAATTGATTGTTTTCCAAAAAACCAAACACACCCTTTTAGTGTATAAAAATGGTCGAAGTATGATTGTTTTCAGAAATGATTCCACATCAAATCTTTCAGAAAGGGAGCCTTTAAAATCATATAAAACGGCGATGAATATTGAAAGTTATACCGAAGAAAAACTTCCCCAAATATTCAGTTATAGGAAGAAAAATATTTTGATAGTGGACAGCTTGGGCGTTTATCCCAACACCGGAAATATCCATACTATTATTTTGATCCAAAGTCCGAGAGTTAATTTAAATAGGCTTATTGACAACTTAAAACCAAAACAGATAATTGCCGATGGCAGTAATTATAAAACCTATATAAACCGCTGGAAAGAAACGTGCAAACTAAAAAAGCTCCCATTCAGCCAAACGGCAAAAACAGGAGCTTTCCAAATAGAATAGTCGAATATGAGCCCTATTCTAAAATGTGGGTTTAAATTTTTTCTGGTAATCTTGCCAAGCTTCAGTGGTAGTTATTTTCTGATAATCATCAGTTGCAATCATTTTTAGAAAAATTTCCAATTGCTGAGGGGTTTTATAACCCGGTAGCGCCTGAATTAAATCTCCTTTTTCAGTAAAGAAAACAAGGCTTGGATATCCCGTTAATTTTAAGGCGTCAGCAAAAAAATGCGTGGTATTTCTACCTTTTCTTTCAGGTTGAAAATTTGGATTGGTATAGGTGAAATCTTGATACGTAATCTCCTCGGTCCCTTCGGCATTGAATTTTACGGCATAATAATTTTCATTCACATAATCTATCACCTCTTTGTCGCTAAAAGTATTCTTATCGAGCATTTTACAGGGGCCGCACCAAGTGGTAAAAACGTCCATAAATATTTTTTTTGGGCTTTCTTTTTGTGCTACCAACGCTTCGTTCATTGTCATCCAGTTTATTTCCTGTGAATTGACAGTACCTAGGGAAAGCAGTAAAAAGAGTAGTAATAACTTCTTCATTGAAAATATTTTATAAAGTTCAAATTTCTAAAACAAAAAACGTTCCATAAAAAAGGAACGTTTTTCAATATAAAGTATTGTGTATTAACGGATGCCGTGCATCAGTTTTTTAAGCACTGGATTCAATAATATAGAAACTAGGCCGACAGCAATTGGAATTAATGTGAAAATCAAAAAGAATGTCCCCAAGGAATATTCTGCCGAAATTTTATCGATCATGCCGCCCATGGTACCAGCCGCTTTCTGACCAACAGCTATGGCGAGATACCAAACCCCGAACATAAAACCAATCATCCGCGCGGGAACAAGTTTACTTAAATAGGACAAGCCCAAAGGCGAGAGACACAGTTCGCCCATAGTATGGAATAGGTAGGCCAAAATCAGGAATACCATGCTTACAGAGGCCGTTTGTGCTCCGGATGGGATATCTGATGCCCCATAAGATAATATAGCAAAACCAAGCCCAAGAAGGATCAAGCCTAAACCGTATTTCATTGCAGCACTTGGGTTGTACTTGCTTTCCCACCATCGTGAAAAGAAGGGGGCAAGGGTAATAATAAAAAAGGAGTTCAAAATACCAAACCAAGTGGCATCCACTTCATTTCCTTCTTGAGAGAATTTATCGTATAACCTATAAATTACCAAGCCCCAAACACCTATAAAAGCAATGGCCAATACAATGTTTGAGTAGCCAATTTTTGTAAATGTTTTTTTGAAAAGCAAATAGATAACCCAGGAAATAATTATTAAAGGTACCGTGGTTAGCAAGGCATCAACAATTTTAAAAATCATTGCCGAATTGCCTACCAAATCCCTATTGGTATAATCCCGTGCAAAAAGCGTCATCGAGCCTAAAGACTGTTCAAAAAAAGCAAAGAAAAATACCGTGAACAATCCAAAAATAGAAACCGCGATAATACGGTCCCTAACTATAGGCAAATATCTTGCAATACGAGTAATAAGTAACACCAAGAAAAAGACCAAGGCAGCCAAAACCACTACATTGCTTCCATTCAATCCACCAATTTGAAAAGGCACTAAGGAGGTACCGCCAATCTTTTCCAACGGATCGTTAAAAAGATAAAGTAAGCCTCCTACCGAAGAAAGTATAATCAAAATTTTATCCAACAGGGTGAAGGGGTTCAATTTTATATTCACCTCATCCTCTTCGCGCAGTTCGGGTCTTTCTTCATTTATATTCTGTGGAATTTCCACTTCATGAATTTTGGTAGGCTTCGCTCCTATTTCCCCGAATAAATTTTTGGCCAACAAAAATTGAAGCATTCCCAAAAACATAAAAATACCTGCAAGTCCAAAACCCCAAGACCATCCAAAGTTTTCAGCTAAGTAACCACAAAGCATCATTCCAAAAAAGGCTCCAGCATTTACACCCATATAAAAAATAGTGTAGGCACCATCTTTTTTTGATTCCTTTCCTTTATACATTTCTGAAATAATGGAAGTAATATTCGGTTTAAAGAAACCGGTTCCAATAACCAGTAACGCAAGGCCTAAATAAAATGAAGGTGTAGATTCCACAGCCATGGAAGCATGGCCCAAGGTCATGATTATACAACCTATAACTACCGCCATTCTATAGCCCGTTATTTTATCTGCTATCCAACCTCCAATAATTGGAGTTAGGTAAAGTAGCGAGGCGTAAGTGCCAATTAATGCAAGGGCATGTTCGCGTGGCCAATCCCAGCCCGGGTTGTCGCTAAATATAGGTGCTGTTAAAAACAATACAAGCAAGATGCGCATTCCATAAAAGGAAAAGCGTTCCCACATTTCAGTAAAAAATAGAATGAAAAGTCCCGCGGGATGCCCTAGTACTTTATCTTTAAACAGATTTTCAATATCGGTATTCATTGGTTTCGGATTGAATAAAATTTAATTAGGAAAAATTAATTGGCCTTGTTGAAATCTGGATCGGCAAGCTCATACGGCTCGTTATCATCATTTATTTCCCGCTCATTGTCTTCCGCACCATGGGTAAGTTTTTCCAATTTATTTCTTATTAATAATACCAATCCACCAAAAACCACACAGAAAACCGCAATTCCCGTAAATACAGTGTATTCTCCTAAATTGGATGCAGATTCACCCAATAGTCCGGCTACCTTGTTTCCCAGACCAGTCATCGCAAAATAAACCCCCATCATAAGCGAAGCGTATTTAAGCGGTGCAAGTTTGGTGATATAAGAAAGCGCAACTGGAGAAAGGCACAATTCGCCTACGGTGTGGAACAAATATGCAAGTACCAACCAGTACATAGCGGATGATCCATTTGCATTGAACTGGGCGGCTGCGGCTGTCATAAAGAAGAAGCCCATTCCCATTATTATTAAACCGAGACACATTTTAAAAAGTGAAGAAGACATCTTCCCTTTCAATTTTCTTTTAGCCCAAAAAGCGGCAACAGTTGTTCCCAATACGATAATAAATAAAGCATTTAACGATTGGAACCACGAAGCAGGAACTTCCCAGCCCATCAACATTCTATTTGTTTTTTCAGAGGCATAGATATTCATCAATCCACCCGCCTGTTCAAAAGCTCCCCAAAAAACAATTACCAAAATAAATGAAATGAAAAGTACAATTACTCTATCCTTTTCAATTTTGTTTAGCGGCCTTTTCATGGCTGCCTTTTCTTCTTCATTTTCTGAATCGCTCGAATTATTACCTACATACTTTAAATGTTTCTGACCTGCTACATATTGGATAAGACCCAAAAGCATGCCAATTGCGGCAAGACCGAAACCGTAATGCCAGCCATAAACTTCACCTACATAACCCACAATTAAACTTGAAAGAAAGGCACCCACATTAATACCAATATAAAAAATGGTAAAACCCTTGTCCCTTCTAATATCACCAGGCTTGTAAAGACCACCAACCATTGTTGAAATGTTTGGCTTAAGCATCCCTACACCTGCTATGATTAGGCCAAGACCTGTATAAAAGGCCCACATTTCTTCAACAGAAAGAATACCGTGACCCGCTACAAGTAAAACACCACCGACCAAAACCGATTTTTTTTGACCCAAAAATTTATCTGCAATCCAACCTCCAGGAATAGAAGCTACATAAACAAGCATAGTGTACCAACCATATAAAGCCAAGGCTTCCCCATTAGACCATCCTAATCCGGCATTATCTCCCCCGCTTTCGGCTACTAAGTAAAGTACTAAAATGGCACGCATTCCATAATAGGAAAAACGCTCCCACATTTCAGTAAAAAACAGTATGTATAACCCTACTGGATGGCCAAATAATTCCTTTTGTTTACGATATTGAACTGCTTCTGACATATTATTGATTATTAATTAGTGAGGTTAGTTAAAGATTTTCTTTTATAAAATTGGTCATTTTGTTATAAAGGTGCAAACGGGTATTGCCGCCGTAAATGCCATGATTTTTATCGGGATAAATTGCCATGTCAAATGGTTTGTTGGCCTGGACCAACGCCTCAACAAGACGCATACTGTTTTGAAAATGTACATTGTCATCACCACTTCCGTGCACTAATAAAAACTTTCCCTCCATTTCATTAACATGAGAAAGGGGAGAGTTTTCATCATAACCGGTTGGATTTTCCTGTGGCGTTTGCATATAGCGTTCAGTATAAATACTATCATAGAACCTCCAGCTTGTAACGGGCGCTACAGCAATGGCCATTTCAAAAGTATCAGTTCCCTGAAACAGACAGTTAGAGGCCATAAAACCACCATAACTCCATCCCCAAATTCCAGTGCGGGCCGGATCAATATAAGGGAGCTCACTCAATTTTTTGGCGGCGGCTATTTGGTCTTCCACTTCGTATTTACCCAATTCTTTTTGGGTCATTTTTTTAAAATCGCGACCTTTAAAACCAGTCCCTCGGCCGTCAACGCAAACTAGGATAATATCCTGTTGATTTACAAGCATTTCGTGCCAGTAGTCGTTTGTGCCCATCCAGCTGTTGGAAACGTTTTGGGAACCGGGCCCAGAATATTGGTACATAAACAATGGATATTGTTTGTTTGGGTCAAAATCCAACGGTTTTATCATGTACATATTCAGATCTTCCCCGTTGATATTGATTGTTGAAAATTCCTTGGGCGAGATTTTATATGAAGACAACTTGTTTTTTAAATCGCTATTGTTTTTAATTTCACGCAGCAATTTTCCAGTTTTGGCTTCGTGTAAAGTGAAGATGTATGGAGTACTGGCATCAGAAAATGTATTGATGAAATAAGTATAATCCGCACTGAAATCCGCATCGTTGGTTCCCGTTTTCTGGGTCAACCTAACCTTGTTTTTTCCCGAAGGAAGTATGGAATACACATCGCGGTTTATACTTCCGTTTTCGGTGCTCTGGTAATAAACCCTTCCGGTATTTTGATCAAAACCGTAAAAATTGGTCACTTCCCAAGGGCCTTTTGTAATTTGGCCAATCAGTTTTCCTTCTTTATCATATTGATAAATATGGTTCCACCCATCTTTTTCACTGGTCCAAAAGAAACTGTTGTTGTTAAGGAAAGTAAGATTATCCGTTACATCCACATATGCATCGTCATTTTCCTCCAAGATCAATTTTGAGGAATTGTTGTTAGCATCCACAAAAACCAGATCGATAATATTTTGGTGGCGGTTTGCCAATTGTACACTCAGAATATTGTTCTCTTTGGTCCAAAGCAATCTTGGCAAATAATAGCTGTTATATTTTGAAAGGTCTATTTCGGAGGTTTTTCCGCTGGAAAGGTCATAAATCTGCAATGAAATTTTTGAGTTGTTCTCTCCCGCTTTTGGGTATTTGAAGATTTCTTCGTGCGGATAAAGTTCGGTGCCGTAAACGTCCATTCCAAACTGGGGCACTTCGGTTTCGTCAAATTTTATATAGGCAAGTTTATCACCATCTAGGTTCCAATCAAAGGCACGGACAAAGGCGAATTCTTCCTCATAAACCCAATCGGTAATTCCGTTTATGATGCTGTTCTTTTTTCCGTCTGTGGTAATTTGCTTGGTTTCGCCAGAATTCAAATCTTTTATATAAAGATTATTGTTGAAGCCATAGGCTATTTTGTTGCTATCATTACTGAAAGTGGGTTCCTGAATTTTATTGGTTGAAACCAAACTGATTTCCTTTGTTTTGATATCGTACACATAATAGGTTCCCAAAGAGGAATGACGATATATTTGCTGAAGTTCTGTGGAAAACAAAATCTTTGATTCGTCTTTATTGAACTCATAGGATATTACGTGATCAATACCTTTCAAATCTTGGGTATTCAAAATGGTACGCACTTTTTTACCGCTTTTATAGTCGTAAACATCAACAGTGGAAGCCTTAATCTGGCTATCGTAATTGAGTACGGCGTATTCCTTTCCATTTTTAAGGGATCGCAATACATCAAGGCCTTGGGTGCGGATTGAGCCGCCCCAAATTTCCTGTAGGGTAATGTCTTTTTGTTGTGCTGTAAGAGGAGTAAAAGCTGTTAAAAACAGCAATAAAATACTAAAGGGGAGGAGTTTCTTCAAAGTGTTAAAATTTTAATACGCCAAGTTTACTAAAATTTTGCGAAAGAGCGAGGGTTTTTTCTGTTAAATAAGGCTCGAAAGCTTGATTTAACAAGAACACAAATAGTTACAATCACTTATAAATTGTAAACTATTGACAATCCATAGGCAAAGCCCTGAAAAGTATTTCGGCCTCCCAAGAGATATGATATATTTGCGGCTGTTCCAAAATTTTCTGAAAATGTCCTGTACAATGTTCCGCCAAGCTTATGGTAATCAACGCCCAATTCCTTAAAATTTTGGGGACGCGGGGTTCCCAAATAATCAATCCCACCAAAGGAATGTTGGTAATCATAAAAAACATCATAATACCATTTGCCGTCTGCTTTCCCTGTTTTTAAGGTAAACTGAAGGCTGTTTGGGGTTTCTTCAAATTTAAATGAAAAACCACTCTGCAAAGTAGCAAACCAACCAGACTGCCATTTATAGTGAACCATTGCCCGACTTTCAATAATGGTAGCTTGTTGCCCAATATCGTTTAAGCCGCCCACTTTATAATTGGAAACTGGAGTTGAAAAACCTGTGCCAAAAGTAAGTTCAAGACTTCCGTTTTCGGAAACTGATTCATAAAAACGATATTTCACCATTAATGAAATATCCTGAAAATCACTTTCTTTATTGCTGCTTAAGTACGGCAGTGAAAAGTTTACATCAAGATTATCGGTTATTCCATATGCGGCATAAAGATTTATGTAATAAAGATTTCGGCTTAAATCTATTTTTTCGGTCCCTGCTAAATAACCTTTTGGATCTTCAAAACCAGCGCCAAGCACAACCGTTCCATTATTTTTTCCTTTATAAAAACCATCTATTTTTCCTTGGGAAAAACTATCCGAAAAAATAAATAACGAAAAAATAAGGGCGACCAAGTTTTTCATAATAAACGTGTCAAAAGTTTAGTTCAAACGTATTTACGTAAAAACATAGCTTTTTGGTCGGAAAGAAAAAAAAGAAATTACATCAATCCCTAACCAACGGCATTGTAGTACAACGCAGCAAGCCTTCTTGTTTGGAAATTTCAGAATATGGAACTTCTTCTACTGTAAAACCTTGCTCGCGCAGCCAAGCATTCAATCGTGTAAAGTTTTTTTCTGAAATAACAACTTCGGGTGAAATGGAAAAAATATTGCTGTTCATATTGTACATTTCCTGCTTTGTAATATGGAAACAGTTTTCTTTTCCGAAGAAATCAACCAACCATTGGTATTCTTCCTCAATCAAAAAACCTTCTTTATGAATAATTGCCTTCCCCTTTCCGAGTGGCTGAAAGCAACAGTCCAAGTGCAGCGCATTATCCTCTGCCACGGTATTGCTTTTTTTAAGGTTGAAAGATTTTACTTTTTTGTGTGGAAACAGTTTTTGAAGGTGTTTTACGGCGTTCAAATTAGTTCGGGCGGTAATAAAACTTGGGTAATCGTCACCATAATAAGCACCTACAAAAATGTAGTCGCCCCAAGGCATAACATCTCCACCTTCAATATGGGCATTTTCTGGAAATTCAATAATTTTTGAAGGATCAATTTGCTTTATAACTTGTTCAATGGCTTCAATCTCCATTGAGCGGTCCTCAAGAATATTGGCAATAATAAATTTATCTTCAATTACAAAAGCGATATCCCGAGAGAAAATCTGGTTGTAATCCTTTATGGAGTGCGGCCTGTAAACCTTAACTCCGTATTTTTTAAAAACTTGGGCAATGGCATCCATTTCGGCAACCATGTCTTCATCCTTTGGATAGGTACCCGCCTTAATATGTTCTGCCGACTTAGGGTCATAGGCATTTTCCAGCTTTGGCACGGGGCCGTTGCTGTCTGCCCTTCCCAATACAACGGCGCGCAGGCGTGAAACTTCATCTTTAATATTCAAATTGATCATACAGCAAATATAAAAAAAGCACTCCGATAAGGAAGTGCTTCATATTTATTAAAATTTTACTTTTATCTTTTTTCCACAGGTTTAAATTCCCGATGGGTCTCGCCCACATAAATTTGTCTTGGACGACCTATTGGTTCTTTGTTCAAACGCATTTCCCTCCATTGTGCTATCCAGCCCGGTAAACGGCCCAAAGCAAACATAGGTGTAAACATTTCAACAGGAATACCTAACGCACGGTAAATGATCCCGGAATAAAAATCTACGTTTGGATATAATTTTCTTTCCACAAAATATGGATCTTCCAACGCTTCTTTTTCCAAAGCTTTGGCAATAACCAAAATATCATCTTCTATCCCAAGGTTATCCAAAAGATCATCTGCGGCCTTTTTAATGATTTTTGCGCGGGGGTCAAAATTCTTATAAACCCTGTGCCCAAAGCCCATTAATCGGAATGGATCATCCTTGTCTTTCGCTTTCGCCATAAACTTTTTAGTGTCTCCACCATCTGCTTGAATAGCTTCCAACATTTCAATAACGGCTTGATTGGCTCCACCATGAAGTGGGCCCCAAAGAGCTGCAATTCCCGCTGAAATGGAAACAAATAAACCTGCATGCGAAGAACCTACAATACGCACGGTAGAAGTGGAACAGTTTTGTTCATGGTCTGCGTGAAGGATCAATAATTTATCCAAGGCTTCCAATACTGTTTCATTGGTAACGTAATCGCTACTTGGTTTTTTGAACATCATCTTTAGGAAATTATCTACATATCCTAAAGAATCTCCCCCGTAATCCAAAGGAAGTCCCATACGTTTTCTATATGTCCAAGCAGTCAAAACTGGGAATTTCCCAAGAATTTTTACAATAGCTTTGTACATGTCCTCCTCGCTGTCAACATTTACTGATGACGGGTTAAAAGCCACCAACGCTGAAGTAAGTGAAGATAAAACTCCCATAGGATGGGCCGCTTTTGGAAAACCATCTAAGATTTTCTTCACATCTTCATCTACATGAGATTGAGCTTTTATATCTGCATGAAATTTATTTAGTTGTTGTTCGGTTGGCAACTCTCCAAAAATTAGCAGATAACACACTTCAAGGAAATGTGCTTTTTCGGCTAACTCTTCAATGGCATACCCGCGATAGCGTAGTATTCCTTTTTCACCATCGAGAAAGGTAATTGCGCTTTCACAAGCACCTGTATTTTTATACCCTGGATCCAACGTAACCACACCTTTGGTAACGCTTCGTAGAGTTTTAATATCTATTCCTAATTCATTTTCGGTTCCTTCCACAATGGGAAATTCGTATTTTTTGCCTTCTATCTCGAGGGTCGCAATCTTTGCCATAAAATATTGAGTATTTTTATTTAATTCAGAAATGCTAATTTACAAAATCTCGAACGATTTTATTTGCATTCAGCACCTCGCTAAGGTTAAAAAATCCTTAAATCATTGGTTATCGAGCCAATTTTTCAAAAAAAAGAAGCTCACAAGGAGTAGGCTAATTAAATTGAAGTCTAAAAATTATATTTTAAAGGCCTTCAATTTTGGAAAATATGCCACATCACCCAATTGTTCTTCAATTCTCAGCAATTGGTTATACTTTGACATTCTATCGCTTCTGGACATCGATCCGGTTTTTATTTGCCCACAATTTAGGGCCACTGCAAGATCTGCAATGGTATTGTCCTCTGTTTCTCCACTTCGATGGCTCATTACCGACGTATAACCAGCATTATGCGCCATATTTACTGCAGCAATGGTTTCGGTCAACGTGCCAATTTGATTCACTTTTATCAAAATTGAATTGGCTATTTTTTCATCAATACCGCGTGAAAGTCGCTCCACATTGGTAACAAAAAGATCGTCGCCAACCAACTGTACTTTGTGGCCCACTTTTTCGGTCAAATATTTCCAGCCTTCCCAGTCGTTTTCATCCATTCCATCTTCAATTGAAATGATTGGATATTTCTCGCAGAGTTCAGCCAAATAATCTGCCTGCTCCTTTGAAGTTCGCACTTTCCCTTTATCGCCTTCAAACTTGGTATAATCGTATTTTTTCTTCAAATAAAATTCTGCGGCAGCGCAATCCAACGCAATCATTACATCATCGCCCAATTTATAGCCCGCTTTTTTTGTGGCCGTTGCAATGGTATCCAACGCATCTTCGGTTCCATCCAAAGTTGGTGCAAAACCTCCTTCGTCCCCAACAGCGGTGCTTAAACCGCGGTCATGCAATACTTTTTTAAGATTGTGGAAAATTTCGGAACCCATCTGCATTGCGTGGGTGAAGCTTTCTGCCTTCACGGGCATAATCATAAATTCCTGAAAGGCAATAGGGGCATCGCTGTGCGAGCCACCGTTGATGATGTTCATCATTGGCACAGGAAGTGTTTTTGCACTCACCCCACCCACGTAACGGTACAAAGGCATTCCCAATTCATTGGCAGCTGCTTTTGCACACGCAAGCGAAACGCCCAAAATGGCATTTGCACCTAATTTTGATTTGTTTTTGGTTCCGTCCAAATCGATCATTATTTTGTCGATAAGCTCTTGCTCAAAAACCGAAACACCTAAAAGTGTGCCCGCTATTTTTCCGGTTACATTTTCAATAGCTTTTAAAACACCCTTTCCCATATAGTCTTTTCCCCCATCGCGAAGCTCCACGGCTTCGTGCTCTCCGGTGGAAGCTCCGGATGGAACCGCCGCACGGCCCATAAAACCGTTTTCGGTAATTACGTCAACCTCTATGGTTGGGTTTCCTCTAGAGTCGAAGATTTGGCGGGCGATGATGTCGATGATGATGCTCATTTCTATAAAAGTTATTGGGTTATTGAGTTAATTAAAAAAACCTGACAGTTTTTTGAAATCTGTCAGGTCTAAAATTTTATACTAGTTGTTTTTTATTTTCTTCAATACTTGTGATGAATTGATCAAAAAGATACGAAGCATCGTGAGGCCCCGGACTTGCTTCGGGATGGTATTGCACGGAAAAAGCCGGTTTGTTTTTTAGCCGTATTCCACTTGCGGTATGATCGTTCAAATGAACGTGGGTAATTTCAATATCTGGGTTTGCTTCCGCTTCTTCCCTATTGATTGCGAAACCGTGGTTTTGGGAAGTGATTTCGCCCTTACCGGTAATCAAATTCATAATTGGGTGATTTATTCCGCGGTGACCGTGGTGCATTTTGTAAGTAGAAATGCCATTTGCCAATGCCAAAACCTGATGTCCCAAACAGATTCCAAACATGGGAAGTTCTTTGTCCAAAATAGTTTTCACCACTTCTATTGCATCGTGAAGTGGTTCAGGATCGCCGGGACCGTTGGAAATAAAATAGCCATCGGGACTAAAAGCTTCCATTTCTGAAAAGGCTGCGTTGTAAGGAAAGACTTTTATGTAGCAATCTCGCTCCGCTAAACTGCGAAGGATATTCTTTTTGATACCCAAATCCAAAGCAGAAACTCTGTATTTGGCGTTTTCTTTTCCGAAGAAATAAGGCTCTTTCGTCGAAACTTTTGAAGCTAGTTCCAAACCATTCATATCTGGCACTTCGGCCAATTGTTTCTTAAGGCCTTCAATATTGTCCACTTCCGTGGAAATAACCGCATTCATTGCGCCATTATCGCGTATGTAATTTACTAAAGCCCGAGTGTCCACATCGCTGATGGCTAGCAGATTGTTTCTGTTTAAAAATTCCTCCAAGGAATCGTCCGCGGCGGGACGGGAATAATGGTAGCTAAAATTTCGAACTACTAAGCCGGCTATTTTAATGCCTTCGGATTCCACTTCTTCCTTATTGGTTCCATAATTGCCTATATGTGCATTGGTGGCAACCATAATCTGTCCGAAATAGGAAGGATCAGTAAAAATTTCCTGATACCCGGTCATTCCGGTGTTAAAACAAACTTCGCCAAAGGCAGAACCTTCTTTGTTTCCCACGGCTTTTCCGTAGAAAATGGTTCCGTCTGCCAGTAAAATAAGTGCTTTTTTTCGTGTTTGGTATTTCATGCTTTGAAGGGTTTCAAGTTTCAAGTTGCAGGTTTCAAGTATAATGTTGAACCTTTCTTAAAATTCTTTGCAAAAATAGTATAAAAAAAGGGATAAACGAAAACGCTTATCCCTTTGTGAATTACTTCTGAAAACTTTAATCATTCAATGATTGTATCTTCATTATTGCTTTATAAACTTTCTAGCCGCCGATCCTGTTTCGGTTTCAATTTTTATGAAATAGATTCCGTCGGAAAGGTTAGATATGTCAATTCTATTTTCGGATAATGTAGCATTCACTTTTTGCCCAAGTGAATTGTAAATAGTGACATTGTAATTGGTTGATTGTGTCTTGATATTCAAATAATTCGAGGCTGGATTTGGATAGATTTGGAAATCGACTATTGAGAAATCGTTTATTGAAAGTGGTTCAGGCGTAAATCTGTAAACCGTTCCATTTGGAATATCCCCAATTAATGATGCTCCATTAAATTCATCCCCGGGTTCAGTAATATGAACTGTGGGGTTTTCTGGACTACCTTCTAAAACGTAGGCCGCTTCCACTACAGTGCCTATGCCCGTATTAATTTTAGGAGCAAATGCCACGAGTGCTCCAGGAAATTCTTCATAAGATTCAAAGGGATTGTTTATTTGACTGGGACCGTACCTATATTCTAAAACATTAGATCCTTCGTGAAACCAAACTTGGAAATTAATATAATCACTTACTGTGGTATCATCAAAAAATCCTACATTCTTCCATTCAATAATGGTAATAAAATTTCCGGCAGTTCCAATAGTTTTATACGATATGGGCGAAACGGAAGATTCCGTAAAAAAACCCAAATCCACAAGATCTTGAGCAATTGGATACAACAAGCCAATCCCATTTCCACTGCCTGATTGGGTAGTTGATAGCCCGCCACCCAAACCATCCTCATGAATATAGATAGTATTGATGGCTGTAGAGCCTACCATAAAACTAAACGCAAGGGGAATTACATAATTTGGATCGTCCCAAACATCCCCATTGTTTAAGGAAATGCTTCCGGTCAAGTTTTCATAGGGGAGGTTTTCCGTCTCAAAGTTGTAACTGCTTTGTGCATTCACACATAGAGAACAAAATAGAAAAACAGACAAAAGTATTTTTTTCATCATAACAGTAAGTTTTTTAAACACTTGATTCATAGGGTGCAAATGTGTGCCGAAAATAATTCTCTCACTGTTTGAAAAAAATTTTTTTATAAGTATTAATACAGTACTTTGTAATTATTCAGAAAAAATGAAAATAAAAAAAGGGATAAACGAAAACGCTTATCCCTTTGTGAATTACTTCTGAAAACTTCTAATCATTCAATGATTGTATCTTCATTATTGCTTTATAAACTTTCTAGCCGCCGATCCTGTTTCGGTTTCAATTTTTATGAAATAGATTCCGTCGGAAAGGTTAGATATGTCAATTCTATTTTCAGATAAAGTAGCATTCACTTTTTGCCCAAGTGAATTGTAAATAGTGACGTTGTAATTGGTTGATTGGGTCTTGATATTCAAATAATCCAAGGCTGGATTTGGATAAATTTGGAAATCGACTTTTGAGAAATCTTCTATTGACAAGGGTTGACGTAAAAAACGATATACAGTTCCGTTCGGCATCATTCCTTGAAGATATGATAGCACAATGGTTTGTCCAGGATTCAAAACAATAACTGTAGGGTTAGTAGGATTTCCCGATAGAAAATAGGCGGTATCATCCAACTGTTGCAAATCAATATTGAAAGAAGTAATCAAACTTATTTGTGGTCCTGTTTCACCTTCAAAAGATTCGGATGGATTATTTATTTCACTAGGCCCATAACGAAACTCGACAGTATTAGTGCCTTCGTAAAGCCAAAGTTGAAAATTCATAAAATCGCTTTCGGTAGAATCTTCATAAAAGCCAACATTGTTCCATTCAATTTTTAATATTCTACTTCCCGCAGTCCCCTCTGTTTTATATGAAATATTGGATTGTGAAATACCGCTTGAAAAGCCTAAATCTATCAAATCCTGGCCTATGGGAACAAAAAGAGGCACAATTCCTCCATCTACAGGGTCAGAAGAAAGTACCCCACCAACACTCCATTCCAAAATATAAATGGTACTAAAAGTATAGGTGCCGAAGCTAAAGTTAAACCCAAGTGGTATGGTATAGCCGGGGTCGTCCCAGACATCACCATTGTTTAACGAAGTGCTTCCCGTCAAATTTACATAAGTACTATTTTCCGTCTCGAAATTGTAAACACTCTGCGCATTTGCGACATATAAAAATAAGACGAATGCTGGTAGTAGTAATTTTATTTTCATATCCTTAAAGTATTGATTTACAGTATAAAAGTGAATTAAATATAGTTTATAAAGTAATTCAAAAAGTTTTTTATGTAGAAAATGTTATCAGAATTTACACTTTTTCGATTAGTGGTATAAAAAAAAGGATAAACAATTAAGTTTATCCCTTTTCATTAAAATATTGTAGAAATGAAATATTTTTCTATTCCTCTTCTTTCTTCGCTTCTTTAGTAGCTTTGGCTGGAGCAGCTTTTGCAGCAGGTGCAGCGGCAGCTTCAGTATCAGCAGCAGCGCTTCCACGACGACTTCTACGAGTAGATTTCTTCTTGGTAGCTTTGCCAGCGTTATAGATTTCGTTGAAATCAACAAGTTCTATCATTGCCATATCAGCGTTATCACCTAGACGGTTACCCAATTTAATGATTCGGGTATAACCTCCCGGACGGTCACCAACTTTTGGCGCAACAGTTCTGAAAAGTTCTGTAACAGCTTCTTTTTGGCGCAATTTTGCAAATACCAAACGGCGGTTGTGCGTAGTGTCTTCCTTAGATTTTGTTACCAATGGCTCAACAAACTTCTTCAACGCTTTTGCTTTTGCAACAGTGGTGTTGATTCTTTTGTGTTCTATTAAAGAATTCGCCATGTTTGCCAACATTGAATGTCTGTGGGCGGTCTTTCTTCCTAAGTGATTTATTTTTTTTCCGTGTCTCATGACATTTTGGTTTTAATCATCATCTTGCTACAAACCCATTTTGGGGAGCAAAATATGACGTATTATTATTTTATTTGCGAGGCGCGACTCTAGATTTATGATTTCAGAAATTCTAAAATCGTAAATCCGAAATCTAAAATCCTCTAGTCTTTATCTAATTTATATTTTGCAAGATCCATCCCGAAGTTAAGGCCTTTCACGTTTACAAGCTCTTCAAGCTCTGTAAGCGATTTTTTACCGAAGTTGCGGAATTTCATCAAGTCGTTTTTATTGAAAGAAACAAGATCTCCCAAAGTATCAACCTCTGCGGCTTTCAAACAGTTTAGCGCACGAACCGAAAGATCCATATCTACCAATTTTGTTTTAAGCAACTGACGCATGTGAAGGGATTCTTCATCATAGGTTTCAGTTTGTGCAATCTCATCTGCCTCCAAAGTGATGCGCTCATCGCTGAACAACATAAAGTGGTGGATCAAAGTTTTTGCAGCTTCGGTCAAAGCATCTTTTGGGTGAATAGATCCGTCTGTAACGATTTCGAAAACCAATTTTTCGTAATCGGTCTTTTGCTCTACACGGAAATTTTCAATGCTGTACTTCACATTTTTTATTGGCGTGTAAATGGAATCGGTAAAAATAGTACCCAAGGGCGCGTTCGCTTTTTTGTTCTCTTCAGCAGGAACATAACCACGGCCTTTTTCGATAGTAATCTCGAAATTAAGGTTCACTTTAGGGTCCATATTGCAAATAACCAATTCTGGGTTCAATACTTGAAAACCTGAAATGAATTTTTGGAAATCACCCGCCTTCAACTGCTCGTTCCCAGAAACTGAAATAGTAACGGTCTCGTTATCTATCTCGTCAATCTGTCTTTTGAAACGAACCTGTTTAAGGTTCAAAATAATTTCGGTAACATCTTCCACTACTCCTGCAATGGTTGAAAATTCGTGATCTACCCCTTCGATACGTACCGAAGTGATGGCGAATCCTTCCAAAGAGGAAAGTAATACACGTCTTAATGCGTTACCAATGGTAAGTCCGTAACCTGGTTCCAAAGGGCGAAATTCAAATTTCCCTTCGAAATCGGTGGAATTCACCATTATAACTTTATCAGGCTTCTGAAAACTAAATACTGCCATTTTTTTCTTCGTTTTAATTGTTATCTAGTTGCGCGGTTTAAAAGTTTGAAGAACACTATAAACCCTTTGGCCAAATACCAATATGATTATTTTATTATTTAGAATATAATTCGACGATAAACTGCTCGTTGATGTTTTCTGGAATTTGGATACGTTCCGGAATGGAAACAAAAGTTCCTTGTTTTGTTTCGCCGTTCCAAGTTATCCACTCATAAACATGGCTTGCGTTTGAAAGCGAATTGTTGATTGCCTCAAGAGATTTTGATTTCTCTCTTACAGCCACTACATCTCCAGGTTTCAACTGGTAAGATGGAATGTTTACTTTTTCACCGTTAACGGTGATATGACGATGAGAAACCAATTGTCTAGCTCCGGAGCGACTTGGGGAAATTCCCATACGGTACACAACGTTATCTAAACGTGACTCACACAATTGAAGCAATACTTGACCTGTAATTCCAGGAGCAGCAGTTGCTTTTTTGAACATGTTTCTGAACTGACGCTCCAAGATACCGTAGGTATATTTCGCTTTTTGCTTCTCCATCAACTGGATTGCGTATTCAGATTTTTTACCACGGCGACGTGCGTTACCGTGTTGCCCAGGAGGGTAGTTTCTCTTTTCGAAAGACTTATCGTCTCCGAAGATTGCTTCCCCGAATTTACGGGCGATTTTAGTTTTTGGACCAGTATATCTTGCCATTTCTAATTTAAGGTTATGAAGGAAAACTAAATTAAGGTCTTACGTTAATCCTTTAGTTTTTTAATCCTTCAGATTGATATTTATAATTAATTAAACTCTTCTTCTTTTAGGAGGACGGCATCCGTTGTGCGGCATTGGGGTAACGTCGATGATCTCGGTTACTTCAATTCCTGCGTTGTGGATGGAACGTATTGCAGATTCCCTACCGTTTCCTGGCCCTTTTACGTAAACTTTTACTTTACGCAATCCGGCGTCGTGAGCAACTTTTGCGCAATCTTCCGATGCCAATTGAGCTGCATAAGGAGTGTTTTTCTTAGATCCACGGAATCCCATTTTACCGGCCGAGGACCAAGAGATAACATCTCCACCTTTGTTTGTCAACGAAATGATAATGTTGTTGAAGGATGCATTGATATGCGCCTCTCCGGTCGATTCAACATTAACCTTTCGTTTTTTAACTGTTTTTGTAGTTTTTGAACTAGACTTTGCCATAACGTTAGGTTTTATTTAGTTGCTTTTTTCTTGTTAGCAACTGTTTTACGTTTTCCTTTTCTTGTACGGGAGTTATTTTTGGTACGTTGTCCACGAAGCGGGAGACCCGATCTGTGACGAATACCTCTGTAACAACCAATATCCATTAAGCGTTTGATGCTTAATTGTACTTCACTACGTAATTCACCTTCGATTTTGAAAGACCCTACAGCATCACGTATGGCACCGATTTCATCATCGTTCCATTCGTTTACCTTTTTGTCTTCGTCAACTTCGGCTTTTTTCAGAATATCTTGTGCACGGCTCTTGCCGATTCCGAAGATATACGTTAACGCGATTACACCCCTTTTGTGCTTCGGGATATCTACACCTGCGATTCTTGCCATAACTTATCCTTGTCTTTGTTTGAACTTTGGGTTCTTTTTGTTAATTACATATAATCTGCCTTTTCTGCGAACAATTTTGCAGTCGGCACTTCTTTTCTTTACGGATGTTCTAACTTTCATTGTATTAGTATCTATACGTTATTCTTGCCTTACTCAAATCATAAGGGCTCATTTCTAATTTTACTTTATCGCCGGGCAACAACTTAATGTAGTGCATACGCATCTTACCCGAAATATGTGCTGTTACCACATGGCCATTTTCCAATTCTACACGAAACATGGCGTTTGATAGTGCTTCCACTATGCTTCCATCCTGTTCTATTGCGCTTTGTTTTGCCATTATGCTACTGCCTTTCTGTTTTTACCGCTTTTCATCAAACCATCATAATGACGGTTCAATAAATACGAATTTACTTGTTGCATTGTGTCGATAGCCACCCCAACCATAATCAACAGAGAGGTACCGCCATAAAATAATGCCCAGCCTTGTTGGATGCCCAACAACTTAACCGCGAATGCCGGAGCAATAGCGATAAGTGCTAAGAAAACTGATCCTGGCAGGGTAATTTGAGACATGATACGGTCCAAATACTCTCCAGTCTGACTTCCCGGTTTGATACCAGGAATAAACCCACCACTTCTTTTAAGGTCATCAGCCATTTTATTGGTTGGAACAGTAATAGCGGTATAGAAGTAAGTAAAGATGATAATCAGTATTGCAAATACTAAGTTATACCACAATCCAAAAATATCGCTGAATGCAGCTTGGATTCCTTGAGCAAAATCACTTTCGGAAAGACTTGCAACCGCTGATGGCACAAACATAATTGCTTGAGCAAAGATGATAGGCATTACACCGGAAGCATTCAACTTTAATGGGATGAATTGTCTTGCTCCAAAAATATTCTTTTCATAACCCCCACTTGCAGTTCTTCTTGCATACTGTACAGGTATCTTTCTAACTGCCATTACAAGCATTATTGAAAGTAGGATAATTACAAACCAGATAACCAATTCAATAAGAATCATAATTAGACCTCCATTGGATTCCAATACTCTTGAAGCAAATTCCTGAGCAAAGGATTTTGGTAAACGTGCAATAATACCTACCATAATAAGTATGGAAATACCGTTTCCAATACCTTTATCGGTAATTTTCTCACCCAGCCACATTGCGAATATTGTTCCGGTAACCAGTATAAATACTGAAGAAACATAGAACATTACACTTTGGCCCATAACAAAGGCTTCCGCTGGAACTCCCATTGCTGGAAGACCGGCAAGGTAACTTGGCGCTTGTACCAAACAGATACCAATGGTTAACCATCGGGTAATCTGATTGATCTTTTTACGGCCACTTTCGCCTTCTTTCTGTAATTTTTGAAGATAGGGAACTGCAATTTGCATTAACTGTACCACAATGGATGCAGAAATGTATGGCATAATACCCAAAGCAAAAACAGAAGCATTGGCAAAAGCCCCTCCCGTAAATGCATTAAGCAGACCGCCAATTCCGCCTTCATTGAATTTTCCAGCAAATGATGCCAACATATCGGCATCAATACCCGGAAGTACTACTTGTGCGCCAAAACGGTACACTAATAATAACCCCAAGGTTAACAAGATGCGGTTACGCAGCTCTTCTATTTTCCAAACATTTTTTAAGGTATCGATAAATTTCATCCTTATTTATTGTTACAATGTTACTACTTCACCACCGGCAGCTTCAATAGCTTCTTTTGCCGAGGCAGTAAACTTGTGTGCAGATACCTTCAGTTTTGCTTTTATTTCTCCTCTTCCTAAAATCTTTACCATTTCGCTTTTTCCTGCTAGACCCAAACCTACTAAAGTTTCGAAGTCAACGGTATCTTTAATTTTTTTGTCGTCAACCAATTGTTGAAGTGTATCAATGTTTATTCCTTGATACTCCTTGCGGTTGATGTTTGTAAATCCAAACTTAGGTACACGACGTTGTAAGGGCATTTGTCCACCTTCAAATCCAATTTTTTTGGAATATCCTGAACGCGATTTTGCTCCCTTGTGTCCTCGGGTGGCGGTACCGCCTTTCCCAGAACCTTGTCCGCGACCTACTCGCTTGCCTTTATTCTTCGCTGAACCTGCAGCGGGTTGTAAGTTACTTAAATCCATTTTCGTGTGTTCCTTATTTGGTTTCAACAGAAACCAAGTGATTAACTTTATTGATCATACCAAGAATGTTTGGCGTGTCTTCATGTTCAACGGTCTGGTTTATTTTGTGAAGACCTAATGATTCCATGATTCGCTTCTGGTTTTTTGGACGTTTGATAACGCTCTTAACCTTGGTTACTTTTATCTTTGCCATTTCTTTGATATTTATCCTTTAAACAATTTCTCAAGTGAAATTCCACGTTGTTTGGCTACAGTTTGTGCACTTCGCATTTG
The DNA here is from genome assembly GCA_038215845.1 of Flavobacteriales bacterium. Taxonomy (GTDB): domain Bacteria; phylum Bacteroidota; class Bacteroidia; order Flavobacteriales; family Flavobacteriaceae; genus Aequorivita. The sequence goes on along the minus strand of JBBQQN010000017.1, from coordinate 4,397 downwards.
CAAAAGGGCATCAAAGGTTGCTTTTACCACGTTATGTGGGTTGGAAGATCCTTGTGATTTTGACAATACATCGTGAACTCCTACTGCTTCCAATACGGCACGTACAGCTCCACCTGCAATAACACCGGTACCCGGCGCAGCTGGAAGAAGATTAACACGGGCTCCGCCGTATTTTCCTTTTTGTTCGTGCGGAAGTGAAACTTTGTTAAGTGGAATACGAACCAAATTTTTCTTCGCATCCTCAATAGCTTTTGCTATTGCACTGGCTACATCCTTGGATTTCCCAAGTCCGTGGCCAACCACTCCTTTTTCGTCCCCAACAACTACGATAGCTGAAAATCCGAAGGCACGACCACCTTTGGTCACCTTGGTTACACGTTGTACACCTACCAAACGGTCTTTCAATTCAAGACCTCCTGGTTTTACTAATTCTACGTTTTTATAATCTTGATACATAATATGACTTAGAATTTAAGGCCACCTTCGCGTGCACCTTCAGCTAATGATTTTACTCTTCCGTGATATAGGTAACCGCCTCTGTCGAAAGCGATGGCTTCAACACCAGCCTTTACAGCTTTTTCTGCGATTGCTTTTCCTACCAATTTTGCAGCTTCAACTTTGTTCACTTTTGAAGCGTCAATATCCTTATCTCTTGAAGATGCGGCGGTAATGGTCTTTCCATTTACATCGTCAATAATTTGAGCGTATATTTCTTTATTGCTTCGGAATACAGCTAAACGGGGACGACTTTCGGTGCCCTCAACCGTTTTTCTGATCCTCATGCGCAAGCGCTCTCTTCTTTCGTACTTTGATAATGCCATAACTTTATTTGTTATGCAGATTTACCTGCTTTTCTTCTTAATTGTTCACCTACAAACTTCACTCCTTTTCCTTTGTAAGGTTCTGGTCTACGGAAGCCACGTATTTTTGCGGCTACCTGCCCAACCAGTTGTTTATCGTGGGAGGTTAATTTTATGATTGGATTTTTACCTTTATCTGAAATGGTCTCCACGTTTACTTCTGGAGCAATGTTCAGAACTATGTTGTGCGAAAATCCTAAGGCCAAATCCAATTTTTGTCCTTGATTGCTTGCGCGGTAACCTACACCAACCAATTCTAAAGATTTGGTCCATCCATTACTTACGCCTTCAACCATATTTTGAATTAAAGATCTGTAAAGGCCATGCTTTGCAGTATGGTCTTTTGAGTCCGAAGGGCGCTCAACCAGAACTTGTCCATCTTCTACTTTTACGGTTACATCAGAATATTCCTGAGTTAACTCGCCTAATTTTCCTTTTACGGTAATTACGTTGTCTTTTACTTCAACTGTAACTCCTTGTGGGATTGCTACCGGGTTTTTACCTATTCTTGACATCTTGTCTATTTTTTAGTAAACGTAACACAATACTTCGCCACCAACATTTTGATCTTTGGCTTGCTTTCCTGTCATAACTCCTGAAGAGGTTGACACGATGGCAATACCCAAACCGTTCAAAATACGTGGAAGCTCTGTTGAACTTGCATACTTACGTAAACCTGGTTTACTGATTCTTTGAATTTTCTTTATAACAGGGTCTTTGGAAAGCTTGTCATACTTCAATGCTATTTTGATAACCCCTTGCGGCGTGCTCTCATCATCGAATTTGTAGCTTAGTATGTAACCTTGTTCAAAAAGGATTTTCGTGATTTCCTTTTTAAGATTTGACGCTGGAATCTCTACTACGCGATGTCCGGCTTTTACAGCATTTCTAATCCTAGTTAGATAATCTGAAATTGGATCTGTATTCATATACTTGAGTTGCGGATGTGGTTTTCGTCCCGGAATAGGATCGAACCTTCAACCAATTTATATTCGTTTTTTTGAACAGGAGCAACCTGTTTTTACCAAGATGCTTTTCTTACACCTGGTATTAACCCTGAATTTGCCATTTCACGGAAAGTAACACGCGAAATACCAAAAGTTCTCATATACCCTCTTGGTCTTCCAGTTAACTTACAGCGATTGTGCAAACGCACTGGAGAGGCATTTTTTGGCAGTTTTTGCAAACCTTCCCAATCGCCAGCTTCTTTCAAAGCTTTGCGCTTGGCCGCATATTTCAGCACCGTTTTTTGTCTCTTAACCTCGCGGGCCTTCATTGATTCTTTAGCCATCTCTTAGTTCTTTTTAAAGGGTAATCCCAATTCTGATAATAATGATTTCGCTTCTTTATCGGTTTTTGCCGAAGTGATGAACGTAATGTTCATTCCTTCAATTTTCTTCACTTTATCGATATCGATTTCTGGAAAGATAATTTGCTCGGTAATTCCCAAAGAGTAATTTCCCCTTCCGTCAAAACCGGTGGCTTTTATGCCGTTAAAGTCACGTACCCTAGGCAATGCTGAAGTAACCAACCTGTCCAAAAATTCGTACATGCGTTCTCCACGCAACGTAACCTTCACGCCAATAGGCATTCCTTTACGAAGTTTGAAGTTTGCAACATCCTTTTTTGAAATGGTTGCTACCGTTTTTTGCCCGGTTATCTTTGTAAACTCATCTACTGAATAGTCGATAAGTTTTTTGTCTGCTACTGCTGCGCCCACACCGCGGGATACAACAATACGCTCCAATTTCGGTACTTGCATGACGTTTTTGTAACCAAATTCGTCGGTAAGCGATGTGATCACTCTGCTTTTGTACTCTTCTTTAAGTCTTGGTAAATATGCCATAACTATAATACTTGATTCGATTGTTTTGAAAACCGTACTTTTTTTCCATCTTCGGTTCTGTAACCCACCTTCGTTGCTTTTCCAGATTTTGGATCAACAAGTGAAAGGTTTGAAATATGGATAGGAGCTTCTTTTTTTGCAATTCCACCCTGTGGGTTTTTTGCGCTTGGTTTCTCATGTTTAGAAACCATGTTCACTCCTTCTACGATTGCTTTGTTTTTGTCAAGGAGCACTTTCATTATCTTCCCTTCAGAACCTTTATGTTCTCCGGTAGTAACTACTACTGTATCGCCTGATTTTAATTTAAGCTTTGCCATCTTAGTTTTCATATTAAAGCACCTCAGGTGCCAATGATACTATTTTCATAAATTGTCTGTCACGAAGCTCTCTTGCTACCGGTCCAAAAACCCGTGTTCCTCTCATTTCGCCTTGGGGGTTCAAAAGGACACAAGCATTGTCGTCGAAACGGATGTAAGAACCGTCTGGCCTTCTTACTTCTTTTACGGTACGCACAACTACTGCTGTAGAAACGGCACCTTTTTTAATATTTCCATTAGGTGTTGCTTCCTTTATAGAAACTACAATTTTATCACCAATAGAAGCATACCTTCTTTTAGTACCGCCCAATACACGTATTGTAAGGACTTCCTTAGCACCGCTATTATCTGCGACTTTGAGTCTTGATTCTTGTTGTAACATAATTACTTCGCTCTTTCAATTATTTCTACTAATCTCCAACATTTGGTTTTACTTAAAGGACGTGTTTCCATGATCCTTACTTTATCACCTTCGTTGCAGTTGTTTGTCTCGTCGTGTGCCACGTATTTTTTCGTTTTCAACACGAACTTTCCGTACATAGGGTGTTTTACTTTTTTCACCTCTGCAACTACAATGGACTTGTCCATTTTGTTACTGGTTACTATCCCTATACGTTCTTTTCTTAAGTTTCTTTTAATTTCTTCCATCTTTCAGCTGTACAATTATTGCACTTCTCTATTAGTTAGTTCGGTCGCTATTCTTGCTATGACCCTTCTTTGAGATCTTAGTTGAACTGGATTTTCCAACGGTGAAATGGTATGTGCCATTTTAAGGTCTGTATAAGCCTTTCTTGATTCAGCAAATGCTTCATTAAGTTCAGCCGTTGTTGCTTTTTTAATTTCTGATTGTTTCATCGTTCAAAAAATTATGCTTGGAAATCCCGAGACATTACAAATTTAGTTTTAACCGGAAGCTTTTGTGCCGCAAGGCGCAATGCTTCTTTTGCTGTTTCAAGCGTAACCCCGGATACTTCGAAAAGCATTCTTCCTGGTTTTACAACAGCAGCGTAGTATTCTACAGCACCTTTACCTTTACCCATACGTACTTCAAGAGGTTTTTTGGTAATTGGCTTATCTGGAAAAATCATGATCCAGATAGAACCTTCCCTTTTCATAAAACGGGTAGCGGCGATACGCGCGGCTTCAATTTGTCTTGCTGTAAGAAATTCTGAATCCAACGATTTAATACCGAAGGTTCCGTATGCTAGCTGGCTGCCACGTTCGGCATTCCCCTTCATACGGCCTTTCATTTGTTTACGGTACTTTGTTCTTTTAGGTTGTAACATTTTCTTCTATTTAAAAAATTACTTTCTGCGACGTGCTTTGTTGCCACCGCGTCCTGCTGGAGCTCCTTTGCCACCACTCTTTTTGCCG
>JBBQQN010000016.1:0-38622 GCA_038215845.1 Flavobacteriales bacterium | reverse complement strand
CTGCCCATAAGGGACTTGCACCCTCTCGATTAATTATTTACCTTTCGGTAAAGTAAAAGATGCCCATGCTGGGCACACACAACGGCAATAATCCATTGCTTGCAAAATGCTAAATCAAAAATTATTAACTTTAACTTGGCTTGATTCCTACTCCGAAAACCCTACGGATTTTCTCGCAACGGTATCATAGCCCAACCGTTGTGCGCAAGATCGAAAAATACATTTTAAGAAGGTCTGTTGAGAACAAAATTATGTTTATGGCGAAGGTTTTGCAACCGAAATTTCAACAATATCGACCTCTAACCTTACAATAAAAAAACTAGATCTTGGCAAAGAAGATCTTGTTAGTAAAAAATAACCCTAAAATAATATAATTGAAATCATTATCTTTATAAAGAAATAAAATTGAACTGTAAAGTTACCTATTCGGTTACCTATTTATTTAAAAAACCAGTAACTAATTGATATTTAAAAAGTTATAAATTGAAGGTTCGTTCTGTCATCCCGACAAAATGGGTGTCAACGGACACCAAAAAATAGCTAATCTTATGAGAATCAGGCATTTTCATTTTTTATGAAATCATAAGATTAGCTTTAATATAAATTGAACAGTTACCGATTCATTCTATACACTCTGATTTCATAAGGATTCTTAAAAAATTAATGTTGTTCATCTAAAGTTCTCGATAAATATATTGCTGTTTTACTTTGTTTATTTTTTGCAACTTTTTCTGGTGTTCCTGTTGCTACCACCTTTCCACCTTCTTCTCCTGCTCCAGTACCTATGTCAATAATCCAATCACTTCCAGCCACTACCTGCATATCGTGCTCCACCACGATTACAGTGTTACCTGCATCCACTAATCGCCCCAATTGAAGCTGCAATTTTTCTATATCTGTGGGATGTAGGCCCGTAGTTGGCTCATCTAAAATGTAGATTGTATTCCCTCGGCTCAAGCGCTGGAGTTCTTTTGCAAGTTTTATCCGCTGTGCTTCTCCACCGGAGAGTTCAGTTGCTGGTTGGCCTAAACGCAAATAGTCCAAACCTACTTCCTGCAGTACTTTAAGAGGGCGACTTACTCTGTCTTCTTTCTCAAAAAATTCCAGTGCCTCATTAACGGTCATGTCAAGCACGTCCGCAATATTTTTTTCGTGATAGGTAACTTCCAATGTTTCGGGATTATATCGTGCACCGCTGCATACAGCGCAGGGAGCATATACACTAGGCAGAAACAACAGTTCAACCATTACAAAGCCTTCGCCCTCGCAATTAGGGCAACGACCGTTTCCGACATTAAAAGAAAAGCGGCCGGCTTTATAATGACGGGATTTAGCTAATTCCGTTGTTGCAAATAATTTTCGTACAACATCAAACAAGCCTGTGTAAGTCGCAAGGTTGGAGCGTGGTGTTCTGCCAATAGGCTTTTGATTGACCACGATCATGCGTTTTATGTTTTCTGATCCTGAGGTAATTGTACCGCCCAGCGTCTCTATAACATCCTGTTGCAAGGCATCTTCCATTTCTTCCTCCGGGGAAAGATTATTTCCTAAGTGGGTGGACATTAGTTCTACCAGCACCTGACTTACCAAACTGCTTTTACCCGAACCGGAAACACCGGTAACACTTGTTAAAACTCCTAAAGGAAAAGAAACCTCAAGGTTTATTAAGTTATTTCTGGTAACTCCGCTTAATTTCAGCCACCCAGAAGGTTTCCGAGGCGTGAGCTTGTCATATAGGAGCTCATTAAAAAGATGCTCCCTAGTTTTGGATCTTGAAATATTCTTTAAGCCTTCCGGTGGACCACTGTACAAAATCTCTCCACCACCTTCACCAGCATCGGGACCAACATCTACTATCCAATCAGCATTGCGAATAACATTCAACTCATGTTCGACGACAAAAAGCGAATTACCACTAGCTTTCAATCTATCCAAAGTTTTGAGTAGAGCTTCGGTATCAGCGGGATGTAATCCTGCAGAAGGTTCGTCTAAAACATAGACTACCCCAAATAAATTACTACGAACCTGAGTGGCCAGTCTTAATCGCTGATGTTCGCCAGGAGAAAGAGTGGGTGTACTGCGGTCTAATGATAAGTAGCCCAGCCCTAATTCCAATAAAACGCTTACTCTGGCAACAAGATCTTCAGCAATTCGTTGTGCCACCATAGCTTTCTCTTTATGATTTTCGCCTAATTTGACTAAGCCAAGAGCGGAACCATCACTATAGGGAGAGAAAATAGAAAGTAATTTTTTTAGGGGTAACCTAGAAATGTCGGCAATGTCATAACCGGCAAAGTTTACCGAAAGTGATTCGGGGCGTAAACGTTTACCGTGGCAGGTTCCACATTCACTGCTAAGCATGTATTTCGAGACACGCTTTTTCATTAAAGCACTCTGAGTATTAGCAAACGTGTGTAGCACATATTTTTTAGCGCCCGTGAATGTACCTTTATAACTTGGTTGAATTTTATTCTTTATGGCCACTTTTACCTCCTCTCGATTAAAGTCACGGTATACAGGCACTTGTGGTTGTTCTTCAGTAAATAAAATCCAATCGCGGTCTTTTTTGGGAAGATCTTTCCAGGGTACATCAACATCGTAACCCAGGGTAACCAGAATGTCACGAAAATTTTTCCCCAGCCAAGCTTTAGGCCAGGCATCGATTGCCCGTTCGCGAATAGTTAAAGTATCATCGGGAACCATACTTTTTTCTGTCACTTCATATACTCTACCAAGTCCATGGCATTCAGGGCAGGCTCCTTCTGCTGTGTTGGTGGAAAAAGAATCAGCATATAAAAGCGGTTGATCTGCTGGATAATCGCCTGCGCGGGAATACAACATACGTAACAAATTTGACAATGTGGTCACAGAGCCTACAGAGGACCGGGTAGTTCCTGAACCTCGCTGCTGCTGTAAGGCCACTGCTGGGGGCAACCCTTCGATTTCATCTACATCGGGTATGGGCATTTGGTGAAAAAGTCGCCTTGCATAAGGTGATACAGACTCCAGATATCTTCGTTGAGCTTCTCCATATAGGGTGCCAAAAGCGAGTGAGGATTTGCCTGATCCAGAAATTCCAGTAAATACTACCAGAGCATTGCGGGGAATTTCAAGATTTACATTTTTAAGATTATGCTGCCGAGCTCCACGAACACTTACAACACCTTCTCTTAGTGTTTTATTATCGTCAATTTTTCTCATTCTTGCGAAAGAACAAAAATATATATGAAGAACTTCCTAATAAATATGTAAAATTGAGTCTTTTGGTTAAGTTTAACGCACAGTTCTGTTCCTAGTTATCTCTATGTTATAATTTGAATTTTGTCACATTGCTCAGCAATGAGCGGAATAGGAATTTCTTATACTCTTTAATGTCAGCAAAAATGTGAGAAACCAAGTGAATTAACAGGTGCAGTGGGATGGCCGGAAATGGTTGTCGGTATTAGAAATCGCGAAATTTCAAGTCGGCTATGTTATTCTTATTCAACTATTTTTAATATAACATTTCCCGTTTTTTGACCAGATTCCACATATTTATACGCTTCTACAATTTTGGTCTAACTTAAAGGCTATAAAACCCCTATTTCGTTCAAGTCCCCAGTCTATTAATTTTTTTTTATAAATAAATTTTCATTCCTTTTTTATGAAAAATTTCTACAATGAAAAATAAAAAAGCATCCTTGGGCTTTATGTAGAAAGGAATAAGTAATCCACTCCTCTTTAGAGCCATCAACTAGATTCGCAAGATCATCTTTTTATTGGCTCAGGAATCCTTAAGGTTATTTTTGAAGGAAAATCGTATTTCTGTTTACAAAATTTTAAATTAATTTTTCCTTAAACACTGATTAATATCATTTTGGGAGAAATTCATCTGTTTTAAATTTATATAACCAAAAAATATTAACGTAATAATTTGAAACAACGTTTATTACTATATTGACACATAGCAATTTGGGTAGTTTTTGGTAAATTTTATCGCTATCTTTCCAATAAAAAATCATTAAATGAAAATTTCGTTCGAAAGAAAAATTTTTCTGGGCTATATAACCAATATCGCCGTAGTATTGGCACTCGGTCTTATATATTGGAAAGAAATGCCTGTTTCCACCAATATATTGTGGAGTTGGATTTCCCTGGTTCTCATTATTCTTTCTTTGGGCATGTTAACAGTAGTATATTTTATACTCAAGGCACAATTAAAGGCTAAAAAAAAAGCCAACCACGAGCTGTTAAAAAACGACCAATTACTGCAATCAATAATCAACAACACTACCAATGCCATTTCGGTAAAAAAAATAAATGGGGAATATATATTGGTAAACAATCATTACCAAGCGCTTTTTGAATCAAAAGAGAAAAATATCATCGGAAAAACCAACCATGATTTTTTGGCAAAAGAAACTGCGGATAGATACCGCAGTGCAGATTTGGAAGCCCTGAAAGCTGGAAAGGAAATACAGGTAGAAGAAATCCTGGATGAGGCTGACGGCCCACACACCTATTTATCGGTAAAATTTCCATTATTCGATGAAACCAACAGGGTGTATGCTATAGGCAATATATCCACGGACATTACGGAAAGAAAAAAGTTTGAAGAATCTTTAAAGGCTGCCGATACATTCTTTCATTTATCCATAGATAGTTTGATAATAGCTTCGGAAAATATATTTATAAAAGTAAACCCTTCCTTAAGTAAAGTTTTGGGATATAGCGAGGCGGAACTTTTAAACAAACCTTTTACCAATTATATTTTTCCTGAAGATTTACCCGCGACCCAACAGGAAATTGCAAAACTTAAAAAAGGCACGAACGTGGTAAATTTCAGGAATAGATGGGTTTGTAAAGATGGCACCATTAAATGGTTATCCTGGAATGCCACAGCAGATGAGGCCACCGGAAATCTATACGCCATTGGCAGGGACATTACTGAAAAACTGCGGCTAGAAGCTGAAGAAGAAAAAACTTTAAACGAATTATATGAAAATCAACAAAAGTTGAATACAATCATAGAGAACATAAGCGATGGAGTTATCGTGGCAAATAAAGGGAAAGAGGTGATTTTAGCAAACGATGTTGCAAACGAACTTTTCGGCATAGAAGACGACTCTAAATTATCTATTGATTTTTCTCATTTTGAAGTTCTTTACCCTGATGCTGAAACAACCTTTCCCGTCCAAAACTTGCCTGCCGAACGCGCTTTGGCAGGGGAAATTACGGATGATGTAGATGTGCTTTTAAAAGACCGTTCCAGAAATGAATACAGACGGGTATTGTTAAGCGGCAGACCTATAATGGATAATGAAAATAATGTTGTTGCGGTTGTGTTGACCATTAAAGATATAAGTAGGTACAAAAAGCTAGAAGAAGAATTGAAAAAGAAAGACCTTGAATCCAGGCCTTTTATTGGTTTCAAACCAATTAACCGTAAAAAAAATAATAACGCCGAAATGTGATTTTGAAGCAATAACAACACATCCATTCCCATCTGGCAGGGTAACAACGTCTGGGAAAAAACGGGAGTGCAACGTTTAACTACAATCGATTTAAGGGGAAACCAATCGATAAATCAAAATGATAACGGCAAGCAAAAAAATACTGGTATATATAATCTTGTTATATTTTGCCAACCAATTAGGTAAAAAAATATCAAAATTGCTTTTTGTTGAATTTGAATACTTTCGAGCTAGGAGCGTCAATGGGCAAAACATTTTAAATATTAGCAGAACTAAACCTTCTAACAACACCAACCCAATACAGATATAAACCCACATATCAATTTTATTTGAGATTACAGCATACAACAAATAAAAGATCACCACATTAAAAAACAGCCAGATTGCTGTATGGGCACTTTTAATTATAAATAGTTCCTTTTTTTTCATTAGAGCCCTTTTTTCTTCATTTTAAAACGGTCAAATTATACTCCACATTTTGTAAATAAAATTGACCATAAACAAAATCCCCCTCTGGGAAGTGCCAGGTAGCATCTGCCACTATTGGCAGCTTATACCCATTTATAATTCCATATTTTTTTATAGGGGTTGAAAAAGGCACTTTTCTGTGGGTATTTACATCCACTCTGTCCTCCGAAACAAAATTAACAAGCTGCCCTTTTTCATTGAAATACAATGTAGCCGAAATAGTAACACCCTTATTTGTAAAAAATGCTTTGGCAGAAAAAGCATCTATGGGTTGCCAGTGTATATTTTCATCAATTAAGGCCGATGGCGCAAACAGGCAGAGGTCGTTGAAAAAAGTAACGGTTTCAGTGGGGAAAAGCTCTGGTTCTTTTAGATTGACTACTGAGAACAATGAAAACAATTTGATATTCATTGAAGCTTCGTTGTTTTTATACCTATGATATCCCTTAATTGGCAAACCCCTGAATTTGGCTTCCATAAAAAAAAATCGTTTTGGGTCTTCAAAAAAATTGTATTGTTCAGATGTGAAACCGAACCAATTTTTACCCCTTTCCCGCATTTTCCCTTTAAAAATAGCTTTCGCATTTTTCACCTTCGGTTTGCCCAGAATTCCAACGTATTTTAAATATCCCTGAACTGGAACGGGAAGATTCTGGATGTCTCTTTCTGTAATAGTTGCTTCAGAAATGATTTGGGATGTAAGGGATTCGGAAACGTCTTTTTGAAATTTATTCTCAAATTTAAAACTGGACGCACTTACAATTAATATCATAAAAATAACCAGATTCGCTAGGGTACCTACTTTTGCATCCTGCCAATTTATAACAATCAATACCTGTGACAGTATTACAGCCCCAGTGCCTATTATAATCCAAAAATTATTTTTTAACCGGAACAGAATGGCAGCTGTAAAAAACAAAACGGTAGCAACTAACCACAATCCACCCATTAGGTTTGAAATATTTTGGGAAAGTTGTGGGAATTTGGCAAAACCAAACGCTTTTAAAAATCCCATCAAATGGACAAGCCCGTGAAAAAACAAAAAAATTATGAATGCAGTACGCATTTTCAGAACCATTAATAATTCAAATTTAAAAAGCGCAAAAAATTTAAACTATGACCAAAATCAATTTTGAAAAAAATTATAAAATCATTTTGGAAGTTTGTTACAAACCTAGCCTTACCATACTTTTACATAATTAGGAAATCCCTTTTCCTCGAAAAAAGTTTCGGAATCATATCGTGCAAAATAAGAACACTTGAATTTCGATAGCTTAAACACTTAAATCAAAAAATTCGTGCACCCAAAAAACCCATTTATTGAAGATTACGATTTTGATATACTTATACAGCACTACCCTCTATTAAAAAATTTTGTTTTTATAAATAAATATGAAAACAAGACCATCAAATTTAGCGATAATAAGGCGGTTAGAGCTTTAAACAGCGCCTTGCTAAAAACCCATTATGGCATAAATTGGGATATTCCGGAAAATAATCTTTGCCCCCCGATTCCAGGACGCTTAGACTATCTGCTTTATATAGCAGATCTAATTCCAAAAAAGAACATCCGCTTGTTGGATATTGGTACCGGCGCCAACCTAATCTACCCCATTTTGGCAACTTGCCATTTTAATTGGGAATGTGTTGCCAGCGAAGTAGACAGAGATTCCTTAAAGAATGCGCAAACAATCATCAATGAAAACAAGGCATTAAGTAAGACAGAACTTCGACATCAAAAATTTAAGAATAGCATTCTAAAAAATATTATTCAGCCAGAGGACACCTTTGACGTAGTGGTCTGCAATCCACCTTTTTTTAAGAATGCAGAAGATGCCCAACAAAAAAACCAGCGCAAGGTTGAAAACCTTAAATTAGAGGAAGATGAACCCCTGAATTTCGGGGGCCGTTCCAATGAGTTATGGTTCAATGGCGGGGAAGAAGCCTTTCTTAAAAAAATGGCTTTGGAAAGTGTGCAATTCAAAACGCAGGTACATTGGTTTACTTCCTTAATTTCAAAAAAAGAAAATATAGGGAATATCAAAAGAGCCATAAAAAAAACGCTTCCCACTGAAGTCAAAGTGATTGAGATGGAACAGGGCAATAAAAAAAGCCGCTTTATTGCTTGGACTTTTCGCTAACCGGAGTTTCTTTTCATAAATATTTACAATTTTTTGAAACCCTTTTCCTAAAATATTGGTTATTCTTGTAAAACAGTATTTAAGGACAACCATTTAATGGAACTCACTGAAATAGTAGGTTATATAGGTGCATTATTTGTAGGAATAGTACTCGGTTTAATTGGCGGGGGCGGATCCATACTCACAGTTCCGGTACTTGTTTATCTTTTCTTCCTAAACCCCATAACAGCTACCGCATATTCACTCTTTGTGGTAGGAACCACAGCTTTGGTAGGTGCCATACGCAATATGTTTAAAAAGCTGGTCGACTTTAAAACAGCCATCATTTTTGCTACTCCGGCATTTATCGCGGTGTATATAACCCGAAGATATATTATTCCTGCAGTGCCTGATGTGCTTTTTAATGTTGGAAAATATACGGTTACAAAGGAAATTGCCATTATGGTTTTCTTTGCCATTATTATGTTGCTGGCAGCCATTACAATGATTCGAAATAAACGCCCTGAACCCGAAAAGGATACCAAAATACTCTATAACTATCCATTAATCATCGTTCAAGGTATTCTTTTGGGTCTTGTTACAGGTTCCGTGGGAGCTGGCGGTGGTTTTCTTATTATTCCTGCATTGGTACTGTTGGCGAAGCTTCCCATTAAAAAGGCAATTGCCACTTCCCTGCTTATCATTGCCATTAATTCGTTGATCGGTTTTACGGGCGATATAGGAAATTTGGAGATTGATTGGCCATTTTTATTGACCATTACCGCAATTTCCGTTGCGGGTATTTTTATAGGCATACGGCTCAACCATTTTATTGATGGAAAAAAACTTAAAAAAGCTTTTGGCTGGTTTGTACTGGCTATGAGCATTTATATAATGTTTAAGGAATTTTCTTGATGGCTTTTTAGTAAAATCTACTATTACAAGATTCTATATTGTTATTTTTGTATTTTGAAAAAACACATTTCCAATGAAGATAAAACAGTTTGAATATAAACCCCTTTCGCACTTTTCGTATGCCATAATCAGTAATGGCCAAATGGCGCTTGTTGATCCGGAAAGAGATCCACAACAATACTATGTATACGCTGAAGAAAACAATGCAAAGATTGTTGCCGTTTTTGAAACCCATCCACATGCAGATTTTGTAAGTTCACATTTACAAATCCACCATGAATGCGGTGCCACACTTTACGCAAGCAAAAAAATGGGAGCGGGCTATCCGCATAAAAGTTTTGATGATGGTGACCAAATTAAAATAGGAAATGCCACCTTCAAAGCCATAAACACCCCTGGCCATTCCCCAGACAGTATTACAATAGTAGCTTCAGAAAACGGCAAAACAGCTTTGTTTACTGGCGATACCCTTTTTGTTGGCGATGTGGGAAGACCGGACCTTAGAGAAAAAGTGGGCCACATGAAGGCGAAACGTGAAGATTTGGCCAAATCGATGTACCATACCATAAACAATAAATTTACCGAACTTCCTGACAATGCGCTTGTTTACCCAGCGCACGGTGCAGGTTCCCTTTGTGGGAAGGGAATGAGTGCGGACGATACTTCCAGCACCTTGGGGAATGAACGCATAGGAAATTGGGCTTTCAAAAAACAGACAGAGGAACAGTTTGTTTCATATTTATTGGATTCACAGCCCTTTATTCCGCATTATTTTGGTTTTAATGTTGATACAAATAAAGAGGGCGCAGATAACCTTCGGAAATCAGTGGGAAAAATACCCCTGCAACTAAATGTTTCTGAAATAGAAAAAGAGACCATAATTGTGGATATAAGAAAGGAATCTGATTTCAAAAAAAATCACCTTCCCGGAAGCTTTAATATCATGGCAGAATCCGATACCGCAAAATTTGAAACTTGGTTGGGTTCCATCCTAAAGCCGGAAGAAGGTTTTTACGTTGTGGTAGATACTGTTGAAAATGCCGAAAAAATAATTAACCGAATTGCAAAGATAGGATACGAAAAACAACTGAAAGGTGTACTGACCCTTTGGGCCACTAATTTGGAAAGCACGGAAAAAATGCCCTTGGAAGATTTCAAAAAACACCCAGAAAACTACACGATTCTTGATATTAGAAATGTGGGCGAAGTGGAGGAACAAAGTTTTTTTAAAAATGCCATAGCCATTCCCCTACCTGAGCTTCGGGAACGTATTTCTGAAATACCTACGAACAAACCCATAGTAATACATTGCGCTGCCGGGTACCGCAGTGCTGCGGGCAGCAGTATTGTTGATAGAAATATCAATAAAGTACCAGTGTACGATTTAGGGGAAAATATTGAAGAATTCAAATAGGGCTGATTTTACAAACCGAAAACCCATTTTTCACAATTCACCAATCACGCCCGGGATTATAAATTATTTTTCCGGGCTCTTTTTATTTTGTTTATTCGGTCTTTTGGGCAAATCCATTTTTTTGGTTTGCTCCTTTTCGTCCTTTTCTACTTCCCCCTATTGGTTATGGCCCCTTTTCTTTCCAAAATCGTTTTCAGTATTTCCCATTTTTTTAAGTAAATATACAAAGAAGCCAATATTCCATCTCGGCATAAACCGCATTAATTTTATTGCAATTGACATAAAAAGGATTTCTTTAATCCATTCAGAGATAGCAAAAAATCACTTCGTCTTTTAGGTTAACTTTCTCTTAAAGCCTTCCCTATCGTCCCTTCTAATTAGTAGCTTTATATCTGTTTTTCATAAAAAGCACTCTTTTAAAACTAATTCAAAATAAAAACTTAGCACTATGAATGTTTCGGAACAATTGCTCAAAATTTTAATAAACGTAGGCGTCAAACGAATTTATGGGGTAACGGGCGATGCACTCAATTTCTTTGTAAAGGCAATAGAAAATTCAGAAGAAGTAGAATGGATAGGAATGAAGCATGAGGAAAATGCCGCATTTACAGCTTTTGGCGACAGTTTTACCAGTGGCAATCTAGGTGTTTGTGCTGGTACGGTTGGACCGGGCGCACTTCACCTTATCAATGGACTTTACAATGCGAAAAAGGAACGAGTTCCCGTATTGGCAATTACCGGCCAAATTCCACAACGCTATCAGGGTACAGACTATTTTCAGGAAGTGGATCTCAAAAAAGTATATGACGATGTTTGCGGGTACCAAGCTATTATCAACACCCCAGAAGAGGCTCCCTTTGTAATTCAAAAAGCTATCAAAATAGCTATTAACAGTAAAACCGTATGTCGTATTGAATTGGCTGCCAATATCGCTGAAATGGATGCCGAAGGAAGTGAATTTCTCCAACCCATATTTTCCTCACAAGCAGTACTTGTTCCTAGTGAAGGTCAAGTAAACAGTGCCGCTGAAATTATTAACAAAGCAAAAAAAATTGGAATTCTTGCCGGCTACGGTTGCATAAATGCACGGGAACAGGTATTGGCTTTTGCCAAAAAAATTAATGCCCCAATTACCCATACTCTTAGAGCTTCCGATATTTTTGACCACGACGCTGATAACGTAGTTGGGCTTTCCGGTCTTATTGGAAATCCCTCCGGATATAATGCCATTATGAAATGTGATTTGCTTCTTATGTTGGGCACCAATTTTCCGTATGTCGATTTTCTTCCACATAAAACCCAAACAATTCAAGTGGATATTCGTCCCGAAAATATAGGAAACCGTACTTCGGTAGATTTGGGTATTCACTCCGATGTAGGGGCTTTTGTAGAAAAATTACTTCCGCTGGTAAATTTAAAAACTGAAGATGCGTTTCTTTCAAAATTAAGGGACAATTTTTTTAAATGGCGAAAAAATATGGAAGAAGAGGCGCTTGAGGAAGAAAACGATTTCTTGAAACCACAGGCCTTTGCCCATCATATTAATACCCACGCGGCTGCTGATGCCATTTTTACTTTAGAAACTGGAACATCCGTTATTTGGGCGTCACATCATATTTCCTTCCATTCACAACGAAAAATAGTAGGATCCTTTAACCATGGTTCCATGGCAGTGGGTTTGCCGGCGGCAATTGGGGGCCAGTTCGCCAATCCGGGAAAGGAAGTTTGGGCCCTCTGCGGTGACGGCGCATTCAATATGAGCATGCAGGATTTTATTACCGCAGTAAAATACAATCTTCCAATAAAGGTTCTTATTTTCAACAATTCAGAACTCAGCTTTGTGAAACTGGAAATGGAAGAGGCCGGACTAACCCCAAGCCTCGATGCCCTTCATGAAACCAATTTCAATTTTGCCATCTACGCCCAACTTTGTGGAGGAGATGGAATTAGAGTTGAAAAAGGTGATGATATCGAAGCTGCCATTCTAAAAGCAAAAAATAGCAAAAAACCCTTTATTATTGATGCGGTGGTCAATAGTGGGGAACTTTCATTCCCTCCACATATTGGGCTTAAGGAAATACTCGGTTTCGGATCTTCAAAAATTAAGGAAGCAGCACAGGTTATCACGGGTGACAAAAAACAATGGAACAATCTTAAAAAAGAATTGGGCTCTTTATAAAGCATTTTTAATAATATCCTCTACTACTTCTGGGTTCAATAAAGTAGAAGTATCGCCGAGGTTGCTGGTATCCTTACATGCAATTTTCCGAAGAATGCGCCGCATAATCTTCCCGCTTCGGGTTTTGGGCAAACCTTCCGTAAATTGGATTTTATCGAGTTTAGCTATGGGGCCAATGTGTTCGGTAATTATTTGGTTTATTTCCTTTCTTAGGTTGTCATGGTTTCGGGTTTCTCCCGTTGCTTTCAATATAACATACCCATACAGCGCATTTCCCTTTACGTCGTGGGGAAAGCCCACAATGGCACTTTCTGCAACGGCCGGATGTTCATTAACGGCATCCTCAATGGGCGCCGTTCCAAGATTATGTCCCGAAACAATAATTACATCATCAACCCTTCCAGTAATTCTATAATAGCCTGTACTATTTCTTAAGGCTCCATCTCCAGTAAAATAATTGTTTTCAAAAGTGGAAAAATAGGTTTCCTTAAACCTGTCGTGATTGCCCCAAATGGTTCGTGCCATCCCGGGCCACGGAAATTTGATGCACAGTCGGCCTTCCACTAAATTTCCTTTTAGTTCCTTTCCTGTTTCATCCATTAATGCCGGCTGAATTCCCGGTAAGGGCAGTGTGGCATAAGTAGGGATAGTAGGTGTGGAAAAAGGAATTGGCGATATCATAATCCCGCCTGTTTCGGTCTGCCACCACGTATCCACTACAGGGCAGTTTCCATTTCCTATATTGTCGTTGTACCAGTGCCAAGCTTCTTCGTTTATCGGTTCACCTACGGTTCCGAGAATTTTCAGGGAAGAAAGATTATATTTTTCAATATAATCGAGTTTTTCCTTCGCCAAAGCCCTAATGGCGGTTGGGGCGGTATAGAATTGGTTCACTTTGTGTTTTTCAACAATTTCCCAAAACCTTCCGTAATCAGGATAACTTGGAATTCCTTCAAACATAAGCGTAGTAGCGCCATTTGCCAAAGGGCCATAAAGAATATAACTATGCCCGGTAATCCAGCCAATATCTGCGGTACACCAATATACATCACCTTCCCGGTACTGAAATACATTTTTGAAAGTATAGGCCGTATAAACCATATAACCCGCAGTAGTGTGAACCATTCCTTTGGGTTTTCCCGTGGAGCCGGAAGTGTACAGAATAAAAAGCGGGTCTTCCGCATCCATAATTTCTGCCTCGCATTCATCCGAAGCTGCATCCAATAATAGCTTTAACCATTTATCGCGTCCTTCTTTAATATTGATTTCTGAATCAATCCGTTTTGCCACCAAAACGGTTTCCACTCCTTTACAGCTCTCCAAGGCTTCATCAACAATTCCTTTCAAATCAATAGTTTTGTTTCCCCTAAAAGAACCGTCACTGGTAATTACCATTTTGCAATCGCAATCATTGATACGCGTTGAGAGTGCCGTTGCTGAAAATCCTGCAAAAACTACAGAATGAATAGCCCCAATCCGAGCACACGCTAACACCGAAACCGCCAATTCAGGAATCATGGGAAGGTAAATACAAACCCTGTCTCCTTTTTTTATTCCATGATTTTTTAAAACGTTGGCGCATTTATTTACACGCTTGTGCAGTTGATTATAGGTAATATGTTCCGCCTTTGCATTGGCATCATTGGGTTCAAAAATAATAGCGGTTTTATCGCCCAAGTTATATAAATGCCTATCTATACAGTTTTCCGTAATGTTCAGCTTTGCACCTTGGTACCATTTTATCTCAGGTTTCTGGAGGTCGAATTCCAATACCTTGTCCCAACTCTTTCGCCACATAAAATTTTCTTCGGCTATTTCTTCCCAAAATTTTTCCGGATCTATGGTAGATTTACGATATACCTGAAAATATTCTTCCAAATTTTTAATGTGGTAATTGCTCATAATTGAATTTTTTTGGTTGAATAATTTACAAATAATTTTCGCCATCTGTTCCGCCATAGTTTTATTAATTTTGAAATACATTATTCAAAAAAAATGAAAACTCTTTTCCTCTACTTATTCATAATATTTTTTTGTCTTACGGGTTGCAAAACAACAACGCAGGAACACTCTTTAAAACTTTATGGCGTTTTGGATTCCTTATTTGTCAACCATCAATATTTTAAACTTGCAGAGCAATTTAAAAACGAAAAAATACATTTATCGGAAAAAGAAAAATTGATATTTGACGCAAAGTTGAATTCAGTTTTTAATGAAAAGGAAACCTCAAATACAGCCATTGAACAGCTTTTCAAAAAGTATGAAAACGAACTTGCTGATTCGTTAAAAATCCAATTGCTCGAAATAGAAATGAACAACAGTGTATTACTTTATAATTATAAAAAAGCACTTGAAAATTCAGAAGAAATATTGGGATTTTCTTCAGGATTAACCGAAGATGAACGGGAAGATTATGAAAATAACAAAATCATTTTCAACATTCTAAAAGACGTTCCCAAACAAAAAATTTCCATAAGCGAAAGTTCTCTCAACATTACAAAAGATCTTGCCGGGCTTTCGCGAATTCCAATAAAGATAAATGGTACAGAACATTCCGCTGTTTTTGACACTGGTGCCAATTTTTCAGTGATTACCGATTCCTTGGCCCTAAAAACCAATCTAAAAATACTGGACGGCTCCTTTAAGGTAACTGCCATTACTGGTAACAAAGTAGATTCGCATCTTGCAATTGCCGATTTCTTAAAGCTGGAAAATGTATTAGTGACAAATGCTGTTTTTTTGGTATTTCCTGAAGCAAGCCTGACTTTTTCGGAAGCGAACTACAAAATTGAAACCATCATTGGGTTTCCTATTATCGAAGCTTTAAAGGAAGTTCGCATCATTAAGGATTCCATTTTTTACGTTCCACAAAATCAATCTGAAAACGCGCAGAAAAATCTTGCCTTGAATTTTCTCACGCCCGTAGTGGAAGTGATTGAAAACAACAGATCGCTTCCCTTTACTTTCGATACGGGCGCAAACGAAACAATGCTTTACAGTCCATATTATAACGATTATAAGAATGAAATCACAGAAACCGGAAAGTTGGATTCTATCCAGATTGGGGGCGCAGGCGGTTCCCAGTTCATAAAAATTTACAAACTACCTTTTACCGGAAAAATTTCTGGAAACGAATTCAATTTGAAAAATACCACCGTAAGTCCGGATGAAAAAAGTGAAAAGGACAAAAAAGGAATCTACGGAAATTTGGGTAAAGATGTGGTAAAAAAATTTAACACGCTGACCCTCAATTTTGAAAAAATGTTTCTAATATTAAATTGAAAATTTTACAAAGGAATATTCCCGTGTTTTCTATTAGGTCTGGGAACATCTTTAGTTTCTAACATTGAGAATGCTTTTAACAGTTTTCTGCGTGTTTCCCTAGGCTGTATCACCTCATCAATAAATCCGCGTTGGGCGGCTTTAAAAGGATTTGCAAATTTCTCTGCGTATTCCGTCTCTTTTTCTGAAAGTTTCAACTCTGGGTTTTTCGCTTCGGCAATTTCTTTTCTGAAAATAATCTCGCTCGCTCCCTTCGCTCCCATCACCGCAATTTCCGCAGTTGGCCAAGCAAAATTCATATCGGCGCCAATGTGTTTGCTGTTCATCACATCGTAAGCGCCGCCGTAAGCTTTTCTGGTAATTACAGTAACCCGTGGCACAGTTGCTTCGCTTAGGGCATAAAGCAATTTGGCTCCATTTAGAATAATTCCGTTCCATTCTTGATCTGTTCCCGGTAGAAAGCCCGGAACATCCACCAAAACCAAAAGTGGAACATTGAAACAATCACAAAAACGAGTAAAACGAGCCCCTTTTTTGGAACTGTCCACATCCAAAACTCCGGCTAAACTCATCGGCTGGTTGGCGACAATACCAATGCTCCTTCCCCCCAATCTCGCAAAACCAACGAGAATGTTATCGGCATAATCTTTATGCACTTCAAAAAAGGAATTTTCATCAATAATTCCTTGGATTACCTCGTGCATATCGTAAGGTTTATTTGAAGAATTGGGAACAATATTTTCCAGTTCCTCCCGAAATTCATCCGAAGTTTCAAAAGGCAATTTTTCAGTAATCGTTTTATTATTTTGCGGAAGATAACTGAGCAAGGTTTTAATCTGTTCTAAACAAACAATATCATTGGATGCCGTAAAATGTGTAACCCCGCTTTTGGTGGCGTGGGTTCTTGCACCGCCAAGTTCTTCAGAGGTTACTTCTTCATTGGTAACTGTTTTTACCACGTTCGGACCGGTAACAAACATATAACTGCTGTCCTGCACCATCAATGTAAAATCAGTCATAGCAGGGGAATAAACCGCTCCCCCGGCGCAAGGTCCCATAATTGCCGAAATCTGTGGAATAACGCCCGAAGCCTGTACATTTCTGTAAAAAATATCGGCGTAACCACCCAACGACCGCACTCCTTCCTGAATTCGCGCGCCACCCGAATCGTTTAAACCAATCAACGGAGCTCCAACGCTTACCGCATGATCCATTATTTTACATATTTTCTCTGCATGTGTTTCCGAAAGTGCTCCACCAAAAACGGTGAAATCCTGTGCGAAAATATAAACCAGCCTGCCATTGATAGTTCCGTAACCAGTAACCACGCCATCGCCGTAATAGAGCTCCTTTTGCATATCGAAATCGGTTGTGCGGTGTGTAACGAGCATACCCATTTCTTCAAAAGAGCCTTCATCAAGCAAATATTCTACGCGTTCGCGGGCGGTGAGTTTTTTCTTTTGGTGTTGCTTTGCGATCCGTTTTTCGCCTCCGCCTTGTTTGGCTTCGGCAATAATTTTCTGCAATTTTTTATTGTTGTCGCTCATGCTTTTTTACTTCGAAATTTTTGGTAATCGTAATTTTTCTGAATCCTTTAAATATTGTTTTAATGCGAAAAGCGCTGCTATCTTTGCTTCTTCTTCATTAAAAGCTTTGAGTTTTTCAGCAGAATAATATTTCTTTACAAAATTGGTGTCAAAATTTCCAGTTCGGAAAGCTTCGTGTTCAAAAACAAATTTCCCGAATGGAAGTGTTGTACTTACGCCTTCAATATCATAATCTGCAATGGCCTCAAGCATTCTTTGGATGGATTCTTCCCTAGTTTTGCCATAGGTAATTAATTTTGAAAGCATGGGATCGTACTGAATGGGCACCTGCATCCCTTCTGTAAAACCGTCATCCACACGAATATTTTTCCCGTTGGGCGGACGATAGACTTCCAGCTTTCCAACGCTGGGCATAAAATTCTCCAGAGAATCTTCGGCATATACGCGAAGTTCCAAGGCATGCCCGGTAATTTTTAGATCTTCCTGTGAAAAAGAAAGTTTTTCGCCATTGGCAACCTTTATTTGTTGTTCCACCAAATCGAGGCCTGTTATCAATTCGGTAACGGGATGTTCCACTTGTAAGCGGGTATTCATTTCAAGAAAATAAAAATTGTGCTTTTCATCCAAAAGAAATTCCACCGTTCCTGCACCCACATAATCACATGCTTTTGCAACTTTCACTGCGGCTTCGCCCATTTGTTTACGCAATTCCGGGGTCAAAACTGAAGACGGTGCTTCTTCCACAACTTTTTGGTGACGGCGCTGAATGCTGCACTCGCGTTCAAAAAGATAGACAGTATTTCCAAAAGTATCCGCCAAAATCTGGATTTCAATGTGCCGTGGGGAAGTCACGTATTTTTCAATAAAAACCGAACCATCCCCAAAAGCTGATTCAGCTTCACTGATGGCACGTTTCATTTGGTCTTCAAATTCTTCCGCATTTTCAACAATCCGCATTCCTTTTCCTCCGCCTCCCGCGGAAGCCTTTATAAGAATGGGAAAACCTATTTCCTTTGCTATTTTCTTAGCATTTGGAACATCGGTTATGGCTTCGTCGGTACCAGGAACCATGGGAATATCGTACTTTTTCACAGCGTCTTTTGCTGCAAGCTTGCTTCCCATAATACGAATGGCATACGATTTTGGACCGATGAAAATCATGCCGCTCTTTTCAACATTTTCGGCAAATTTGGCATTTTCACTTAAAAATCCGTAGCCCGGATGAATGGCGTCCACATTCATTTCTTTGGCGACTTTTATAATTTTATCGCCCAATAAATACGATTCATTGGAGGGTGGCGGACCAATGCAAATGGCTTCGTCGGCAAACTTTACGTGTGGTGCGTTTCTGTCAGCCTCGGAATAAACGGCCACCGTTTTAATACCCATATTCCGGGCGGTCTTCATAATGCGAAGCGCAATTTCGCCCCGGTTGGCAATCAATATTTTTTTAATCATTTTCCTTTTCAAATTCAATTAAAAGCATTCCTTTATCTACGGTTTCCCCTTTGGAAATACTAATAGATTTTACAATTCCATCTCTTGGCGCTGTGAGCGTATTTTCCATTTTCATGGCTTCTAGAACACACAGAAAATCACCTTTTTGAACACTATCTCCTTTGGAAACGTTCACTTCCAAAATCAAACCGGGCATGGGCGCATGTATTTCATCCTTTATGGAAGCAGTTCCTAGGGAAAGTCCCATTTCGGAAATAAGCGCGTCCAATTGATTTTCTATTTTTACGCGGTAGTGATTACCGTTAATTTTTAGATTGTAAGCCCTTTTATTGATATCTGTTTGAAGGATTTCAATTTTAAAGGATTTACCATTATAAAGGACGTGTGATTTATTTTTGGTGTATGTACTATCGAGAGTTTCCAAATCTTTTGGGAGTAATGAAAACTCGAAATTATCATTGACAATTGCTTTAAACTTTTCCTTCATAAACAGAAATTTTTATAAAGATACTATATGCGGAAAGATTATACCAATATCAAATTTATGAATATAAATATTTGAGCACAATTGAAAGCTTAAACCCAGGAATTGCTATGCATTTCGACTACGTTCAATGTGACAATAGAACTAAAAAATGTGATGTTTAAGAATCTTTTTTTGTGCTTTTTTTTGGGTTTATTTTCTTGTTCTGTGTTTTCGCTGTTTTGGAAGTGCTACTTTTTTTAGAAACTGGCGGGACGAGACCCTTTTTTCGCACAGCGCTTAAGGCAGTCCTTAATTCATTCATACGGGTTTCCAAATCCTTAGAAGCTTTAAAAGAACCAACATTTAATCCTGCCGCAGAATTAAGACTGTGGATTAAAAACTCAAGATGTTCCAATTCTGCTGCTTTTTTAGCTTCAGAACCGGCTTTTTTCCAGATTTTATTGAAATTTTGAATGATTTCATTCCATTTTGATTCAATTTTCTCATCTTCAATAAGTAGTAAAAGACAAAGATCAATGTTTAGAAAAGCGACCAAATCCCAATAGTTAAGATCTTCGGAATCAGATTTTTCTTTTAATTTCTTTTGCTGTTCCTCGAGTAATTGTCGTGTTTCAGGAATCGATCTTAACTTATACTTTTTCTTATCTATAGTAAACTCGGCCTCAGGCTTAACAG
Organism: Flavobacteriales bacterium; assembly: GCA_038215845.1. Taxonomy (GTDB): domain Bacteria; phylum Bacteroidota; class Bacteroidia; order Flavobacteriales; family Flavobacteriaceae; genus Aequorivita. Next base: position 18,624 of record JBBQQN010000016.1, on the reverse strand, counting down.
CTCCAGTGAATACGAGTAAAGATGCAAGTTCAATGGAATTTGAAATAGAATAAACTTTATTTGAGTCGCAATTTTTAGCATATGCCATTTCGTAATGGGCTATTGCTGCCTTATAGGAATCAATACGTTTTTTTACATCTGGAGCCAACATAGCCAGTCGTTTGTATGCACTACCCAAAAGGTTGTGCCGCTCTGCAGTTTCCCCTGCAAAAAGTAAAACCGTGAGATCAGTGATTACTCTTTCCGTTTTTTTGTAAGCTTCTTTTTTAGAAGAAGCAGTGCTATTTTCATTATCAAAAATTTCCCTTATATACATTTTTGCGCGGGTATTGCAGTATTTTTCCATACATGAAAAGGAGAAGTCTGCATTTTCCATTTTTAGGAGTTCTTCATAATTTCCCACAGCTTCTATATACAAAGCAAGTTCCTGATAAATTTTCGCTACCCGTTCTATAATTTGAGGAGTTCTAAAAACATCCCTATCTACAGCTTTCATAATAGTATTCAGTTCAGCTAAATGATCCTTATCGGCTCTGGTAGCCATCTGCAATTGATTGAGCAGGTTGTCTAAATCTATCTCGGCTTCCTGTGGAACAATATAACTTGGCGACCAAGAGCCTTTTCCTACCGAAATATTTTTCAGTTTAAAGAAAGGATCCCCATAACATTGATACGCTCCCCAAGTATTGTTGCCCGGATGTTTTTCATAAATATAGTTACGCGCATTCTTTACGGCATCTCCAAAATTATCCCCAGAAAACATACTACTGTAGAAAACCTGTGCAAAATCCAATGCAGCTGAATCGTTAACGGCCCAACCGGCAGCTATTACTGCCTTAACTCCTATACTTATTAATTGTGTACCTATGTTTGCGGCGAGTTTGTATCGATCTCGATAAAATTTTTCGTCATCCGCATTGCTATAGCCAAGGTGACAACAATTTACAAAGACCAATTCGGGCACTACTGGCATCTGTTGTATTTCGAATACTGTAAGGAATATGTCCTTCCCGATAACCATTCCCGATTTTTTAGGAGATTTGGGGTTGAAAACTCCGTGACCCGCCAAGTGTATTATAGTGTAATCATTACAGAAAAAATTCTTCACAATACTTTCAGCATCCGTTCCTATGAGTTCTGTGGTTGGATACCCCACATTTTCTAAGGTATTCTTCACCATTAGTCCCTCCTCCTTTGCACCTGGCAATTGTGAAATAAAACCATTTAAGATAGGATCGGCAATAATCAAGGCGCCTTTGTCGGCTACTCGTTTTATATTGATCCTATAATCCCTAGTGGACAATTGTCTAATCATACCTGCATTAATGCATAGTGGCTTGGCATTGGTTGTATTGTCCTGAAGCAATTCCCAAGGATATGAAGCGGTTTTAGAATCCAGTATCCAGGAAATATTTCCTTTTCTTTTGAGTTTTTCCTTTAGGTTATTTGGAATCAACAATTCGAAAAGGGTTTTTGCAGTGCAGGCAGACCATTGGTTGCTGCTGGAAACTTCCGAAATAAAAAGGTCAATCAATTGAGTACTACTAAAGAGTTCATTTTCTTCTTCCCTAGAATCACCGGTGGAAGAACCAAACGTCATACTTGAGGGTTCCCCTGTCTGCTCATTGGCCGGTTTATCTTTAATGGTTATTCTGTTCCACCAATCCTCCGCATTGTCCAAGGGAGTTCTTTTTTGAATACCCAATAAATTTTTGATTCGTTTATTACCAATAATAATATTGAAAGTTGAATTTTCCTTATTGGCAATTTTATTGAGCACATACATACAGTTTAGGGCTCTATCTGCGTAAAGTTCAATAATCTCAATATTTTGAACGGTTCTGTAGCCTTCATCAGACAACATTTTCACTTTATCATTTGCCCGGTTTACACCATCAATAATGGCTTTAAGTGAACCTTCTACCGAAAGCCCTCCATAACCCGTTGCCACGGTCAAGGAAGAAACCCCGATGCCTTTTTTGGGAATGGGAGCGCCCCGAATACTCATCAAATAATTCAACACTCCATTTTCCACAGATTTTGACAACTGAAAGGAAGTAAGTTGGTCGGGTTCACCCAAACCCACTATTATTGCTCCTTCAAAATCACTCCCTTCCATTCTACCAAAAATGGCATTGGTGCCAATTTCTCCTGGATAAAGACCCAATCTATGTTTTGAAGTAAGACTTCCGTTTAGGTAGTTGTCCACTGCTTTTTCTGCAAACAGAACTCCATCATTTAAGAAGTGCCCAGCTATAATTGGATATGAAGAATATCGCAAATCACCGTTACTAACGGTAATAGTAACTGGAATCTGGCTGGCTACGGGTTCTATTTCGTCCCCAAGGCCCAAAATAGTTTTTTCCAGACCATTTTCCGATAGATCAAAATCAATATCCGGTTCGGCCCTAAATATTTTTTCTTCCCCTCGTAACAATGGTTTTGTATTGCGAAGCAATTTGGTTTGACCGGTAGATAATATCTCCTCTATTGCATTAAATAGATCCGGTTCATTAGCCAGGGCGCCATGGGTTACCCGTGAATAATAAACCGCATTGGCTTCAATCAATTGTTTAGGAATTCCAAGTTCCCATGTAACACTTTGATCTCCTTCGCTGGTATAGAGAAAGTACAATTGTTTTTTGGGTGGAATTTCATCTAAATAATAACCACAAGGAGTCATTTTATCTTTCCCTGCGATGTATACCATATTCGTATAATCTATACTATCCCTTTTCTTCAATATATTATCTCGGTAATTTTTAAAATAATCCAGATCGACTTTAGAGGGTAAGGGCCAATCACGTTTCCCAAAATATGAACGCATATTTTCCCAAGTTTCCAATTTGGCGAAATCATTTTTCGCATCTGTTGTCAAAGGAAGTAGCGCAAGAATACCCGGAAATTGGGAGAACATTTTAAGCAGTCCTTCTTTAGTATGGAACAAATCCAGTTTGCTCAGTTTCTGTATAATGGCATCCTCTCCAAATAAAACGGATGGTATTCTAAAGGAACCGCCAAGGGGAGAACCCAGATACAGCAGTTTAAAACCTTTGGAAGCTTTTAGATTTTGCCAAGTATCATCGTGGTTGATGATAAAATCGCGCACCAACAGTCCGCCCATGGAATGTCCAATAATTTTTATGGGTTGTCCTATTTTTAGTAAACTTATTATTTTGGCATTGAATTCACTTGCACATTCGGGCAACGGTTTACGCCAGTCAAAAGGATAGACTACTACATCGTATTTGGCGGAAAGCCATTTGTACAATTTGTAATAGGAAGTTTTTACGACAGAATCTGCTACAATTTTATTGACGTTGGAATACCCGAGATTTATTAATCCTCCACTTAAGATTCGTCCGTAATGAAGCCATATTTCCTTATCTTTTTGTGAAAGGTTGGACCCCATTATTCCTGGAAGCATTACCACAATTGGTTTATTGCCGGAAGGTGGCCCAACTGAAGGATAAAGTTCTCCAGATTCAATAAGCGCCCTATCACTGCCCGGAATTTCATCTTGTGCAATACATTTAAACCCAGGTATCAGATCGCCTTCAGCGGTTTTTAGGACCAAATCAATTGCTTCCCGGGTTTTATCGTTTTCAAAATACTTTACATGGTTAACATCTGCCCCCTGATCAAAAAAGTATTGAATATTGTTTTTGCGTTTTGCACCCAAATACATAGAATCTGTATTGACCACAAGATCATTTCGCTGCCAGTAGAACAGTTTTCCAAGAATTACAAAAAGTCCCTGTCCGGAAAAGCTTACCCTACCATTTCCAGAAATAATGGCGAGCGGTTTTCCGTCAATAGCTGTTTCTGGGGATGGATCATTCAATATTTTTATAAATGGCGATTCGGGTCTTTGGGCTTCCAATCCGGGAAGTACATTTACATCATCCTTACTTTCTACCGCTGCGGAAAGCAATTCCTTTAAAATATCCCCAAAAGCGCCACCTACTAGATTAACCAAATTAAAAAAGACATTCAGAATATGATCCAATCTTTTTGAAGCCAGTTTAGTGCCCGCGGCAGGACAACCTACTCTTATAAATTTGGCTACCGTTATCTTTTTATCCTTAAAAATTTTATTAAGCGTTTCAATATTTGCAATATCCTCTTCCCTATCGCCTTCCTTTTCTAGCAAGGCTATATGGTTGCTTGTAAAGCCTATTGAGGTTTCGTCATTATTACTGCTGTACTTATTCAGAATATCACCCACAATTCCACCCCTAGAATGGGTAAGCATGTGCACAACAGCATTATCGGGCAGCAATTGAGCTAACTTTACCACGTTTGCCAACGGACTTTCAGTAAGCGTTCTATGCTGAAAGGCAATTACATTGTTCCCATATATTTGGTGTAAACTTGACCAAGCTGTGGAAGGGAGTAAATCCTGAAAGGCCCCTAATGCATTTGAATTTGTTCCGTGGATAAAAAGAAAAAAGGGATTGTTGGAAGGTTTCCCATCAAAAAGTCCAAACTTAAATTCTTTATCAACCGTAAACACCGCGGCACCATTCTTTAAAAGATCTGCTTTTTTAAGTGTTTTCCAAAGGGGACTGTCATCAGCAATACCGAATTGTAATTGTTTGTCCTCAAGGCGTTGTGCAATTGCCGCCACTCCTTTTCCAAAGGCCTTTTTCGCGAATACCTTTAAAAGCTTAACGGCAATTTTCCCTATAATCCCCCTTTCAGTGGAAGGAGCTTCCACAGATCCCGGCATAACAAATTCCTCGGGATGCATATCTCGGCTACCGGGTGGTTTTAGAGCCGGATCCAACTCAGGAAAAACCTCGTGCATGGTAGAGGCATCACACATCCACGTTGTTCCATCATCCAGCACAATTTCCAACAATTTATCGTTATTTTGAAGGGAAATCTCGTGCGGCTTGGAATCACCGCGATTACTGGCCTCCAAATTATAAACCTCTACACCTTCTTCGCTGGTTTCTTTTTTTCCATAAACCTTAAGTATTTTAATTGGCTCCATGCTATTTTAAATTAAGTTATTCAACATAAAATCTTGTTAGCCTGTCATTTATAAAATACAAATGCTAAAGCGCAACGTGTTAAAAATCAGTAGTTTAAAAAATTATAGATTATATAATTTAATCACAACTAATTGAATACAAACTAATTAAATACTAAAAAGGGGCTTATACTTGAGGAGATGAAAAAGGTACGATATTTTTTTATTCTGAAATAATTTTTATTTCTCAATGAAAAAAATATTTTATGGAGATATTTATCGAAAAATCATATTCTAAAGGCTTCGTTAACAGTAAGGTTAGGGTGAAATTCTGGATATTTGCTACAAACCGAAATTCTAAAAAAACCGTATATTTATATAGGTCAGAGACTCACACTATTAAAGCGGTGAAGAGACCTCTACTAATTAACGTTGAAGCCCCACACAAAGAATGTATGGGGCTTCTTTAATTTAAGCTAAAAAGGTTTTATGTGATAAAGGAAAATCTATATTTTATTTTTTGGCACCCTTTTTCCGTTTCCTAAAAAAGTCAAAAGCAAACCATGCTCCCAGCAAAACAAGGAAATAATAAAAATATGAAACGGGCTGTCCGTTTCCGCCAACGGTAGTAAACAAGCGTTCCCAACGTATTTTATTGGCAATTCCCTTAGCGTTGCTGTCCCAGCTCATCCACACAAAAACGGGTTTCCCTACCACGTGGTTAAAGGGAACAAACCCCCAGGTACGGGCATCCTCACTGTTGTTTCGGTTATCACCCATCATCCAGTAATAGTCCATATTAAAGGTATAATTGGTGATAGGCTGGTTATTTAAAAGCACTTGGGTGCCGGATTGGGTAATTTTATTGTCAATGCCCAATTCACTTCCTTCATAAACCTCTATAATACGTTTGTATAATGGGAGGGTTTCTGGAGTGATGGAAACCGTGGCACCTTCTTTTGGAATGTACAAGGGGCCGAAGAAATCATTATTCCAGGAATAATTTTGGTTGTTCGGAAATATACTTTGATCCCATTGTCCTTTTTGACTGTGAAGGCGTGTAACTTCAACCACATTTGGGTTGTTTTTCAACATATTTAAGGATTCCTCCGAAATTGCTGCAAATCTGTATGTATTGTTTCCATAACCGTAGCGGTCTGTAATATTATAACGGTTTTGGAGCATTTCAGGATTTAAGGCCCCGTTTGTTTTTACTTCATAGGAAAACTGGATTCTAGCGCGATCCGGTAATTCGTTTTGCTTTCCATTTATGAACACATAGCCATCCCTCACTTCAAGAGAATCACCCGGAAGGCCAACGCAGCGTTTTACGTAGTTGGATTTTTTATCGATGGGCTTATAATAGTATTTGCCATCACCGTATTGTTGAAAGGCGTTCACCGTATCCACAGGCCAGTTAAAAACAACAATGTCATTGTGTTTAATGTCTTGAAAACCTGGAATTCTAAAATAGGGAATCTGTGGATAGTTAAGATATGATTTTGAATGCACCACCGGAATGGTATCGTGTACCATCGGGAAGGCAATAGGCGTCATTGGCGTGCGAGCTCCGTAGTGAAATTTGCTAACAAAAAGGAAATCGCCCACAAGCAATGTTTTTTCCAAAGAGGAAGTAGGAATGGTAAACGGCTGCATAAAATAGGTATGCACTATAGTTGCGGCAACCACTGCAAACAAAATGGAGCTTACCCATTCCCCCGTTGAAGTTCTTGGTTTTAGGCTTCGGCTTTCAATATATGTATGCTTTTGCGTATAGTTAATGTAATAAATATAAAGTCCCAAAGTAAGAATAACCAAAACTGTGTCTGTTGTGGAATTGCGGCCAAAACTTCGGATGGTTTCCACCCAGACCACTGGGAACATAATAAGGTTTACAATTGGAACAAAAAGCAAAATAGTCCACCACCAAGGGCGGTTTATTATTTTCATTAAAACAACTGCGTTGTAAACCGGTACCGCGGCTTCCCAAGCTTTTCTGCCCGCACTTTGATATAGTTTCCACGTTCCTGCGAAATGGATTACCTGAACTATCAAAAAAAATATAAACCAACCTGTCCAACTCATAATTTCTTATTTTCTGTTGTTATTTCTTATTTTCTATTTTGAAATTTTTTATGCTAATTGTCCAACGTTTTATTGCTTCCAGTTTTGGAGCCTGTCGAGATATAAGTAAGATTCCACGAATTTCCGATGTTCCTTACTGGTCATTTTCTCCAAAAGTTCCAAGGAAGAAACATAACTCGCCAGATTCCCATTGGACGAACTGAACTTGCCATCCTCAACATAAGTAACCAATGAGTCGTTCTGCACCAATAGGTTTGGGTAATCCTTTTGAAGTTGTTTTCCGCCTCCAATATAGGTGACAATTTTTTTCCCATCCTCAATTCCCGATTCGCCGATCAATTGTGCTCCCGCGCAGTTGCTTACTGTGAATTGGGTATTTTCATTAGCTTTTTTCACGTATTCAACAATTTTTTTATTGTGCACCTGGGTGTACATATCATAGGCACTTGGAACAAAAAGCACATCCAATTTAGGAGCGTTTTCAAAAGTATAATCCGGTATTATCTTAAGTCCTTCCTCGGTAACAATAGGATCATTATTTTCCGCAATAATTATAACGTTGAAGAGTTCCTTGCCGGTAGTATCTTTTTTGGTAAATACATCCATAGGGGCCGTTACTTCCGTCATCAAAACACCATCATAGGCAAGTAATCCTATTATAGGCAAGCCATTCTTTAAATGAAGAGAATCTTTTTGTTGAACAATACTATCGTTAGCGATTTTGTCAGTTTTAGGTTTTGCATCATGGCAACTAGTAACCGTAACAGTGAGTAATAAAAATAAAAAGGTAATGTATTTCATATTTTTTTATTCAATCTTTAGAACATCCTTCATTGTAAAAATACCTTTTTTATCCTTTAAAAATTCTGCAGCCAGAATAGCACCCTTTGCAAACCCTTCACGGGAATGAGCTTCGTGCTTAAGCGAAATGGTGTCTATGGAAGAATCATAGGAAACAATATGGGTTCCTTTTACATCTTCTTCCCGCTTCGCCGTAATATTTAAAATATTTTCTTCGGAAGTGTCCAATTTCCAATTCTGTTTGTCACTATGTTTTAAAATTTCTTCAGCAATAGTAATTGCAGTGCCACTTGGGGCATCTTTTTTTTGAAGGTGATGTATTTCCTCAACCGAAACATTGTACTCTTTCCACGGAGCCATCAATTTGGCTGCGTATTCATTAATGCTGAAAAATAGGTTCACCCCAACACTGAAGTTGGACGCATAGATGAAACTTCCGTTACGCTTTTCACATAAGTTTACCATTTCGGCATACTTTTCCAACCAGCCTGTGGTACCCGAAATTATCGGGATTCCAGTTTCCAATGCTTTTGTAATATTTGCAACGGCAGCCTCTGGCGATGAAAATTCAATGGCTACCTCAGCATCTCCCAAATTTCCATGGGTAGTTTCGCTACTGCTTTTAAAAACAATTGAATGCCCTTTTTCCAAAGCCAACTTCTCAATTGTTTTGCCCATTTTTCCATACCCGAGAAGTGCTATTTTCATAGAAAATTTATTTAAAACGATACGTCAACGACATACCGTACTGTGGCTGCGCATTGAATTGGTTATAATCGAAATTGGGTTGCAGGGACAGATCCTCGCTTACTTCATATTGGCGTAAATGCGCATCTACATTGGCGTCAACAACATTCAGCAAGTAAAATGCCACCGTTACAATAACACTGACATCCTTATTTTTTTGTGACGATTTCTGGGCATTTATCAGTCGGTCGTTGCTTATTAATGGCTCTGCCCCATCGCCATAAAATTCATCATCGTTATAACCCGCAAGCCTTCTTTTATAGGCATTTCTGAATCGTTTGTAATCTTTATCATTTTGTTTATAGAAATAAACCCCTGCTGCCATTCCCGCATAAATGATGGGAATTTTCCAGTATTTTTTGTTGTAAACCTGACCCAAGCCGGGAATAACGGCTGAATAAAAAGCTGCCCGGGCGGGAGCCAAAGGATCGTACTCCACTTTTGGCCCCAAGGAATCGGTTACAACAATAAGCTTGTCGTTCTTTTTTACCCTAAGGGAATCAGAAGTCTGCGCAGACAGGGTTGTGGCGAAGATTAAAAAAAAAATATATAGGAAGTTATTTTTCACTTTTAATTAGCTTCAAAATACGCTCAAAATCATCTTTATTTTTGAAAGGTACTACCAATTGTCCTTTTCCGGATTTAGAAACCTTTACATCCACAGAAGTTTGGAAAAGGTCTGTCAAGTGTTTTTTGGCATCTTTGGCAAAGGTGGGAACGCTTTTTTTGGCAGCCACAGGTTTCTGATCAGGATTTTTAAACCCTCTTACCAAGGCTTCCGTGTCGCGCACAGAAAGGTTTTGGCTCAAAATCTTTTCATAGATATCTAGCTGGTCACTGAGGTCCTCGACGTTTATCAAAGCACGGCCGTGACCCATACTTATGAAGCCATCGCGCATTCCAGTTTGGATGATGGGATCCAGTTTCAACAAGCGCAAATAATTGGCTATTGTAGAACGGTTCTTCCCTACTCTATCACTAAGCTCTTCTTGGGTAACGTTTATTTCCTCAATCAATCTTTGGTATGAAAGCGCAATTTCAATGGGGTCTAAATCCTGCCTTTGAATGTTTTCAACAAGGGCCATTTCCAGGGATTCCTGATCATTGGCAATGCGGATATAAGCCGGAATGGTTTCCAAACCTATCAATTTTGAAGCACGGAATCTACGTTCCCCACTAACCAATTGATATTTATCGAAATCCAATTTCCGAACAGTGATAGGCTGAATTACGCCAAGCTCACGAATGGAAGAAGCAAGTTCGCGAAGCGATTCTTCATTAAAACTGGTACGGGGCTGAAAAGGGTTTACCTCAATACTGCCAAGTTCCAATTCAACAATACTGCCAACTACCTTATCGGCATTTTTATCGGCAACAGATTTTATATCGTTGGAAGGGTCTTTCAACAAGGCTGAAAGGCCACGGCCAAGGGCTTGTTTTTTTGTTGCTTTCGCCATTTATATCTTCTCGTTTTTCTTAATTAGTTCGTGCGCCAAACTTAAATAATTATCTGCTCCCTTGCTAGAGGCATCATAACTAATAATGCTTTCGCCGTAACTGGGCGCTTCACTTAAACGAACATTACGCTGAATGATTGTTTCAAAAACCATTTCGTCAAAATGCTTTTTTACTTCGTCCACTACTTGATTTGAAAGACGTAAACGTTGATCGTACATGGTGAGCAACAAGCCTTCAATATCCAGGTTTTCGTTGTGGATTTTTTGTACACTTTTGATTGTATTCAATAATTTACCAAGACCTTCCAACGCAAAATATTCACATTGAATAGGAATAATAACCGAATCTGCCGCAGTAAGGGCGTTCAACGTAAGCAGTCCCAAGGACGGGGCACAATCTATAAGAATATAATCGTAATCATTTTTCAGGTCCACAATAGCCTTTCGCAACATATACTCGCGATTTTCAACATCCACAAGTTCTATCTCTATTGCCACTAAGTCTATATGGGAAGGGATTAAATCAAGGTTAGGCGAATTGGTAGATATAATAGCTTCCTTTGCCGTTGCACTGTGCTCCAGCAATTGATAGGTACCCAGTTCAACGCCTTCAACATCTATGCCCAGTCCCGAAGTGGCATTGGCTTGAGGATCTGCATCAATAAGTAAAACCTTTTTCTCCAAAACACCCAAGGATGCCGCTAAGTTTACTGAGGTGGTGGTCTTGCCTACACCTCCTTTTTGGTTTGCAATTGCAATAATTTTACCCATTAATTTGCTTGAAATTTTAGGCGTTAAAAGTACGATTAATTATGAGGAAAGAAAATGATTTTTGTTAACAGGAAGTGAACATTGGCTTTAGGCTTTAGCGTGTAAGCAGGAAGCTGAAAGATTTTATATATTTTGGTTAAAGCATATTTACTTACTCTTCTTTTCCCGGATCATTGCTTCAAGCATATCCCACATTTCTTGCGGTACTTCTTCGAGCAGGTTCATTTGGCCGGCGCCTTTTAGCCATTCGCCTCCATCTATTACCACAACTTCGCCGTTGATATAAGCGGAGAAATCCGAAACCAGATAGGCAGCTAGATTGGCAAGTTCTTGATGTTCGCCTACACGCTTAACAGGTACTTTTTTCGCGGGATCGAACTTTTCTTTTAAGTCGCCCGGAAGCAATCTGTCCCAAGCTCCTTTGGTTGGGAATGGTCCCGGGGCAATGGCATTGAAACGCATCCCGTATTTGGCCCATTCCACCGCAAGGGAACGGGTCATTGCCAATACGCCTGCTTTGGCTGTAGCGCTTGGTACCACATAGGCGGAGCCTGTAAAAGCGTAGGTAGTCACTATATTTAAAACCACTTTATTGGTTTCTTTCTTTTCTATCCAATGTTTTCCGAAAGCTAGGGTACAATTTTTTGTTCCTTTTAAAACAATATCAATAATAGTATCGAAAGCATTTGCGGAAAGGCGTTCGGTGGGCGAAATAAAATTACCCGCAGCATTATTTAATAAAACATCTACTTTCCCGAATTCCTTTACCGAAGCTTGAACCATAGCCTCTACTTCGTCATAATTTCTTACATCGCACTGCACGGGCAAAACTTTTCCGCCTGTGGAGGCTTCGAGTTCTTCCTTGACCGATTGTAATTTTTCTATATTCCGGGAGGTAATTACCACGTTCGCGCCAAGCTCTAGAAAATATGTGGTCATTGCCTTGCCCAGTCCACTTCCGCCGCCGGTTACTACAATCGTTTTTCCTTTTAAGGCGTCATCGCGAAGCATTTTTGCTGTATAGTTCATAAAGTAAGATTAGTAAATATTAAAACACAAAGATACATAGAGTTGCAATGGCAAAAAATCAAATATATCGCTTCGGGTTATTTAATGCAGTATAGTGATGGAATTTTAAAAAGGAAGGGAAAGAAATTTCATTCTCAAAAAAAATACATAAATTTATATAACAATCAAGCTATCAACAGTATATCTCTCTACCCCAATTCATTGCGCATTTTGAATTTTTGAGTTTATAATTCTAATATTCAGTATATGAAACCATCCTTTAAACTTTCATTGAAAAGGGCAATAATTTTAATGTCCTTTTTTCTTTTGGCTTCCTGTTATTCCGTTCGTATTGTTAGCACCAAGGGCGCTCCCATGCCTCCCGATGAAATGACACGCGACGATTGGTACCGCGACAAAATGGTGGTGGAAATTGACACTGTTATAAAAGCTGGAATTACTACCGACGATATCTCCTTTCGGGTTTTAAGGGAAGGGTGCGAAACTGGAAAATTGTTTTCCGTCGAGTATAAAAACACCTTCGGAGGAAGTCTACTTTACCTTGTTACTTTTGGAAACAAACGCAAAGTTAAGCTGAAATATGTGTGTATGAAACCAGAAAATTGATATTATGGCCACAACAACTGTATTCGATAAAACGGAATGGGATACCCTTCACAAAAATGGGCCTTTCCCTTTAAAAAAACTTTACATTACAAGGCTTGAGGGAAAAGCCAATATGCCCTCCACTGTAGATCGTTATAATGACGCCGCATTCGAAATACAACGGTTGCTAAAGGATAGTCGTGATAATAATGAAGGGTTTAGGGCGTATGGTTCCCGTTGGTCCATGTCCAATATAGCGCACCATCACGATAATGTACATCAGAACAATTTAATGAATCTGGACATCAATATCTTCCCTCAGGACTTGCATCCCCAATCTCAATTTGAGTCCGAAAATTTATACTTTTTTGAATGCGGGAATACCATTAAGGAGATTTCCCAAAAATTGGAAGAACACGGAAAATCGCTTAAAGCATCCGGCGCCAGCAATGGACAGACCATTGCGGGTTGCATTTCAACAGGGGTTCACGGCTCGGCTTTGGATGTAGGCTCCGTTCAGGATTATGTGGTAGGCCTAAATTTGATTATCGGACCCAATCCAGAAGACAACGTCTATTTGGAACGGCACACCCAACCCGGCCTTACCGATGCTTTTGCACAAAAACTTAATGCCCGGGTAATCCGCAATGACGGTCTTTTTAATGCCGCTTTGGTAGGTTTGGGCTCGTTTGGTTTTGTTCACGGCGTGCTTTTGGAAGCTGAAAACCTCTTTTTATTGAAACGCTATGTGCGAAAAATAGACAAGAATGTAGCTTTGGAACTTGCAAAAACAATGGATTTCAAAAACTCTTCCTTTAAAATTGAAGGCGAAGTAGATGCGGAAGGAAAACCATTGCGCCCCTACCATTATAAGGTTTTTATGAATCCCTATACAGATGAAACCCAATATGTAGTGGAGGCCATGTACAAAAAACCTTATCAAACGCCCTATCCCGATCCTTTCACCAAAATACAGAAATCAATCTATCGCGATTTGATTTATCTGTTTATCAAAATAAGCGAAGGCTTTCCCTCCAGCATTCCGTGGTTTATAAAACAACTTGAAAAAACTATTCTTCCCGTAGTAAACGAAGAGACCATCGGTACACTTTACGAAACTTTTTGGGACGCGGCTTATCAGGGCCCTGCCTTTGCGTGTTCAGTAGGTATTGAGAGCAAAGATTCTGTAAAAGCGCTGGAAGTTATTAGCGCAATGACAAAAAATGAGGGTCCAATCCCCGGAATTTTTGCGATGCGTTTTGTAAAACAGTCCAAGGCAACGCTTGCATTCACAAAATTTCCCATTACCTGTATGCTGGAAATTGACGGAGTGCTTTGGAGCAAATCTGATAAGATTATGAGCTTGGAAGAATACGGTCGCCGAATGATTGAAGTGCTTCAGCAAAATAATATTCCATTTACACTGCATTGGGGGAAAAATTCAGATTGGAAATTCCCGGGGCTTGTAGATTATATGTACGGCGAAAATGCCAAAACCTGGAAAGAATACCGAAGCAGTTTGCTTTCAAAAGATATGGCCAAGGTATTTTCCAATAATTTTCTCGATACTCTAGGATTGTCAGATTATGAAGAAAATAGTCCATCTGATTTAATTGCATCATTGTTATAAACCTCAAAGCGAATCTTCTTTTTTAAGAACACCTGTATGACGTTAAGGAATGTTTAAATCCTGCTATTCTTCAAGTTAAAGAATGCTAAATCGACCGCTTATACAGTGTGAAAATTTTACATTGTTGTCATGGAAAAAATATTAGTTGCAGGTGCACACGGCACCACCGGAAAAAAAATAGTTTCGATATTAAAAGAATCAAATACATACGAACCAATAGCAATGGTTCGCAATGAAGAACAACAAAAAGGTTTTAAAAACCAAGGAATAAATACCGTGCTTGCAGATCTTGAAAAAGATGTTTCTTCAGCAGTAAAAGGAATGGATCGCGTAATTTTTGCAGCTGGTTCTGGCGGAAAAAAAGTTAAGGAAGTTGATCAAGAAGGCGCCAAAAAATTGATGGATGCTTCAAAAAATGCTGGCATCAAAAAGTTTGTGATGTTAAGTTCCATGGGAGCAGACAAACCAGAAGAAGCAACGGAACTTAAAGAATATTTAGAGGCCAAACACAATGCGGATGAGTACTTAAAACAACTTGGAATTAACTATACCATTGTAAGGCCAGGTTCGTTGACCAATGAAGATGGCAAAGGCAAGATTGAGTTAGCCAATAAATTGAACAAACGCGGCGAAATAAGCCGAGGCGATGTAGCGGAAACACTGGTAGGTTCTCTTGAAGATACCGTGGCGCAAAACAAAACCTTTGAAATTTTGACCGGTGAAACCTATATTAAAGCAGCGCTGGAAAAAGTTTAAAAAGATATTTAAAATACCAATATTAAAGGCACCGGGTTTTCCCGGTGTTTTTTTGGAGTAAACTGAAGTTATTCAGATTTCCAAAGCATTTTTTGTGCAGTTCCAAAATCACCCAATTGATATACACTTAAGGAAGCGGCGCGGAATGGAATAGGCTTAAAGATAGTTTGGTTTACGCTATCCAAAAACACAGTTTTGGCAACTCCCAAACTAATGTGCGGAACATAATTTTCATAGCTATATTGGTCCACAAAATTTGGAACATATGCCACCGTTGATTCTTTTATTGGCTTACCATCCGGGTTCGGTACAAATGATTTTTCAGAACCATTCATAACCATAAATGGCTTTAAAAGTACAATTGATTGCTTATGAAGTTGCATTAGCGCATCGGTTCTTTTAAGCTGGATCATTGCAAAACTTTCCTCGGTATCTTTGGAATATTGAAGATTTTCAACCAATAAAAACTCTTCTTTAATGGTTTTATATAACCCTTCCAACTTTTCGATGACCTTTGGCAAATCTTTTTCATTAATGAAGCACTGCAATAAAGTGATATGTGGAACGTGATTCTCATCCAATTGAAGCGCGTCAGGATTATTTTGATGGATCAAGCTATTTAGATGAAGTGCTTGCGCGTACATTTCTTCCGAAGGAACGAGCAGCACATCTATGGCAATTACTTTATTTTCTTTATGCACACAACCAGTGAAAATGAACAGAAGGGTTAATACCAAAAAATTCTTCATATAATATGTGAATCGTGAGTTTGTGAATTCGTGAGTTTGTGAATTCGTGAGTTTGTGAATTTGTAAGCAAAACTCCAAAATTATAACTGAAAATATTAAATTTTATTTATTTCGGGGAGGTTCAAAACTTACCATCCAGTTGATTCCGAATTTATCCGTAAGCATTCCAAAATATGATTCCCAAAAGGTATTGCCCATTGGCATGATTACCTGTCCGCCATTGGAAAGTGCATTGAAAAGCCTGTCGGCATCTTCCTTGGAATCGGCATTGATGGAAATGGAAAAATTGTTGCCCTGCTTAAAGTTGGAAGCCCATTCCCCTCCGGTATCGCTTCCCATAAGTACTGAACCTTTGCCAATGGGAAGGGAAACATGCATAATGTTCTCTTTTTCCTCTTCAGAAATGGGATGCTTGGCATCCTCGGGCATATCCTTAAATTTCCCGATATGGGCGAATTCGCCGCCGAATACAGATTTGTATAAATTGAAGGCTTCCTCGCAATTGCCATTAAAAGTCAGGTAGGTATTTATTGATGCCATGATATTGTAATTTTTGGTTTGGTTTGTTTTCTTGAAAGTATAAAAATACGGATTAAAATGTTTACTGCTATCACACGCCCCGCTTTCTATTGGATAAAATTATAATCGACCCTATATAAACGGCAACAATGGCGAAAGGAATGACCGTAAACCTGTTTTCTGGGAAAAGATACCAGAGCACAACAATTGAAACAGTGCGAACCAAAGTGTGAAAAATACCTACCCAATGTTTGATCATCCACGAGAAAGGAAACCACATAAGCCCAGATAAAATTCCAACCGATAATGGCAGCGAAGTGTAATCTATTATAAAAAATGGAATGGCGATGGAATATACCAATATTGCCATTGCAACACACATCATAAATAGATTGTCGAAAGTGTTTTTAGGTTTGCTTCTATCCAAAAAATCCTCACCGGTGAATTTTGAAAGGAACATTCCCAAATAAACGGTAATCCCTGTGCCTATAAATATGGCCCATACTGATACATTTACTCCGAAAAAAACACCCAAAACACCGATTATAGACCAGATGATGAGGCCGGCAAGGGGCATGGCAAGGAATTTTCTGTTTGTGTATTCGATTCTTTGCTCTTCGAGGGTTCTCACGTTTTATGTTTTAAAATTGAACTGTTCTTTTTCAAAGATACTATCAATTTAGTGAAACGTGAAGCGTTGTTTTTTTGAAGCGTGGATTACCGTAAAACTTACTGGCTACTGAATTTTCCTTCTGTGATGTTTATTGTATTGCCTTCTTCATCCATTATTTTCCCTTCAAAAGTACCCCGAATGGCTTTCGCCCCTGGGGCATTTACGGCTTCAATATCTTCCACAGTATCAATGGTTACAGTAAAAGGTGTTCCGGATTTTTTTACTTCATACATCTTGTTCGTCATCATTAATCCTCCACCGTTATTAGAAGTTCCCTTAATTGTGTATGTGCCGGTTCCTTCTACCTTGTTAATTATTATTGCGAAAAGACCTTTCGGCGTATTAGCGCGAATGTTTACTTCTTGTTTTGCGGGATTGTAGATGGCCATAGTACCAGGTGCAGTACCTTCTACTAAGGTGCCATCCATCTTGAATGATAAACTTCCAAAACCAGGTTGTGTATTTGTGGGTTTTGGAGTTTCGGTTAGCATTTGAGCGCTAGCGTCTTCGGCTGTTTCTGCATCTACTTCGGGGGTAGTGTTGTTTTTACAGCTAATTGTGCTAGTAATTAATAGTAGTACTAAAGCTAATTTGGATACGGTTTTCATGAGCTATAATCTTTTGGTTGTTAGCGATATGCCAAGGTAATTCAATTTTAGATTTGTTGGTTTAAAAGTGATGGGTATTTTTTGGGAATATGGGTTGTGAGTTGTCAGTTGTTGGTTGTTGGTTGTTGGTTGTTGGTTATTGGGAAGGGAAAGTTAGTTGATGGGGAGGAAAAAGCAATTTAGGTCTTATGAGGTGTGAAGCCACGAGCGGGACGCTCGCGGTAGCGTGCGGTTGCTTTCTTCTTTGGTTTGGAATCTTATTTCCATTTAGCTTGTTTAAATTGTTTCAATCAAAGATAACGAAATATTCTAGGAAGATTTGATAGGTAGTGAAACGTGAGTTGTGATTACGTGGGCACGAGCGGGACGCTCGCGCTAGCGGGGGGGCAGGAGTAGGACGCTCGCGCTAGAAGGAAACTAAATAACTTCATATATATAAAGTTCCCTCTTAATCTTCCTCAAAATATTTTAACTCCGTCTCAAACTCCATTAATCCGAAGTCCTCTCTGGCAATCAAATAATTTGAGGTAATGATTTCTACCTCATTTTCAGATAATTTCCTAAAATGCCAGATGACCTTTCCAGCATCATCAAAAGGCAAATTGCCGTTTAATTGATCACCATACAGTCTTTTTACTAAATTGCTTTCTCTTAAACCATGAGATAAAGCTTTGATAAGGATCTCCTTTGTCATTTCATCATCCTCCTCCATTCCATGAATTTCTGCAGTAATAATGGTTGCTTCTGTATCTGGAAATGAACCGTTATATGCTTTTCGCAAAAATTGATTTATATTAAATATATCAAAATGTAGCGCCGGATCTGGATATTCTTCAGCTAACTTATCCAATAACATTTCATTGGCAAGGTTTTGAATCTGACCCTCGTTTAATTTATCACTCATTTTATAGGTCAAAATAATTTCTGCAGCCTCTGCCGGTTTATAATCTAAAATGGCTAAAAACAAATAGTCCAGAATTTCATTTTCTGCAATTCCTTCCACATCAGGATAACCAAATTCTTTAAGAAGATTTTTATAATCAGAATTTTTCCAATAAAAATCCAGTTCGCTGACCTTTTTTAAATCGGTAATCTTCATTTGTATTTTCATAAGTCTTATAATTTTAATAAATGAAAGCCCAAGTTTTACAAATGAGCTATAACTAATCTCGGCAAAAATACTCCAATTATAAATCGAAATTGGTTTTCTAAAAATAATCCTCTCCATTGAAGTCT
>JBBQQN010000015.1:0-39601 GCA_038215845.1 Flavobacteriales bacterium | reverse complement strand
TGCTTCAGTTTATCTTTTATTACAAAATGATAATCTGTGCCGTATGCGTATTTTGAAATTTTATAGCTTTCTTCGTTTTGTGATTCCGAAGGAAAATAATTCAACAATAAAGAAATCACACTTTTTGAACCAGGTACCAGTTTTGTGGGATCCAAACGTTTATCGAAATGATTTTCCATATAGGCCATTTCGCCTTGCATATTTTTCTTTAGCCAATTTTCAAGCCGGGGGGCTTCTTCTTCCAAAAATTCTGCTTTGCTAATACCACAGGAAAGGAAGCCAAGGCGTTTGGCTTCAGATTTTATGAGTTGCGTATATTTTGACCGGTTTTCAATCAATCTCTATCTTTTGATAAATTCCAAAAAGGCATTCTTCGGCTTTAAAGTAATCAAAGGGTTTATTTGAATGGGAGACTTCTTCTCCACAATTCTATAAGTTCCTATTAATTCAGCGATTGCCAAAACCATTTCGTACATCGCAAAATTGTTACCAATGCACATTCTCGGACCTGCTCCAAACGGATAATAGTGGGAGGAATATTGATTAGGATTTCCATCCGCAAATCTCTGGGGATTGAATTTTTGCGGTTCCTGCCAATATTTAGGCTGGGTGTGAATTTCCAACAAGGAAAACAATATGCTGGAATTTTTGGCAATATGCATTCCATCAAATTCGTCTTCCTCAATATTTACGCGGTCTATAAAATATGCGGGCGGATAAAGGCGCAATGATTCCTCGATCACATTTTTGGTGAAGGGACAGGCTTTAATAAAATCCATCAAACTTTCATTTTCGGTTTTTGCATTGCTGACTTCTTCAAAAACCTGTTCTTGAATATTAGGGTTTCGCGAAAGCAATTCACAAGTAAAAGTGAGTGCATTGGAGGTGGTTTCGTGGCCTGCCACAAACAAAATAAGGATTTCATCAATAAGTTGTTCCATTTCCATGGAACTTCCATCTTCATAGCGTGCATCCAAAAGCATATCTAGTAAATCGTCTTCCCTTTTTCCGTTTTGCTTCCTTTCATTGACCAGCTTTTTTAGAATATTTCTGGCTTCTTGGGTTTCAGAAATATGTTTTTTTATTTTCCCGCTAAGGCGAAACCACCAACCAAGATGAGGCTGGCGCAATTCCTTAACAAGCATTTTTTGGGCAGATTCCGTTATATGTTGCAGTTTGTTGATTTCCTTTTGGTTTACCGCACTGCTGAAAAGTGATTTTACAACGGTTTGGAAAGCAAGGTCGTTGAAAATGGGAAACACGTCAATAGCTTTTCCAGTTTCTATTTTTTTCAGTTCAATTTTAATAGCGCCCTGGATTGTTTCCAACAAATTTATCAATTGCTTTTTATGAAAGGCGGGCTGAATGAGCTTTCGTTGTTTTTGCCACAGTGTGCCTTCCGAAGTCAGCAACCCAAAGCCTACGTATTTTGAAAGATCGCGCGTTTGAATGGGTGACTTTGTATAATTTCTATGGTTTTTCTGAAGGGCATATTGTGCAAAGCCTGCATCCCTTGAAAAGATAACCGACTTTCCAAAACCCAATTTTAAACGAAAAGTATCCCCGTACATTTCAAAGTTTTTATGATGAAATGGCAACGGGTTTTTAATGATGTTTGCGGAATGTATTAAAAACCGAAAAACAGAAACCGATGGGATTTTTTTCTCTGACATTTTAAATGTCCGGTCGAGCGCAGTCGAGACCTTTATTTAAGAATTTTTTGTAGACCCCTCGACTGCGCTCGGGGAGACAATTTTGTATTTTAAAACAATCCTCCCTGCGTAGGGCCCTTCAATTTGCCCAAATGTTTATAGGCAGCTTCGGTAACTTCACGACCGCGGGGCGTTCTCATTATAAAACCTTGTTGGATTAAAAAAGGTTCGTAAACCTCCTCTATGGTTTCGGTGCTTTCCGAAACTGCGGTTGCAATAGTAGAAATGCCAACGGGACCACCCTTAAATTTTTCTATAATGGTAATCAAAATTCTGTTGTCCATTTCATCAAGGCCGTGGGCATCAACGTGCAGGGCTTCCAAACCAAACCTAGCTATTTTAATATCGATACTGCCGTTTCCTTTTATCTGAGCAAAATCTCGAATTCGTCGCAAGAGCGCATTGGCAATACGTGGCGTTCCCCGGCTGCGGCCAGCAATTTCAATAGCCGCTTCCATTGAAATGGGCACATTCAAGATTCCTGCGCTTCGCTGTACAATGGTGGTAAGCAGTTCGGTGGTATAATATTGCAGTCTGGAGGAAATTCCAAAACGGGCGCGCATAGGCGCTGTCAACAACCCTGACCGGGTAGTGGCGCCAATTAAGGTGAATGGATTGAGGTTTATCTGAACCGAACGGGCATTGGGTCCGGATTCAATCATTATATCAATTTTGTAGTCCTCCATGGCGGAGTATAGATATTCTTCCACAATGGGGCTCAAGCGGTGGATTTCATCAATAAAAAGAACATCCCGTTCTTCAAGATTGGTTAGCAATCCAGCCAAATCTCCCGGTTTATCAAGAACCGGCCCGGAGGTTACCCGAATATTTACATTAAGTTCGTTGGCTAGAATATAGGCCAGAGTAGTTTTTCCTAAGCCTGGAGGGCCGTGGAATAATGTATGATCTAATGCTTCGTCCCGTAAGTTTGCAGCTTGTACAAAAATCCGAAGGTTTTCCAAAGCCTGATCCTGTCCCGTAAAATCCTCAAAACTTAGAGGTCGGAGTTTTTTTTCAATATCCAGTTCCTGAGGGGAAAGGTTATCGCCGGTAGGATCAAGGTTTTCGTTCATAGCACAAATATAGTAATCCTTTGGAAGCCACCTTAAAAAAAGAGAGCCATACTTTGCAGTACAGCTCTCGGTTAAATTGTAGACTCCTCACTTCCTACATATTATAAACTTACTGTAAATATATGATCTTCAGTAGGTTTTCGCCATACGTAGCACCACTAAAATACTACGTAGCACTACTTAGTACCTTAATAAGATTCGAAATAATAGCTTGTGGTTTATAAATTGAAATTTTGGTTAGCTCCTTGAATTTTTTAATCCTTCTCTAAACTAGTTGAAGATGACAAAAAAATATAAAAATTATATCTTTTTAATGATCGAGTTCGTCTTCGTTATCCTGAAGGGGAATATTCTGAGGAATAAAATCCTGTCCAGGAATAACGTAATCTGTTTCGTCTTTATTCAATTTACTATAATCATAAGACCAACGGTATACGTGTGGTATTGGCCCATCCCAGTTTCCGTGGATATGTTTCATTTCAGCAGTCCATTCAAGTGTAGTGGCATTCCAAGGATTTTGAGGTCCTCTTTTTCCGAAGAATATAGAATGAAAGAAGTTATACAAAAATACTACCTGAACACTTATGGTGATGATGGCGAAAATGGTCATTATCACGTTAATATCGGCCAAGTCATCAAAATAAGGGAAATTGGTGTTGGTATAATATCGTCGCGGAAGTCCTGCCATTCCAACAAAGTGCATTGGGAAGAAAATTCCATAGGCCCCAATAGCAGTAACCCAGAAATGTACGAATCCTAAATTTTTATTCATCATACGTCCCTCAAACATTTTCGGGAACCAATGATAAACTCCGGCCAAAAGGCCATAAAGAGCTGAAATACCCATTACCAAGTGAAAGTGGGCAACAACAAAATAAGTGTCATGAACATTGATATCCAGCGCACTGTCTCCCAAAATAATTCCTGTTAACCCCCCTGTAATAAAGGTTGAAACAAAAGCAATGGAAAAAAGCATAGCGGGGTTCATTTGTAAGTTTCCTTTCCATAAAGTAGTAATCCAGTTAAAGGCTTTTACCGCGGAAGGAATAGCAATCAACAGGGTTGTAAAGGTAAATACGGAGCCTAAAAATGGATTCATTCCAGAAATAAACATATGGTGCCCCCAAACAATAGTTGAAAGAAAGGCAATTGCCAAAATGGAAGCTACCATGGCGCGATAACCAAAAATAGGCTTACGTGCGTTGGTTGCCATTACTTCGGAAACAATTCCCATTGCAGGGAGAATTACAATATAAACCTCTGGATGTCCAAGGAACCAGAAAAGGTGTTCAAACAATACGGGAGAACCCCCTTGATGGTGCAATACTTCACCCGCAATATAAATATCTGATAAGAAGAAGGATGTTCCAAAACTTCTATCCATAATTAACATAAGCGCAGCTGAGAAAAGCACAGGAAAAGATACTACCCCGATAATTGCTGTCACAAAAAATGCCCAAATAGTCAATGGCAATCTTGTCATCGACATTCCCTTTGTTCTAAGGTTGATAACCGTTACAATATAATTAAGCGATCCTAACAAGGAAGAGGCAATGAAAATAGCGATCGAGGTCAACCAAAGTGTCATACCTGCACCAGAACCAGGAATAGCCTGTGGCAATGCACTTAAAGGCGGGTAAATTGTCCAACCAGCAGAAGCAGGTCCCGCTTCAACAAAAAGAGACATCAACATTACTACGCTGGAAAGAAAGAATAGCCAATAGGAAACCATGTTTAGAAATCCTGAGGCCATATCTCTTGCGCCAATCTGTAAGGGAATAAGAAGGTTACTGAACGTTCCACTTAAACCCGCGGTTAACACAAAGAACACCATTATGGTTCCGTGAATTGTTACCAAGGCAAGGTAAATACTTGGATCCATAACTCCTTCCGGAGCCCATTTACCAAGAAGTACTTCGAAAATGGTAAATTTATGGTCAGGCCAAGCCAATTGTAACCTAAACAGCAAGGACATTAATATACCAATAGTACCCATAAACAAACCGGTAATAAGGTACTGCCGGGAAATCATTTTATGATCCTGGCTAAAAATATATTTGGTTATGAAAGATTGTTTATGATGATGCCCGTGATCATCATGATGATCTTCTACTCCGTGGACCTGTGCGTGTGCTGACATATCTTTTTAAGCTAATTTTTTTATTTATTCTCGTTGCTAAGTTGATCTGCTATGGAAGGTTGGGTGGCCAACCAAGCTTCATAATCTTCCTGAGATTCCACAATAATTTTCATTTGCATATTATAATGGCTAACCCCGCAAATTTTGTTACATAAAAGCATGTAATCAAATTCGTAGGATTCCAATGGCTCTTTTCCTTCTGCAGTTAACGTCTTACTTTTTTCTACTCGGATTTCGTTTATGTGTTTCACCTTTTCCACAATTTTATCATTCAGCCTCATATCTACTGTGGTAATTGAAGGTGTGAAGGCAAATTGGGTAATCATCCCGGGAACACAGTTCATCTGGGCTCTAAAATGAGGCATGTAGGCCGAGTGAAGTACGTCCTGCGAACGCATTTTGAATAATACTTTTCTACCTACGGGTAAGTGAAGCTCAGTAACCACTTTGTCATCTTTACCATTTGGATCTGAAGCATCAACCCCAAGTTGGTTAATCCCTTCAATCAATCTAACATTCGCTTCTCCTAAGGTATTGTCGGCACCGCCGTAACGAGCACGCCAGTTAAATTGTTGTGCATAGAGTTCAACTACCAATGGATCGTCATCTCTATCAACATTCATAATATCTGTCCACGTAAATAATCCATAAATAATAAGGCCAGCCAAAACAATTACGGGAATGATGGTCCAAATAAATTCCAATTTATCATTATCTGCGTAGAATGTAGCTCTTTTCACTTTGTTGCCACGATACACAAATGCAAAATAATGCAATAACCATTGGGTTATGATTCCCGCAACAAAAATGATAATCATGGAGATCAACATTAGGTTGTCTATTTCTACTCCGTGTTCTGAAGCCGAGTCCGGCAGCATAACATCTCCAAAAAACCAAAAAGTAAGAATAGCAAGAATATACATGAAGGCCAAAAACCCCAACATTAAATAACCTTGAGTGTTATTGTCTTTATCTGAAGCTATTTCAGATAATTCGGTAGTTTTTATTCTGGCCATTTGGAATATCCTGCTCATTTGCCAAACAGCTACTCCAAAGAGAATGATTACTAATACAACTAAAAATGCGGTCATCTTATGATATCTTCTTTAAACAAATTGATTAAAAATGGTAGTTTTCGCTTTCCTTAATATATGGATCATTTTTGGGTCGCAAGGAAACTTTTCCAAGTCCTATACCTACCACGAAAATGAAGAGCCCTAAAAAGAACAATATTCCTGCTATTTCAGGTATTCCAAAATGATAATTATGTCCAACGGTTGAAGGCATAACCAATAGATAAATATCTATATAGTGGCCAGTTAATATTACAAGCCCAGCCATGACAACAAACCACGGTATTCTTTTGTAATCACTATTCATCAGTAGTAGAATAGGGAAGACAAAATTAAGGATTAGCATTCCGAAAAACAATAAATTATATTCCTGAATCCTCATTATAAAATATGTTACTTCTTCGGGAATATTGGCATACCAAATCAACATAAACTGACCGAACCATAGGTAGGTCCAAAATATGCTGAAAGCAAACATATATTTAGCAAGATCGTGTAAATGTTTATCGCTCACAAAAGGAATCAACCCAAGATTCTTCAAATAGATTGTTACCAAAGCGATAGTAGTAATTGCCGAAACAAACATACTCGCGAATATGTACCAAGCAAACAGCGTACTGTACCAGTGCGGCGTCATGGACATAAACCAGTCCCAGGACATGGTTGCTTCCGTGGCTATAAAGAACACAAGAAAAAATACGGAGAATTTAAAGTTCTGTTTATGGTGCGAAATATTACCATTTTCGGCGATTAACAAAGAATTTCTTCTTGAAAAATGACGGTAAAGATTCCAACCTAAAATATAGATTAAAGCTCTTATTAAAAAGAAAGGAAAGTTTAAATATCCAGATTTCCCTTGAAGTATTTTATCGCCAGCAACCAACTCGTGGTCTTGCCAAGGATAAAAATGCGTTCCCGCAAAAACAACGATCAAGAAAACAATTACGGAACCGGGCAACAGATAGGCAGTAATGCCTTCAATTATTCTATAAAGTACTGGCGACCATCCTGCTGAGGAAGCATATTGTATGGCATAAAAAACTAGAGCTCCTAATGCAAGCATCATAAAAAAGAAAGCCGACACAAAAGTTGCAGACCAAGGTCGTGTTTGCATTTGGTGCAAGATGTGTTCTTCATGTGATGCTGCGCCATGGCCTTCTGCCTTTAAATCTGTGGCTTGTTCCATAGCCTCTTGAGAATATCCGGTTTCACCTCGGGCTTCATCCACAAAATTTGCTGTGTGTTCCTCACCTTGTTGAGCAGTAGCATGACCTTCGCCATGACTTGCTTCGGCAGCCATTATTTCTTTAACATCCTCAACAGTTTTTGGGGTAGTTAAAAATCCGTAGATGATGCCTACCAATCCAAGAACTATAAGAATGATAGAAAACAGTTTTAATTTACTGGGTAGCGTGTACATATCTTTAGCTATTCTCTTTAATTCTTTAATTAGATTTTATTTTAGAGGCTTGATTGGCCCCTACTAATTCTGTATTTACTTTAGTTGAATCCACGGTAGTTGAATCTTTTTGTGCATTCATCAAACCGGGTTCACCTTTTAAAGCCGCTTTCAAGTCCATAACGTGCATGGCAATTTGCCAGCGTTCCAATTCATTGGTTTGCGAAGCATAAGATCCCATTGCGTTTAAACCGTAAGTTTCCACGTGATATATTCCCCCTGGCACAATATTTCTTCCCGGATCTGCGTAACTTGGAATTCCAAGGAATTTTTCTCGGGTTGCCAAGATTCCTTTTCCATCTCCTTTATCTCCGTGGCAAACTGCACAATAAATGGTGAATAGATGTGCGCCGGCTGCAAGATTTTCCTCGTTTACTTCTAACGGATTTTTCAATTCAGCTTTTGCAAGTTCTAGACCAGCTGTTGTATTTTCATAATCATAAGGTTGCCATCCGCGTGGGATGGTTCCTACTGGCGGCAACATTGCTTCCTGTTGATCAGGAAAAACCTCGTATTCACCATAAGCTTCATAACTTATCGGCGCATACATATTAGGGAAATATTGATAGTTAGGTCTATTGTCGTTAAAACAAGAAACCATACTTGCCGAAACAACAATAGCAATTCCTAAATTTAGTAATGTCTTCATATTAATGATCTTGCTCATTTTCTATTAAACTTATTTCAGCCGCACCGGTATCGTACAAAAATTTTGTAAGCATATCCACGTCGTGGTTTTCTGCGTCTATCTCCATCAAAAAATGATCATCGGTAGTTCGAAGGTCAGGATTTTCGGCTTTTTTAAAGGGCCAGATCTTGCTTCGCATATAAAAGGTGACAACCATTAAATGCGCAGCGAAAAATACCGTTAATTCAAACATAATAGGTATAAACGTTGGCATGTTTTGGTAAAAGGTAAAGCTTGGCTTTCCCCCAATGTTTTGGGGCCAATCGCTGATCATCATAAAGTTCATCATGGTAATTGCAACAGTCAATCCCGTTAAACCGTACAAAAAGGAAGTGATTGCCAGCCTTGTTGGCGCTAAGCCCATAGCGTGATCAAGCCCGTGTACCGGAAATGGTGTATACACTTCTGCTATATGGTAATTAGCGGCGCGAGTCTGAGTAACGGCTTGCAGAAGCAAGTCGTCATCAGTATAAATAGCGTGTATCTTTTTTGAAGCCATAACTATTTTTTGTTTTTTAGGATTTCTGCCTGCCCAGCCCAATCATCACGTTTGGCCCTTCCAGGAAATTCACCTATAATATCATCTAATAAATCGTATTCTCTATCAGTCATTCTACTTACTTGTTCAAAGGTAAAGATACCTAATTGATGTAGTTTTTGTTCCATTATTGGACCCACACCGTTAATCTTTTTAAGGTCATCTTCTTTCTCAACCGAAGGATCGAATGTTCCCAAATTGGCAAGTAAGTTGTCAATTTTTCCTTTTTGAAGTTCATAATCCACTTCGTTATCTTCAACATCAGCATCTTCATTTGAACCAAAAGAACTTGCAAAATGCTTGCCTTCAACATTTGCCGAAGGTCCGGCATCTGCAGGATATTCCTCCACCTCGTTTATATGGTGATGATCGTCTCCATGTTCAGCTCGTAATCTTTTATACATCTGCCCGGAGGATTTCATAATAGTTTTTACTTCTGCCTGAGCAATTACTGGGAAAGTACGTGCATATAAAAGGAAAAGCACAAAGAAAAATCCTATGGTTCCCATAAAGGTTCCAATGTCTACAAATGTTGGCTGGAACATGGCCCAAGTAGATGTTAATCTATCCTTGCTTAAATCTACCACAATAATATCAAAACGTTCAAACCACATTCCAATATTGATCACTAAAGCAACAAAGAAAGTCCAAGCTATGTTTCTTCTTAAGCTCTTCACCCATAAAGAAAGCGGCACAATAAGGTTACAGGTTATCAATGCCCAGAATGCCCACCAATAAGGACCGGTAGCAGCACCAAAGGATAGATATGTATAATTTTCATAAGGTACGCCAGAGTACCAACCGATAAAATATTCAGTAATATAAGCTACAGTTACAATACCACCTGTCAACAAGATTACCTTGTTCATGTACTCTATGTGAAGTACGGTAATATAATTTTCCAGATTTGAAACCTTTCGCATTACAATAAGCAGTGTCTGCACCATTGCGAATCCTGAAAAGATTGCCCCAGCAACAAAGTATGGAGGGAAGATAGTACTGTGCCATCCCGGTACAACCGAAGTAGCAAAGTCAAAGGATACGATGGTGTGTACAGAAAGTACCAGTGGAGTTGCCAAACCTGCCAAAACAAGTGAAACTTCCTCGAAACGTTGCCAATCTTTTGCACGACCACTCCATCCAAAACTTAAAATACCGTAAATTCTTTTTTGAAAAGGGGTAGTTGCTCTATCACGTATCATCGCGAAATCCGGTAACAATCCCGTCCACCAGAAAACCAATGAAACTGAAAGATATGTTGATATTGCGAAAACGTCCCAAAGTAATGGGGAGTTAAAGTTTACCCATAAAGATCCAAATTGGTTGGGAATAGGTAAAACCCAATAAGCCAACCAAGGACGCCCCATGTGAATAATTGGAAAAAGACCTGCCTGAACAACGGCAAATATGGTCATGGCTTCCGCAGAACGGTTTACAGCCATTCTCCACTTTTGACGGAAAAGCAATAGTACTGCCGAAATCAATGTTCCAGCGTGACCAATACCTACCCACCAAACAAAGTTGGTAATATCCCATGCCCAGCCTATTGTTTTATTTAATCCCCAAACACCAATACCGGTTGAGACTGTATAAATAATACATCCCAATCCCCATAAAAATGCTACAAGGGCAATAATAAAAACAATCCACCAAGATTTGCTGGCCTTTCCCAAAACTGGAGCTCCTACATCTACACTGATGTCGTGATAGGATTTTTCTCCAATAACCAATGGCTCTCTTATAGGTGCTTCGTAGTGTGACGACATATTTAATTCTTAAATAATTGGTTCTTAATTCAAATTTTTATGCTTCCGAAGTATTTTTTACAATCATTTGGTACATCACATTAGGTTTTGTACCAATATTTTCCAAAAGATGATACATACGATCGTCATTTTTCATCTTTACTACTTCAGAATCCTTATCGTTGGCATCTCCAAATACCATTGCTCCGGTATCGCAAGCTCTTGAACAGGCTGTATGGAATTCACCATCTTTAATTTGTCTGCCATCTCGCTTGGCGTCAAGGATTGTTTTTTGCGTAAGCTGAATACACATAGAACATTTTTCCATAACCCCACGAGAACGCACTACCACATCTGGGTTTAGCACCATTCTACCAAGGTCATTGTTCATGTTATAGTCAAATTCCTCGTTTTCGTTATATAAAAACCAGTTGAAACGACGTACTTTATAAGGACAGTTATTAGCGCAGTAACGTGTACCCACACAACGGTTGTAAGCCATTTGGTTTTGACCTTGACGTCCGTGAGATGTTGCTGCAACTGGACATACAGTTTCACATGGCGCATGATTACAGTGCTGGCACATTACCGGCTGAAATGCAACCTGTGGATTTTCATAGGCAGGAATCTCTACAGCTTCGTAACTATCAAAAGCAGGAAGGTTTTCCAAAGCATCTATCTCGTCCTGAAAGGTTTCGCCTGCTGAATAATATCTATCAATACGCAACCAGTGCATATCCCTAAATTTTCTAACTTCTTTTTTCCCTACAACAGGAACATTATTTTCGGCATGACAAGCAATTACACATGCACCGCAACCGGTACAGGCATTTAAATCTATTGAAAGGTTAAAATGATGCCCTATAGAGGAATCAAAAGAGCTCCAAATATCTGCTTTTTTGTCTCTAACGGAAATTTCACTGTGGTCATAGTCCGTTACGGGCACCGAGTTATAATCTTCCTTACTTCCTGAAATAAAATCAGCAAGAGTAGTATCTTTTATAATATCATCACTTCTTCCAGCCATAGTACTCTGCAATTGCACACAGGCAAATTCATGCATACCACTGGCTTTTTCAAGTGTTACATTTTGAATGGAAGAGAAATTCTGGTAAAGTGGATAAGCATTTACCCCCGTTTGCATTTCTTCTTGAATGGCTGCAGTTTTACCGTAACCCAAAGCCAAGGCCACAGATCCTTTTGCCTGACCGGGCTGGATAATTACGGGAACCTTTTCAACAACAACATCCCCAATTTTCACATTTACGTAACTTCCATTCAAAGCTCCGTTGGAAACGTTTTCATTCACAAGCTCCAAGGTTTCCGCATCTGCTGCAGAAATCATTAAATAATTATCCCAAGAAGCTCTTGTGATAGGATCTGGAAACTCTTGCAACCATGGATTGTTTGCCTGTTGCCCGTCTCCTAAACCTGTTGAAGTATATAGAACAAGTTCATATCCGCCCTCTTGAAAGAAAGCCGATAGTGCTCCGTTTGAAGTATTGCTCTCCATGGTTGCTGCGCCTTCCGTTGCAGGAACCTCTTCCATCATCATTTCTGAATCATTGGAAACGAAACCATCGTGAAGTGCTTTATTCCAAGAAACATCGGTCAATATTGAACTGGTCCAAGTCTCTTTAATATAATCGTAATAATTTTTTCCATTGCCGGTCCACTGCAACAGACAGTCCTGAAACTGACGTGTGTTGAACAAAGTACGTATTGCCGGTTGTGCTAAACTATAAGTTCCTTTTTTAATTTGAGCATCGCCCCAAGATTCTAGATAATGTGGCGTTGCAGCGACCATTTTGGCCAAGGAAGCCGTAGCATCTTGCTTCATTGCGAAAGCAAGGCTTAGATCAAGTTTTTTGTAGGCTTCGGAAAATTCTTTATTATTTGGAAAGGAATAAACCGGATCAACACCTACAGTAATCAAACCTTTAATACTTCCGGAAATAACCCCGTTCATTACGGCCGTTACTTCAGAAGTACTGCCTGCACGGGTTAATTTTGGTTTTGAAGCATCAAGGGCTTCGCTGTTGGCGTTATAGTTAAGCGCCATTGTTTGTGCAGCAACATCGGGAAGGCCAGTAACTAGCAATCCTTTACTTCCTGCCTTTTGCAATTGTGCCTTAGCTTTGTTTACGGCATCAGCAATATTTTCAGGTAATCCAGAAGCACTTCCGCCAGTTAATGCCTTTAAAATTTGCATCTGTTGCGAAGGGGTTGCGGGAACACGTCTATCTGATTTACCACCCGTTAATGTTAATTGGGATTCAAATTGAATATGACGGGACATTTTTCCATTCTTTGGAATACGGCCCTGGGCATAACCTTTGCTATAGCCGCCTCCTTGCCAATCTCCTAAGAAATCTGCGCCAACCGATACAATTACTTCAGCTTTAGAAAAATCGTAATCGGGCAATGCGCGGGTACCATATTTATTCTGAAAGGCATCTAATGCTTCAGAAGAAGAAACTGTATCGTAAAATACGTGACGTATGTTAGGATATTTGGCTGTGAATTCCGAAATCAATTTTGACGTGGAAGGACTTGCAAAAGTTTGCGTAAGCAAAACAATATCCTGACCAGCCATTTCATTCATTTTCTGGGCCATTGCGGTATCAAATTCTGGCCAAGAAACTTCTTTGCCATCCAATAATGGAGCAGCTAATCTATTTTTGTCGTATAATGAAAGTACCGATGCTTGAACACGGCCATTTACACTCCCTCCATTTTCAACCAAATCATTACGCTCAATTTTAATAGGGCGCCCTTCTCTTGTTTTTACCAATATATTGGCAAAATCAAAACCATCTGCCATGGTGGTTGCATAGTAGTTTGCTATTCCAGGAACTATTTCATCCGGCAACACTACATATGGAATGGATTTTACTACTGGGCCTTCACAAGCAGCAAAGGTTGCGGCGGCAGTTGTAAAACCTACGTATTTTAAGAAATCACGGCGGGTAGTAGAGGAATTTTCCAAAGCTTCCTTATTACCAAGAAATTCGTCTGTAGGGATTTCAGTTACAAACTCATTATTTTGTAGCGCCTTTACAATAGAGCTGTCTTCGTTAAGCTCCTCAACACTTTTCCAGTATTTCTTGCTTGATGCCATTTATATATTTAATTTAATGTTTGAAGGACTAAATGATTTTAACTTATAATCCTTAGTTCTTTATTTTTTTGTTAATAGTGACATTTACCACATTCCAAACCGCCCAACTCTGCGATGGTCAGTTTTTCAATTCCGTATTTTTTTGAAAGCTCTTCATGGATTTTGGCATAGTATTCATTGTTAGCCAAATTTACATTGGTTTCTCTGTGGCAGTTGATACACCATCCCATAGTAAGAGGCGCAAATTGTGCAACCACTTCCATATTCTGAATTTCACCATGGCAAGTTTGACAAGCTACCCCAGCAACTGTAACGTGCTGTGAGTGGTTAAAGTAAGCAAAATCCGGTAAGTTATGTATGCGAACCCATTTAACAGGTTCGGTTTTACCGGTGTACTTTTGGTTGGCCACATCCCATCCAACAGCTTTATAAAGCTTAGCAATTTCACCGTCATAAAATTCCTTGGAGTATTCGGCCGTAGCAGTTTCCGGCGCTACTTCTGAAATATTTTTATGACAGTTCATACAAACATTCAAAGAAGGAATTCCGGAAGTTTTACTTTTTCTGGCCGAACTATGGCAATAGTTACAGTCAATTTGGTTATCGCCAGCGTGTATTCTATGTGAATAATGAATAGGTTGTACGGGTGAATATCCTTGGTCAACACCTACCTGCATCATATACCCATATGCGAAATAACCCGCTGCAAGTATCAAAAATACTGAAGTAATCAGCACTAAAAACTGGTTTTGGGCAAAAGCCTTCCAAATTGGTGTGCGTTTTGGTTTTTCTTCATAAACAACCCCGTTAGCTTCAGCAATTCTTTTTAAGGTATTGGTAACCAAAAATAGCATGATAACCAACAAAAGGAATATTAATGCCAAAGCTGCCAACACTAACGAATTAGACATAGAGCCTCCATCCGTTGATGCCGCTGCCCCACCCGCTGCAACAGCAGCAGCTGTAGGTTCGGCTTTAGGCTTACTGGTATAAGCCATTATATTATCAATATCAGTTTCTGAGAGAGCGGGAAAAGCCGTCATTACTGATTTATTATTATCTTCAAAAAGTTTTACTGCGGTAGGATCACCAGAAGCAATTAGAGCCTGACTGTTATGAATCCACTTGTACAACCATTCCCTATCATGCTTATCGGAGATATTTCGCAACGCTGGGCCAACAGCCTTTGCATCTAATTTATGACAAGCGGCACAATTTGCCTTAAACAAGGATTCTCCTGCAGCCACATCACCAGCGCCCTCAGCTGGGGCGGCCTGTGCATCGGCGGTCTGAGGCTCAGTGGTTGCAGCAATAGTATCTTGCGCAAATAAGGTAGTTGAAAAAGTTAGTAGAAAAACTAACAAAAGGAGTGGCAATTTTGAGCGTAAGTGTAAAAAATTCACCTTTTTCATACTAATGGTTAAATTATAGTCGATAGTTTTGGCGCAGAATTAGTTATGTAAAAGTGTCTTTTTAATACTGATAATGCACCTCAAAATAAAGCCACAAAAGTACATTATAAAGTCGATTTTGGAAATGCAAATAAAGTGTTAACTATCAATTTATATTTGTTCTAAATAATATATTTGCACAGAGCAGAGTTATTAAGGTTTACATTTGCATAAAACAGATATCCCAATGAATTTAGAAATTTTCCCCAAACTTTTTACGATCAGCATATTGATGTTTTTTTTGTCCTCTTTTGGCTATTCACAGAGCGCTACGGTTACCGTTCATCAAGATTCAAAAATCACCGAATTGCTCGATTTAAAAAAAGATTTGGAGAAAGAAAACAAACTCACGGACGGGTATACCATACAATTATATTATGGTGAGCTAAACCAAGCCAACCAAATTCTTCGCAAATACAAAGGAAACTATGGCAGTTGGCCAGGTTCCATTGAATATGAAACCCCAAACTATAAAGTCTGGGTTGGCAATTATAGCACACGGCTAGATGCAGAAAGGGCCTTGATGGAAATACAGTCAAACTTCCCGGCGGCTTTTATTCTGAAGCCAGAAAGAAGAAAATAATCTTTCCTTACGAACGATAGTTGTTATCAATGGATCTCCGAAATTTCTTTT
This sequence comes from Flavobacteriales bacterium, assembly GCA_038215845.1. Taxonomy (GTDB): domain Bacteria; phylum Bacteroidota; class Bacteroidia; order Flavobacteriales; family Flavobacteriaceae; genus Aequorivita. The sequence continues at coordinate 23,967 of JBBQQN010000015.1, read as the reverse complement.
CAGAATTACCGAGATCCTTTGAACTCTCTGTGCTACGTGGTTGGCCGAACCAATTTTTGACCCTGTTATAATCCAAATAATAGCTTACCCTAACTGACAAACTGTTAAGCTGGGGTTCGTCAAACAAATTTTTTAAATTGTTGGAAAAATTAACACGCGATTCACTCAAGTAGCTGTCCATAGCGTTTCGGTAGAGAACAGTTAGCTGGCTACCTGGGGCAAACCACCACGAAAACCGAAGATCGACGTTCCAATTATTATAGGTGGCGTCCTTTATTTCATTGTAAAAAAGATTGGGTGACAGCTCCCCATTAGTTTCCAAAGTTAGAAACCCATTGTATTCCACCTCGGAATAATAATGGCGAAAAGCCAGATTCAATGCCATTTTATTGTTGAAAATATATTGTGATTCCAACGAATTAATCACTGTATTTCTATTGCGCTCCCCAAAAATAATATCGTCATCCATTATATCAACAAACCCTTCCTCTTTATCTGAAAGAATTACATTGGTTCCAAGAAACATCTTCCATTTGTCCGAAAAGCGATATTGAGGCTTAAACTCCAAGTGCAATTCACCACGGCCTGGTTCGGCATATTTGTACCAATCTATTTTGGCATCCAAGGCAAGTTTTTTTCGGTAATCTGTAGAAATCCAGAACCAAGTGTCATAATAATCCGGCACCTTCACATACCGTCCTTCAACCCGTGGTTCGTAAATATCATTTGTTCCAAAAGGGGTCATTTCAAAACCACCTCCAAACCCAAAGAATTTTTTGGTGGTAAAGCTTGAATTAAAATTGAAATTAAAATTGTTGTACAAATCGGATTCCAGCCTTCGGGTATAATTTAGGTTGAAATTGAGATATAAGTTGTTCAAAAATCCCTTGGGCTGTAAATATCGGTAGCCATAATATCCATAATAGTTTATGAAATTGTTGTTACTCGAGTACCCCAACTCGTTGATGTCATAATCTTTGGTCCTTAAATTTATTTCGCCAGAAACACGGTGCTTTCCGTTTATTTTTGCAACGCCGGCCCTCCCTTCCATTCCGAATTTTGTAGAGTCCTCCTTTACCCAACTCCCCTCCGCATTGGCAAAATAATTAATCGTATTCTTCTTGTTGGTAAGATCCATATAGAGGCCGGTAGCGTTGGCATCCCTAAAATCTCCTTCCCGGATAACATTCGTGTTTACGAAAGACACGGAGGAATTATCGCCAAAACGCTGATCCAATACCAAAATGTTATAATTGGCCAAGGGTTCCACCAACTCTTTCCGGGTTGCTTCAGTTTCGGTGTTTTTTATATCGGCGAAGGTTCTTTCGGTAATTGCATTGAATACCCCTATTCCCAAGTTGCCGGCCGTTCTTCCTGAAATCTTTAGGGCATTGATTAAATCTACTGACGAAGGATACTTTTCAATTTCCTCATTTTCCGAAAGCGTCACTTCTCTGGAAGGATATCCGCCCACTCTACGAGAATAAAAGAGATCGCCTTTTGTGAAAAGCTCCGTTCCTTCGGTAAAAAATGGACGATTTTCTTCGTACTGTGTTTCAAAAGCGGAAAGATTTAAAATCTCAGCATCAAATTTTGATTGGCCAAAATCCGGAATCAAAATCATATCCAGTGTAAAGGCATCGTTTATCCCATATTTTAAGTCCATTCCCCCATTAAAAATGGTTTCGGTCTTACCTTCAAAATCATTCACATAAGCAGAAACATAGGGCTGAAAGGAAAGTCTTGTTGGCGATTGTATGTTTTCAATTCCGTGGATTTCCCCATCATAAATTGAAAAAGCGCCTTTTGAATTATCTACGTGGCTCCAACTATAACGGGTTCGGGTTCGGCGCATTTCCCGCTCCATATTAAGTCCCCATTTCTGTATATTTTTCTTTGGAAATCTTACTTCTGAATAGGGGATAAAAATTTCCGCCACCCAATTGTCCTCATTAATTTGAACCGCACTGTACCATATTCCGTTCCAGGAATTGTCCTCGTTGCCATTGGTCATTTTTGCATCGTACTGAACGCCCGCAGCAGTAACGATAAACTGAAGACTTTGCTGGCGGTCGTTGTAGCCGTTCAATAATATAAAAAAGAAATCGTCATTGCCAATGCCATCCCTTTCGGTAAGTTCCTTTAGGATTTTTTCGGGATGCGGATCGTGCAAGGTTGCACCAAAATAAATCCCCAAATCGTCATACACTATTTTCACTTCTGTTTTAAGGCTGTCCGGAATAGGGTTTCCGTTATTGGGTTGCCTTTCCACAAAATCTGTTGCCACTGCTGCATTTTGCCATGAAGCGTCATTTAATACCCCATCAATTTTTGGGGCATCGGTAATTCGGGAAATAGTTATTTTTTTTCGCGGAATGCTATCATTTTGTGCAAGTGTTGTAAAGGCAAAAAAGAATATAAAGCAAAAAAGAAAATAATCAAGCGGAAATTTCATTCGGATCGTTTATTAGTAGACACCAAATATTTTTTGATGTTACACTTTTTGCCAATAAAAATAGGAGGCGCAAAAGAAAAAAGGCCTGAAAAATTAATTTCAGGCCTTTTGGATTTTAGAATTTATTTTGAATTATTTCAATTTTTTCTTAACGGCAACTTCTTGGTATGCTTCCAGCACATCGCCTTCGTAAAGATCGTTGTAGTTTTTCATTTGAATACCACAATCATAACCTTTGGCTACTTCTCTTACATCGTCCTTGAAACGTTTCAGTGATGCCAGTTCGCCAGTATAGATTACTACACCTTCGCGAATTAAGCGGATATTGGAATTTCTGAAAATCTTTCCGCTGGTAACCATACATCCGGCAATAGTTCCCACTTTCGAAATCTTGAAAGTTTCGCGAACTTCGGCAGTTCCGGAAATTTCTTCCTTCATTACTGGAGAAAGCATTCCTTCCATGGCATCCTTCACATCGTTTATTGCATCGTAAATGATGGAATATGTGCGGATATCTATTTCTTCCTTATCGGCCAATTGGCGTGCGTTGCCCATTGGGCGAACGTTGAAACCAATAATAATGGCGTCTGAAGCCGAAGCTAAAAGAACATCACTTTCGGTAATAGGTCCAACCGCTTTATGGATTATATTCACCTGAATTTCTTCAGTTGAAAGTTTTAACAAGGAATCTGTCAACGCTTCTACAGAACCATCCACATCACCTTTAAGGATAATGTTCAATTCTTTGAAATCACCAAGGGCGATACGTCTTCCAATTTCATCCAGTGTAATATGTCGTTGCGTTCTAACGGATTGCTCACGTTGTAGCTGGGTACGTCTGGTAGCAATTGCTTTTGCCTCCCTTTCATCTGCAAACACGTTAAACTTGTCTCCCGCTTGAGGGGCACCATCTAAACCAAGTACTGAAACTGGGGTTGAAGGGCCGGCTTCTTTTATGTTTCCACCGCGCTCATCGTGCATTGCTTTTACTTTCCCGCTATGTTGGCCTGCCAGTAGGTAATCACCTACTTTAAGTGTTCCTCCTTGGACCAATACGGTAGATACATATCCTCTTCCTTTATCCAAAAATGCTTCCACTACGGTACCATTCGCCATTCTGTTTGGATTTGCTTTTAATTCAAGCAATTCAGCTTCAAGTAAAACTTTTTCAAGTAGATCCTTAACGCCTTCTCCAGTTTTTGCAGAAATATCATGCGACTGTATTTTTCCACCCCAATCTTCTACCAAAAGATTTAAATTGGCCAATCCTTCTTTTATCTTTTCAGGATTTGCATTGGGCTTATCTATTTTATTGATTGCGAAAACTATTGGAACCCCCGCGGCCTGCGCGTGGCTAATAGCTTCCTTGGTCTGTGGCATAATGTCGTCATCAGCCGCTACTACAATAATGGCAAGATCGGTAACCTTTGCTCCACGGGCACGCATTGCGGTAAACGCTTCGTGACCAGGAGTATCAAGGAATGCTATTTTTTGACCACCATCCAGCTCAACGCCATAGGCACCAATGTGCTGTGTAATTCCACCGGACTCACCAGCGATTACATTTTCTTTACGGATATAATCCAAAAGAGATGTTTTACCGTGGTCAACGTGACCCATTACCGTAACGATTGGAGCACGTGGCTGAAGATCTTCCACAGCATCGATTTTTTGATCGATGGATTCTTCAATATCTGCAGTTACAAACTCTACTTCATAGCCAAACTCCTCTGCAACAATGCTTAGGGTTTCGGCATCAAGACGCTGGTTCATTGTAACCATCATTCCCAATGACATACAGGCTGAAATAATTTTGGTAACCGGCACGTCCATCATCGTGGCCATTTCGTTTGCGGTTACAAATTCAGTAACTTTTATCAGCTTGCTGTCTGCCTCTTGTTGAGCTAGATCGTGTTCTGATTTTTGTCTGTGGGTATCACGTTTTTCTCTTCTGTATTTTGCGCCTTTTCCTTTAGAAGATTTACCCTGTAGTTTTTCTAGGGTTTCGCGTACTTGTTTTTGTACTTCTTCTTCACTTGGCTCTTCTTTAGGAACGTTGGAGCGTCCTGGACTTTTCCTTGCGGGTCCACGATCCCTTGTATTACCTGCGCCAGCAGCACCAGGAGCCCCTGTTTTGGGAGCTTCTTTGCTTATGCGGCGTCTTTTGTTTTTTCTGTCTTTCTTATCGTCAACTTTTGAATCTTTTTTCTTTTCCGGTTTTTTAAACTGGGTTAGATCTATTTTTTGTCCCGTAAAATTGGGACCATCTAGTTTTCGATATTGAGTGGTTACTGTATCGGAATCCTTTGGAGCTTCTTCTTTTATTTCTTCTTTCGCCTCTTCCTTAACTTCTTCTTCCTTTACCTCTTCCTTCTTTACTTCTTCTTTTTCTTTGGCAACGGGAACTTCCTTTTTTTCTTTAGCAACCGCTGGTTCTGTTTGTTTTTCTGAAACAGGTTCTATTTTCTCCTCTTTTACAGGCTCAACAGGTTTTTCAGCAATAGGCTCTGGTTTTGGTTTTTCTGAAACAACTTCGGATTTTTCAACCTTTACTTCTTTCTTAACCTCAACTGGCTTTTCTTCAGTTTTTACTTCTTTTTTGGCTTTACCAGCATCTAAGTCAATTTTTCCAACCTGTTTTGGGCCTTCGAGCTTACTTTCGGCTCTTATGACTCTTGAAGCGGCTTCTTTTTTGTGCTTTTCTTCCAGCTCGCGCTCACGTTCCAGACGAAGTTCTTCCTTCTCTTTCCGCTTTTCCTCGCCTACTTCTTTGGAAGCTACTTTTTTACTCTTGTCGGTCTCAAACTCTTCAAAAAGAACTTCGTATTCCTCACCCGTTATCTTGGTATTGGGACTTGCGTCCACATCGAATCCTTTGGAACTTAGAAATTCCACGGCTCGATCCAACGAAATGTTGAACTCTCTTAATACCTGACTTAGTCTTTTTGTTTTTACTTCAGCCATAAATGCTTTTCCTGTTTCTTTAAAAATTTGTATAAAAGTAATTAAAGTTTTAACTACTCTTCAAATTCTTCTTTTAATATATTTATCACATCAAGGATAGTTTCCTCTTCGAGGTCGGTACGTTTTACCAAATCCTTAATGTCGTGCTCTAATATGCTTTTTGCAGTATCCAATCCAATTTTTTTGAATTCCTCGATAATCCAGGCTTCAATTTCATCAGAAAATTCGCTCAATTCCACATCCTCTTCTGCGCCTTCGCGAAGCACGTCTATTTCATAACCGGTCAATTGTCCGGCCAGACGAATGTTGTGCCCACCGCGGCCAATGGCCTTACTTACTTCTTCTGGGCGTAAAATTACCTCAGCGCGTTTTTTAACTTCATCAATCTTTACCGAAGTAACCTTTGCAGGGCTCAGTGCCCGAGTTATATAGAGGGTAAGATTGCTTGTATAGTTAATTACGTCAATATTTTCATTGCCTAGTTCGCGAACAATTCCGTGGATACGTGATCCTTTCATCCCTACACATGCTCCTACCGGATCAATACGGTCATCATATGAATCTACGGCCACTTTTGCTTTTTCACCTGGAATACGCACTACTTTTTTAACGGTAATCAAACCGTCAAAAACCTCTGGAATTTCCTGTTCGAATAATTTTTCTAGAAAAACAGGAGCTGCCCTAGACATGATTATTGTCGGCTTGTTTCCTTTTAGTTCAACGCTTTCAATAATTCCACGGACATTATCCCCTTTTCTGAAAAAGTCAGAAGGAATTTGCTTTTCCTTGGGAAGTATTATTTCGTTTCCTTCATCATCAAGCAAAATGATTGCACGGTGACGGATATGGTGTACCTCTGCTGTGTATATTTCGCCTTCAAGATCTTTGAACTGCTTGTAAACGTTGGTGTTGTCGTGCTCGTGTATTTTTGAAATAAGGTTTTGGCGAAGTGCCAAAATAGAACGACGTCCCAAATCTATCAACTTTACTTCTTCAGAAACATCTTCTCCAATTTCAAAATCCGGTTCGATTTTTTGTGCGGCACTAAGGGAAATTTCCTCGTTAGGATCTTCTACTTCACCATCGGCCACTACAACACGGTTTCTCCATATTTCCAAATCCCCTTTATCAGGGTTTATAATTATATCGAAGTTATCATCACTTCCGTATTTTTTCTTAAGGGCATTTCTGAAAACGTCCTCGAGTATTGCCATCAGCGTTACTCTGTCTATAAGTTTATCGTCTTTAAATTCTGAAAAAGAATCGATTAGTGCTAAATTTTCCATATCAATCCGATTAAAATGTTATCATCACTTTTGCTTCTACAATATCGTTATAAGGCAGTGTTGCCTCTTTTTGAACGGTTACTTTCCCCTTGCCTACAGGCTTTGGCTCGCGCGCAGACCATTGTAGCGTACAATCTTTTTGGGTGGCCGCAACCAACGTGCCTTCAACAGTTTCTCCGTTCTTGGTTTTAACCTTTAGGTTTCTTCCGATGTTTTTCTGGTACTGTCTGGGCATTGAGAGAGGCTCAGATACACCGGAAGACATAACTTCCAGTGAAAAATCATACTCCTCACGGTCCAGATTGTGCTCTATTTCACGGCTAACCGCAATACAGTCTTCAACAGTAACACCTGCATCACCATCCAGAATTACCCTTATTTGGTTATCTTCAGAAATATTAAGATCTATCAAAAAAAGGTGTTTGTTTTTTTCGAGTGCAATTTCCAGCAATTCTTCTATTAGGTCCCGCATCATTTTAAGCTATAAAAAGAGGGGACTTTAGTCCCCTCAGCTAGTTAAATATCAAATTCGATGCAAATATACTATAATTTTTAATATTATAAAAATTCTCCCCAACCGATTTATTTTTGTAATTTAATGCTACTTAAAAACACTTAAACAACCACCGATTATGAAACGTATTCTTGTGCCTACAGATTTTTCCGAACAAGCTGAAAACGCTCTAAAGGTGGCCATACAGCTAGCTAAAAAGCACAACAGCGAAATTTTTGTTCTCCACTCGATGGAAATGCCGCTACATTTAGCCTCTTCGGCAGATAGTGGTAGCCTACCCGAATCGTTATTCTTTATTAAACTTGCCGAAAAACATTTTAGTGAACTTCGTGAGAAAACCTATCTAGATGGCGTTGTGCTAAACGAGGCCATTGGGCATATGGAAATTTACGAGGACATAAAAGAAGCAGTCAAAAAAAATGATATAGATCTTATAGTGATGGGTTCGAGCGGCGCCAGCGGCTTTAAGGAAATGTTTGTGGGCAGCAACACCGAAAAAGTGGTGCGCACTTCCAAGATACCTGTGTTGGTCATTAAGAACAATCATACTGCTTTTGAAATAAAGGATTTTGTTTTTGCCACAGATTTTTCCGAGGAATGCCGGTCACCCTTTAATGAAGCCCAAAAATTTGCAAAAACCGTGGGGGCCAAAATGCATCTGCTCTTCATAAATACTCCTAGTGATTTTAAAACCAATAAAGAAGCCATTAAAATCATGAATAATTTTGTAAAAGGAATGGGGGCAGAAAACTATACCTTGAATGTGTACAACGATACCTCGGTGGAAAAGGGGATAATGAATTTTGCAAAAGAAAGCAAAGCACAGTTAATAGGCATGAGCACACATGGACGAAAGGGCATCTCACACTTTTTTAACGGAAGTATTAGTGAGGACATGGTAAACCACGCCAACATGCCAGTTATAACTTTCAAAATATAAATGAAGAAATATTTATTGGCGCTTCTTATTTTGACAGTAGGCTGTGGGGAAAACGAACATTCCTCTAATAAGTCCAGCGCCCCTAACTTTCCCAAAAAACCCCGCATCCCCAAAAACATTACCCAAATGGCAGAAGGTGCTGTTAACGGCGACTTTATGGGAAACAAACATAAATTTTACGGATTTGTAAAAAACGTTGATCTTCAAAACGAAATAACTTCCATTTACTTTGAGGACGGGAAACTTCCCCCAATAGATATTCCGGAAAGTATTGGCGCAGAATTACACGCTTTGAAATTCAAAAACTGGGATAGGGACCTGTTGTTGGTTAATGCAAAACTTAGGGATACCAACTTTAATGAATACTATCTCTTTATGTTAAGAGATTCTTTATGGAAACAAGTAGTAAACCGTTTCGATATCCATAAAAGTAATATGCACGATACCTTGGTCCCTGTGCAAGTAAACCCAAAAGATAGTACAGAGCTTTTTCGGTACTATTCTGTTTTCGATATGGACCGGAACAGTTCAACCAAGTTCAGCTGGATGCTCCAGCGCGAAAGCCTAAAAATAGAAGAAACACCTTAGCCTTTTGTTTTCAGAAAATCTTGAAGGTTTTTTAAATGAAAGGTATCCTTCTCTCTTTAGAACAACTTTAGAATAGGCAGCTATTTTTATTCCCAAAAAAATGTTATGCCGAAGCTCTTGGTTTTCATTCTTTTTGCCCTAGGTATTGTTTTCAGTGCAATTTCACAGGAAAAAAAAGGCTTGGATTATTTTATTGATCAGGCAAAAATAAATTCCACCGAATTAAAACAAAACGACAACCTCTATAAAATTGGCGAATTTCAGGCTGATCTTATAAAGGCACAACAATATGCCTTTAATATTGATGCTAGCGGCGAAGTACTCGTAGCTCCTTATTTTAATAACAATGGCAATGCCGTAGATATAACCACCAACCCATCCCCAAATGCCTATGGTTACGATGTGGGCATTACCAACGGCGGGCTTTACAGTGCCCAGTTGAATATTACCAAAAATCTTTTCAATCAAGCAACTGTGGCCAACCTCTTGTTTCAGAACAAAATCCAGAATGACTCCCTGAAATTATATTCTGAAAAAATTACCCACAATCTTTTTAAAAATATAACCGATTCATATATAACGGCTTACCAACTTCAAATAAAAGAAACCATAAACCAGCAAATTGCCGCCGATCTTGAAAATAGATTGAAAGTGGTTGAAGTTTTGGTAAAGCACGGCATCCTACAGCAAAGTGATTATTTATTACTGCAAGTTGATGTGGCCCAGAAAAAATTGGAACTTCTACAAATACAAAGTGACCTGCAAAAAAATATCACCCAACTTTACAATCTTTGCGGCATGCCAATGGATAAAAATGTTACGCTAGAACAACCGAGCATATCTTCAAATCTAAACAAAGCCGCTACTTATTTTGAGAAAAAGTTCAAAATTGATAGCCTACAGATCCAAGCCGAGCAATTGGTTTTTGCCAACCGTTACAAACCACAAGTAAGTATTTATGCCAACACCGGCCTTAATGCGGTTGAGTTTGATAATATCTCGCACAAAATAGGGGCAAGTGCTGGCCTAAAGGTTACCGTCCCCATTTATGATGGTGGGCAACGCAAGTTTTATAAACAACAGTCAAAACTGAAATACGAAAACTTGGAGTACTTCAAAAAAAATAAAAAAACAGAATTGGAAAACAACCAAAAAAGCATGGAAGCACAAATGGAAATCCTGCAAAAAAACTTAACGCTCATAGACGAGCAACTTCATAAACAGCAAACCATCATGGAGATTTATAAGGAGAAATTGGTAAATGGGCAACTATCCATTATTGATTATTTGAATGTGGCACAGAGTTATAAAATGAATATTTATACCAAATTGCAAATGCAAACCAATTATTGGTTATTCCAAAATCAATATAATTACACAAACTGGTAATATGTACAGAATCCAAAATATTACAATCCTCCTTTTTGCTGTTGTTTTTATTTTCAGCTGCAAACAAACCAATGGCGAAAGCTCCGCGGAGCAAGCGCCAGTTGAAGTGAAAACTGCAATAGTAGGGCAAAGTAACATCCGGGAATACCTTACTTTTAATGGAGTTACACAATTTCAAAAAAAAGAAAATATCCGGAGCAATATTACGGGCTATATTTCAAAAATGCCTTTTGAAGTAGGAGACCGGGTTTCCCGGGGGCAAGCCTTTGCATACATTCGAACCAAGGAGCAGGACGCGCTAAAGGAAGCAGTAAAAATTGATAGCACGTTGTCCAAGTTTATACACCCACAACGCATAAACAGCAATGCCTCGGGGACAATTACAATGTTGAATTTTTTTACAAATGACTACATTGCCGAAGGAGACACCTTGGCAACCATCGCCCACCCCGAATCTTTGGTAGTTCAAGTAAACGTGCCTTTTCAATATAAAAATGAGGTGGGCATTGGCACCAAATGCGAAATTATCCTCCCTTCAAACGATACCCTTTACGCTTCCATAAGCGGGGCCTTGCCAAAAATTGATATTGCATCGCAATCGCAAACTTTTTTGATTTCCCTTCCGGGCGAAAAACTCCCTGAAAATTTAAGCGTCCAAATAAGGACTATTTATAAAGAAGCCCTGCAAGTAAAATCCATTCCCAAAGTGGCTTTGCAAAGCAACGAGTTGCTGACCGATTTTTGGGTAATGAAAATATACAACGACACCTTGGCCATAAAAGAAACAGTTATTCCATTGCTTCGGAATGATTCGGTAGTTGAAATTTCATCTGAAAAAATAAAGCTTAATGATAGGGTTGTTACCGAAGGAAGCTACCAAATGCAAGATTCCACACGAATCAATATCCATAAATGATGAAAAATATTTTCCCCAATTATAAGGTTCCTCTTCTTGCCATTGCCATCTTGGTTCTTGCCGGTGGCATTTTTACTTATTTGGATTTAAAAACAGGTCTTTTCCCCGACATTACTTTCCCAAAAATAAAGGTTATTGCCGATGCGGGTGAACAGCCAGTAGATAAAATGCTCACAGCCGTAACCATTCCTTTGGAAAATGCCTTGAGGCGTACCGAAGGCCTTCAATATATTCGCAGCACCACCTCTCGTGGCAGTTGTGAGATTTCTGTTTTTCTGGATTGGAACATGGACATCAATACGGCAAAAGCGCAGATTGAGTCCTTCATTCAACAGCAAAAAGGGAATATACTTCCCGGCACCAATTTTTCGGTAGAAAAAATGAATCCCTCCATCCTACCCATTATGGGGTATTCAGTGGAGGGAAATCTTTCCCAAGTTGATTTAAAAAAAATAGCGAAATATCAAATAAAGCCCTACCTCATCGCAACCCCCGGTGTTGCCGATATTGCCGTGATCGGCGGTCGCGACAAGGAATACCAAATTGAAGTGAAACCCGATGTATTGAAAGGTTTGGGAATTTCAATAAAAAACATTCAGGATGCGGTAACAAACTCCAACATCCTCCAATCCAACGGTTACATTACAGATTACAACCGCATGTATCTTACGCTGACCGATAATTCGGTAACAAATATTGAGGATCTTCAAAACCTGGTAGTTTCAAACAGTACTAACCGAATTATCCAATTAAAGGATGTTGCAGAAATAACAGTTTCAGCAGCCAAGCAATACGTAAAAATAATTGCCAACGGAAAGGACGTTCCACTGTTGGCAATCATAAAACAGCCCGAAGCCAATTTAATCGATGTAAATAATGCCATCGAAAAAAAAGTAGACGAGCTGAAAACAAGGCTTCCAAAAGGGGTGAAATTGCTTCCTTATTACAAACAGGCAGATTTTGTAAGCCAAAGCATAAACAGTATCAAAGATGTTTTATGGATTGGGTTGGTATTGGCGCTTTTTATTGTAATTATTTTCCTGCGTTCCTTTTCAGCAAGTTTTGTGGTTTTGGGAACCATACCTGTAACGCTTTCTGTTATTTTGATTGTTTTGGATGCCGTGGGCTATACCTTTAATATTATGACCTTGGGCGCCATCGCCGCAGCAGTGGGATTAATGATTGACGACGTGGTGATAATTGTGGAACAGATCCATAAAATACGTGAGGAACATCCGGACAAACCAATTAGTTGGTGCGTGCGCGAAGCAATACACTATCTCTTCCCAGCAATGGTAGGTTCCTCATTAAGCACATTGGTTATTTTTATTCCATTTGTTATGATGAGTGGGGTGGCGGGAGCCTATTTTAAGGTAATGGCATTCACCATGATTATTGCACTTACCTGTTCCTTTTTCGTTACCTGGCTTATTGTTCCGGTATTGTCCATTCTTTTTTCACGAAGCAAGAAAGTAAGAAAAAAACGAGAAGCAAAAACAGGCTGGATACATCAAATTCTTGGAAAACCAATTATAGGAATTGCCTTCGCAGCAGTTTGCATTCTTATTTTGGTTTTTATCCCTTCCCATTTACCTTCCGGATTTTTGCCCGAAATGGATGAGGGAAGTATTATTCTGGATTTTGACAGTCCCCCCGGTACCACTTTGGAAGAAACCGGAAAAATGCTTACAAAAGTGAACGATATTTTAAAAAACCAACCCGAGGTAGAGGCATTTTCCGGAAGACTTGGTACTCAATTGGGCTTTTTTATTACCGAACCCAACCGTGGGGATTATTTGATAAAACTTAAGGACAGCCGTTCGAAAACCACTACTGAAATTGCCGATGAAATTCGCGTTAAAGTTGAAGCGGCCGTGCCACAGCTGGTAGTGGATTTTGGGCAGGTAATAGGTGATATGCTAGGCGATTTGATGAGTTCAGTCCAGCCTATTGAAATCAAGGTTTTTGGTGATGACAAAACAAAACTTCAGCAAATTTCAAAAGAAATAGCTGCTGAGGTGGAAAGCGTAAAAGGCACGGCCGATGTTTTTGACGGCATCGTAATATCGGGGCCAGAAATCAGTATTCAACCAAACGAACCTGTCCTTTCAAGGTTGGGATTGACCGTGGCAGATTTTCAATTGCAATTGCAGACGCAGGTTTCAGGGACCGTGGCAAGCACAATGATTGATAATGCACAGATAATCAACATTCGTATTATTTACCCAAAGGCCTATCAAACTTCCATTAGGGATCTTCAAAATGCAAAAATCCTTTTGCCAAATGGCGGCTCCGTACCCATTTCAGAAGTAGCAAAAATTGAAACCAAACAGGGCGTGGCCGAATTGGAACGCGAGAACCAAAAATCGATGGGCGTAATAACGGCAAGACTGAACAATCGCGATTTGGGCTCTACCCTAGCTGAAATAAAAACAAAACTCTCACAAAACGTGAGCCTTCCCGCCAACTACCATCTTGAGTACGGGGGCAGTTACCAACAACAACAAAAAGCCTTTAAGGAATTATTGATGATTCTTATTGGGGCAGTAGTTTTGGTGTTTATAGTAATACTTTTCCTTTTCCGAAGGATAAAAGTTGCACTTGCTATCATTTCAATCGCAATTCTGGGAGTCGCCGGCTGTATGCTTAGTCTTTTTCTTACGGAAACACCCCTAAATGTGGGTAGCTACACCGGGATTATAATGATTGTGGGGATTATTGGCGAAAATGCTATATTCACTTACCGCCAATATCAAGAAATTGAAGATGGACGAAGCCATAAAGAAAAAATAGAATACGCCATTGCCGCCCGCTTACGGCCCAAGTTAATGACGGCATTTGCGGCCATTATGGCTTTATTGCCCTTGGCGCTGGGCTTGGGGGCTGGCGCACAACTGCACCAACCATTGGCCATTGCCGTAATTGGGGGAATGCTCTTTGCTCTTCCACTACTACTGATCGTGCTGCCAACAATATTGAAATTAATAAAGGAATAAGCCTTTTAATATAAAAAAAATGAAATTTTTAATAGCCGAAGACGAGACCGCCCTACAACAATCTATCGTTTCCTATTTGGAACGCGATGCTAATATCTGTGAAGTGGCATCTGATTATAAAGAAGCCTCATACAAAGTTTCGCTTTACGATTACGATGTGGTAATCTTGGACATAAACCTTAATACTGGTAGCGGACTGGATGTTTTAAAACTTTTAAAAAAGGAAAAGAAAAATGCTGCAGTCATCATCATTTCGGCAAACAATTCATTGGACGATAAACTGGAGGGTTTGGATTTGGGCGCAGATGATTATATAACCAAACCCTTTCACCTTGCCGAGCTCAACTCCCGGATAAATGCCGTGCTGCGTCGCGGAAAATTTGGGGGAAAGGAAACCATTACTTTTAATGAAATTAAAATTGACACCCGTTCGCATACAGCTTACGTTAACGAAAAAATGATAACCCTTACCCGAAAGGAATACGACCTTTTGCTCTTTTTTGTCACCAATCAGGGAAGGGTACTTTCCAAGGAAATTATTGCTGAACATCTTTGGGGCGACCATAGTGATTTGGTAGATAATTTCGATTTTATTTACGTTCATATCAATAACTTGCGGAAAAAACTAACCGAAAAGGGATCAAAATATATAAAAACGGTTTATGGAACCGGATATAAATTTATAGCGGAATAATAAAAATGGGGAAACAAAAAAAAACACAGCTTTTACGGGAAGCTTCCACTACATTTCTTGGCATAAGTGCCGTATTAATGATTGCCGGAACCGTGATTCTCTATTTTTACACCAAATCGCTTCTCGGGGAAGAAGTGGAAGAAGATCTATATTCCACCGAGTCGCGCATCGAAAATTCACTCCAAAACAACAACGCCCCCTTTTCATTGTTCCCGGCCATGGAGGCAAAGAAGGCTTCAGAACTACTTCAAAGCAGCTTAAAGGATACCGTTATCTATGATCCTTACCAAGAGGAGGAGGAGTTGTTCCGCGAGCTTATTACCTATAAAAACATAAACGGATCATTTTACAAAATTACAGTCAGAAACTTGGTGGTTGAATCCAATGAAATTCTTGTGGGCATCGTCATCACGTATTTTTTTATTTTTTCGACTGCATTTCTTTTTCTGTTTTATTTCAACAATAAAAGAAACAAAAAACTCTGGGCGCCATTCTTCAAAAATCTGGAAGAGATTAAAAATTTCTCCATTACCTCTTCGATCCCTCCTCATTTTGAGGAAAGCCACATTCTTGAATTTACTGAGCTCAACAAGCAAATTTCACTTTTGATGAACAAAGTGAAGGACGATTATGAAAACCTAAAGCAGTTTACCGAAGACGTTTCGCACGAAATACAAACCCCACTGGCCATTATGCAGGCCAAAATTGAAAATTTAATAAACGAGCAGGGAATTACCGAAATGGAATATGAACAGTTCTCTTCCATCCAAAAAGATATACAACGGCTCAAACAATTCAACAAACGCCTTACATTGCTTACCAAAATTGATAACAACCAGTTTATACTTACCGAAAATGTAAACATCAACAAGGCTGTCCAAAAAAATATTGAGGATTTTAAGGAACTCTCCCCCACAAAAATCGAGTTTTATTCTGATAACGAATTGATGGCAATTATGGATCCATATTTAAGTGAAATATTGTGCACTAACTTAGTCTCAAATGCCATAAAACACACCAAAAGCGACGAACCTATAAAAATAGCAATCCAAGGGAATGTGCTAACGGTTTCCAATTACGGACAAAATGCGTTGAAATATCCCGCAAAATTGTTCCAACGTTTTTATAGGGAAGCAAAAAATGTACAATCCAGTGGGCTGGGGCTTGCCATTGTAAAAAAAATATGTGATCTCTACGGGTTCAGTACGGACTATGACTTTCAAGAAAACAGGCACATTTTCAAAATTACCTTTATTAATGCAAGGCTTTAGATTCCCTTAAACTTGCCTTTAGATTTCTACCGTAATTTTATTTCAATAATTCAAAAAAACTATTTGGTATGAAAATATTAGGAATGATTACCGCAATGGCATTGACCATAAGTATGGTTTCCTGCGCCACCGCACAGGATGCACCACAAAAAGTAAAGGATGCGTTTTCAAATAAATTCCCTACCGCAAAATCCGTTAAATGGTCAAAAGAGAGCAATAACGAATGGGAAGCCGAATTTAAAATGAACGGCACCGAATATTCGGCAAATTTTACCGAGGCCGGTGAATGGAAGGAAACGGAGCATGAAATTGCAATGAAAGACGTGCCACAAACCGTCCAAAATTCACTAAAGACTTCATACGCCGGTTATAAAGTGGATGAACCGGAAATGTCCGAGACTTCCGAAGGAATGGTATATGAATTTGAAATGAAAAAAGACGGCCAAAAAAGGGAAGTCGCTTTGGACAGCCAAGGAAAAGTGATTAAAAAAGAAATGAAGGAAGACAGTGAAGGCAACTCCGAAAATGAAACTGACGATGAGGATTAAGTGTTGATTCTATTATTTGGTTATTTTAAAAAGTGGTTGAGGGAATTATTTTTTCTTTGACCGCTTTTTTTTATCGCTCCCAAACTTTAAAATTTCTTAAGGCTTCAATGTTAATTTATAGTTGTCAAGTCCATTTTACAAAAAGAAAAACTTATTTATTAAATAATATAGACTTAAGATTCTTTTAAGATTCTGCTCCTATTTTTAATAAAAAAATTTTGAAAACAAAGTTATTTTTTTTTCTTGTTACTGTTTTCACATTTCTCAATATCGGTTTAGGCAGCTGGGGCCTTACCGAATCCAGTGAGGCGCGCTACGCCGAGATTGGACGCGAAATGCTTTTAAATAAAGACTACATAAACCCCACCCTTTTAGGAATTTACCATTACCATAAGCCCCCAATTACCTATTGGATAACCACCGTGGGCTACAAAATTTTTGGAATCAACGAATTTGGCGCCAGGTTTTTTCTTCAAATTGCAATTATACTACAGCTTTTGCTTGTCTATAAAATAGCCCAATTACTTTTTGCCCATAGAAAAATATCATTTCTTTCTGTACTGGTTTATTTTTCATTTCCAATAGTATTAATTTCCAGCAGAAACCTCACCACAGATGCTTACTTAACCACATTTATAATGGCAGCCGTTTATTTTTGGCTGGCACGGATTAAAAAAGCCAACGGAATTTGGTCGTTATATGCATTCTATATTTTTCTGGGTTTGGCAATCCTTACCAAGGGACCCGTGGCTTTACTATTTGTATTGACCTTTATAATAACCTATCATATATTATTAAAAATCCCGGTTCGCACCTCCATTCATGGGGTTTTGGGATTGATACTTTTTTTGGCCATCTCGCTAAGTTGGTTTATGGTATTATTGCTTAACAACCCTGTATTTTTGAACTATTTTCTGGGCAATCAATTGGCGGACAGAATGTTCTCAAATTCATTCGATAGGGCTAAACCGTTTTATTATTTTATAATATTGCTGCCAGCCTTACTGTTCCCGTGGCTGTTTTTGCTTTTTGGGAAAACAAAAAAAAGATTGCAGGATTTTTTCAAAAGAAAAGATGAAACTGTGGTATTGACCCTTTCGGCTCTAATCCTTATTTTATTGTTTTCCCTGTTCAAAACAAAACTTATACTCTATATACTGCCCATTTTCTGGATGTTGGCAATAGTTGTAGCCAAAAAGCTTATTACGGCACGTCCCACTATGCTAAAAATCTTCAATAAAACTTATGCAGTAATGTGCCTTTTATTAGTAATTGCCAGTCTGCTGTTTTATTTTACCGATATCCTGAAAGTTAACATTTCGGCATGGCAGGTTCTAATTACATTCGGTTTGGCAGCAATATGGTTTGGTGTTTATTTTAAAATAAATGACTCAAGAATTTTAAAAACTGGGATTTTAGCTGTGGGCTTCAATATGCTCCTTCTGATTTCGGGGATGTTTTTTATGAAAAACAACAGCGCGGAAATAAACAGCATCAGGGATGTTTCAAAATTCATTGAAAATATAGATTCTTCCCCTGACAAATCTGTTCTGGTATTTAATTATCTATTGAATTCAGCGCCTTTTTACATAAATGGAAATATTGTGACCATCAATGCGGGGCATGATACCACACAGCGCAATACGCAGTTCCAAACAGACGACAATTGGAAAAAGAACCTTATCAATTGGGAAGGTACGGCACAGATACCCTATTTAACCTCGCTTGTCAATAATCCCAAAAGCATTTTAATGGTTCGGAAAAAGGATATGGACAGTGAAAAAGCACATAGCCTGCAGCACAATTACAAAAAAAGGAAAGAGTTTGAAAAATGGATAGTATACTATAACTAGAGTAAATATTCGGACTATTTCCTTCTATCAATAAAATCAACCGGTTTTCTACTTAAAGTTGGGAAACGCTGTAGTTGGATTTCTTCAAAAGAGGCAAATTCAATTTTTGGGGCCACGCGAAGTTTGGCCCTAAAATGGTCCTTTATTTCCAGTAGCAATTCGTCAGAAATATTTTCAGCAGCAATTTTTATCAATATTTCATCCGTACCAAGATCGTTGTGGTAAATCTCGATGATATAATTTTCAACCCCCTCAAAATCATTTAAAATATTGTGCATTGCGGGCGGATAAAGTGTGGTGCCTTTGTATTTTATCATCTGCTTTTTTCTTCCCACCACGGGTCCCAATCTCAGTGTATTTCGGCCGCACTTACAATGTTCGGGGTAAGCGCGCACCATATCGCCGGTTTTAAAACGAAGCAATGGCATAGCTTCGACGCCCAACGTAGTGATGGTCAATTCACCCACTTCACCTTTTAAAACAGGCTTGTCATTTTCATCCAGTATTTCAACAATAATGAGTTCGGGATGATGGTGGCCGCCAAGATGAAATTCACATTCATTAAAAGCCGTGCTCATTTCTGTTGAAGCGTAAGTGGAAAACAGTTCAATATCCCAATCCTTTTTAATTTTTTTTGCCAAAATATTTAGGGAGAAATCCTGTTCGCGGATGGGTTCCCCAATACATATTGCAGCTTTTATTCCGGTGTTTTTTAAATCGATATTGTGTTGCTGGGCGTATTCAATCAGTTTTAAAAGAAATGAAGGAACGGTGATTAAATACGTGGGTTTAAATTTTATGATGGAATCCCACTGAAGTTCCGGAATGCCCGATCCAACCCGAATTATTCCAGCGCCCAATTTGCGAGCACCTAAAAAATATGCAAGCCCTGCCATAAACCTTCGGTCCATAGTGGTCATTAATTGTAGAATATCATCTTCGCCAACGCCACAGCACCCAAAGGAAATTGCTTCATTATAGGCTAAACGTTCCAAATCTTTATCTGTAAGAGCAAAGGTTACCGGATCGCCCAAAGTTCCGGAGGTAGTAACATAATCTATGATTTTGGATTTCGGGACACAGATAAAATCCTCATTGCACTTTTGAAGCTGTTCCTTTGTTGTTACCGGAATTTTAGGAAGGTCATCCAACGTTTCTATTTCTGATATTTCAATATCATTTTCTATGAAATATCGTTGGTAAAAGGGCGAATTTTCTTTTAAATATTGAAGCAGGCCTTTCAGTTTTTCTTCCTGAAAAGTTTTTATTTCTTTTATGGATGCTTTTTCTATTTCTGGAATCATTTACTTGTTTTTTTTTGAAACAAGAACATTGGTCTTGGCTCTTGACTCTTGGCTCTTGGCTCTTATATCTATCTTTTCAACTTTCGAATATATTTTTCAATTTCCTCTTTATCCGGAACGGTTGTAATCTCTTTTGTCAAGGCCGTTTCAAAAGCTTCCAGTGCCGCGGCATTATAATTATTTTCAAAGTAATACTTTCCAGTCAAATAATAAGGTTTCCAATATTCTGGATTTTTTTGTTGAAGTTGCAAAAGCCTATCGGGTTGAATATTGGTTCCTTCATCAATGGCAGTTTCGACTTTTCCTTCCAAAATTCTATAATCTTCGTAATCTTTGAAAGCTTTGGAATGTACAAAAGGATCTTCAGGAATATTTAATTTAGTATCGGAAATAGTTTTTGTGGCAGCATTCTCTTCCCTATTCTTAAATATTTCATTTAAATCGTATTCAACAAATTCGCCCAATTGATAGGGATTTGAAGAAATCCACACTTTCAAATCCTCAGGTTTAAAAACAATGCCGTGATGCGCCAAAAGTTGGTTAAGCGCCTTTTCGTTTCCGAAACCAATTTCCTTATCCTCTAGGCCTTTTTTATTACGAAGAATAGCAACGGCATCTTCCACATCCATTTTTTTATCCTCTTCAATAAGTTCTTCCATTCTTTTAAAACGGTACATGGAATGGCTTCCTTCAATCCATTTTAAATTTCGGCCATCATCTTTGTAGGAATCACTTTGAAAGTGGTTGGAACAAATAAGTTCATTGGTATTTTCCACTTCATACACCCCAAAGTTATTCGGGGAAACCTCAATAATTACTGCTTTTTTATCCTTTGCACTGCCCACAAAAATAGCTTCGGAAACAAAAACTTCGTGTGTTTTTGCAATTGCAACGGCTTCATCAATAGTTGCAGCGTGCTGTAAAATATCTCGAGTGACTATGGAAATAGGTGTTTTTGCTACTAACGGAATTTTTGATTTCCCAGCATTTATGGTAACTGTCAAACCTTGATCGTTCATTCCTGAAACCACGCCAATCATCCCGCCCCAAGTGACCGACATAAATTTATGGCCTATAGTAGGATTTACAAAAGCGATGATTTTTTCCTTTGCAAAATCATCGCCCGCATAAAAGTCAAAATTTCTACCAATTAGCAATTTACCATCTTCGGTTTTGTCGCCCCAAACCGCGAAGGATGAACAGCCCACAAGCATTAAATCCTGCAGGGCGTGGCCAATATCGTGCGCACCGTGCAAATACAAAAGGCGCACGTAAGGGTCGGCGATTTCACTGAAATTGTTAGATGAATATTTGGACAGTCCATAAATTTCGGCTTTGTATTCTTCGGGAATATTGAGATACATTTTGCGGTTGTACCATGCGAGAAATTTCCGGAGAAAATAAATTTTTGTTTTTGAACCCACCAAATCTTCCACTTTATTAAAGAAAATAGCTTCTTGTTTTTGTTGAAGTTCCCGCGTAAGACTTCCGGTAATTTCGCCCAGTTGAAGCGGATTTCCCTCCACATACATTTCCCATTGGCCTTGTTTGTTTTTTAGAAGAAAATTATTTCCGGCCACAAAGGTGGAATCATTTAGTTGTATGCGTTCGGGAATAGTGGAATCATAGCCACTTACGTTTGGCCTATCATGAATGGATTTTGAAATTCCGCAGGAAGTAAGGAAAAGCAATAGTATCGAATAACCGAAAAACCCTTTTATTCCCTTCATTAGAAATTTTATTTTTTCAGTTTCTTAACCCGTGCATTGGTTTTTATCAAGATGCGGTTTTCTTTGTAATCGATCCATTTTTGACCCAGTGTTTTTCGCATTATGTTTTCAAAGTTTCGCATAAGCAACACATTTGAAACCATATTGGCAAAACGCCCCAAATGTCTGGGAAGCGCTCGTAAGGTCATCGAAAAACCTCCATCCAAATATTTTATATAGTGCCAATATCCACTTGGCATATAGAGCGCATCGCCATGCTTCATTGTGGCGTGCAGCCCTTGAAGATACTCGAGTGCTGGATATTTTTTAAAATCTGGGTTATCTAAATCTATAGTTTCCAAATTGTGGACCGCAAACGGAATTTTGTAAAGATATTTGGTCTGTTCCGGTGAAAAAAGCATCACACTTTTGGTACCGTGAAAATGGAAATGGACCAGATCTGCCAAATCCATATCATAATGTGGCAATACTTTGGAGCCTTCCCCTCCAAAAAAGAGAACCGGCAATCTTTTGAAAAATTTAATTCCTATTTCTGGATATTCAAAATCTTCCAAAAGTTCGGGCAAACGCGCTTTTAGATCATAAAAGAAAATACGAAGGTCTGTGGGTTTCGATTTTATCAATTCAATGTAATCGTACATTTTCATTTTTGCCGCCGGCTCGGCAGAATACTGTTTTCCTTTGGTCGGCTCGTTGTTATATAACGGCACCACTTGGTCGCCTGCAAATTTTTGAATATAGTCCAAATTCCATTTTTGGAATGCCTCCCAATTTTCGGTAAGCCCTTCTATTAAAACTGGACGTTGTGGTTTATAATATTTTTCTAGAAAATCTTCTTTTGAAATATTTTTGATCCTAATAATTTCGGTGGTTTTAATCTGTGCCATTTCCTAAAAAATTAGCTTATTTTTTCCTTTTTGTTGGCTTCCAAAATTTTGTTCAGCAAGTATTCACTTCCCAATATTTCTGAACAGGTTACCACACCACTTATTGTAACGCCCAATATGCCGTGCATGTTCAAACTCTGACCGGTAAAAAACAGATTGTTGATTTTTGTCCGGGGCGAAATAAAGGACCTTAGTGGATTGTTGGCGTCCTTTACGTAACCATACATAGAACCTTCATTGCATCCAATATAATCACGATAGGACAAGGGGGTTGAGGAATATACCGCTTCTATACAATCTCGAAGGTTGGGGAATTTCTTGTCGAGTTCTTCCAGCAGGGTTTCTGTTTTTTCGGTCTTAAATTCTTCATAGGTTTGGCCGCGTTCGTTTTTCTTGGCCGCTGTATTAAAAGTATCTGCCCAAGGCTCCACTTCTTCAAAACGCATATAAGTCATGACCGTTAAATTATCGCCCCATTCTTCCATTTCCTTTTTGATTCCCATGGAAACCATATAACCTTCGGGCCAACTTTCCTGTGTATAATTTTGTGCGTCCCAAATGGAATTATAATCCTTAAAATGATAATAATTGTGGTTTATATACTTGAAGCAGTTGGGTTTCATAACCAAATAAAGGCTGAAAGCCGCCACCGTACTTTCAATGCCCTGTATTCTGCTGGCATAGGATTTCCTGAATTTTTCTGGACCGATTAAGTTTAGGGTTACTTTTGGATCTACGTTTGAAATAAAAATATCCCCCTCAATTACTTTTCCATTGTCTGTATGCACCGCTTTAACAACGCCATCTTCCATTTCGAAGTTTGTCACTTCGTGGCGTTTAAAGGTTTTTCCGCCATTTTCGCGTAAGCGACTCAGCAAGGCCTTTGTAATTTGACTTCCACCGTTAATACAGCGGTAAGCGCTTTCAATATATGAGTTTACCGAAAGGGCGTGCACATAAAATGGCGAACGCTCCCCTTCGCCGGCATAGAGCAAATTGCTGCCGCCCAAAACGGCCTTTAGCTTGGCGTTATCGGTAATGGAATCTATAAAATCCTTGGCTTTGGTCTCAAAGAGTGTGGTTTGGTCGTAATAAGGTTTTCCCAATCGAAGTTCATAAAGCGGAAAATTTTTGCAGGTTTCCTTTAATTTATCGCAATAGGTCCTAATTGCTTTTTCTTCATCGGGAAAATCTTCCAAAAGAGTTTTGATGAAATTTTCATAACCCTGGGCATGCTTATATTCTTTCGGATCGTTTCCAAAAGTTATAATATCGAAACCATCCTCATCCAATTTTTTGAGAGTGATGTCGTCAAAAATATCTAAATATTTGAAGTATTTATAAAGGTTTTGGCCTTCGGAAAGCCCGCCAATGTAATGCACGCCAGTATCAAAAATAGTCTTGTTGCGGACAAATGTTTGAAGATTTCCTCCATATTGATTGTTTTTTTCCAGCACGCAGACGCTATATCCTTCCTTGGCCAGAATGATAGCAGAAACAAGTCCGCCCAATCCGCTTCCAATAATTACAACGTCATACTTTTCCTTCATGATCCTTATTTTCCTCGTGTTTAAAGATACTAAGATTATTATCCCGATACACATTTTGGAAACCGAAAGTACTGAAAATTTC
>JBBQQN010000014.1:0-40098 GCA_038215845.1 Flavobacteriales bacterium | reverse complement strand
TTTTGGGAAAGTTGGCTATTAAATTTAAAAGGGGCTACGGGAAGCAACGAAAGTCTTTCGGAAAATTTTACGAACCGAAATTACCGTTTGGACAGCTACGAGGGCAGTCCGAAAATTTCATATTTGCTAAATCAACAAACCCGTTTCGATGTTTTTTATGAATTTATGAACCAGGACAACCAATTGGGGGAAATGGAAAAATTGAATCAACAGACTTTGGGTTTTTCCTTTGCTTACACGAATGCGGAAAAAATTTCGATTAATGGCGAATTCAATTATATAGATAACAAATTTGAAGGGAGCGCTTTTTCTCCGGTGGCGTACCAAATGTTGGAAGGGTTGCAGCCGGGGACCAACTTTACTTGGAGGTTGCTTTTTCAAAAGCGGATCACCAAATATTTGGACGCGAATCTTTCATATTTTGGAAGGAAAAGTGAAACCACAAAAACTGTACATACGGGAAGTATTCAGTTGCGGGCATACTTTTAATTTTTGTATCTTCATAATTCATTAAAAAAAACAAAAACATGCTATTAAAAATAACTTTCGCTTTATTTTCCGCCGCTATTCTTTCGTGCGGCTCTACTGAAAACCAAAACCAAAACGCAGAAGCTAATACTCCAGCCGAAATAAAGGTTGAAAAAATGAATGGTGAAAAAATGATGGCCGCTGGCTTTTTACCGGGAACTGTTGTGTATTCCGATTTGGAAGGAGATTGTCCTTATACCGTTCAGTTGAAGGGGGACAAGATGGAGTTTTATTATGTGGACCCAATGAATTTGGAGGAACCTTACCAAAAAGACCAGCAAAAAGTGTGGATAAAATTTAACGGTTTAAAAAGAATGAACCGTTGCAATAAAGCGAATCCTGTTTTTATTGAGGAAATACAAAAACGAGCGGAATAAAAACTTCCGCTCGTTTTTGAAAAAATCAATGCCTAAATAATTTTAAGAAAGCCAATGCTTATAAGAAGTGGTTTCCTTCATTTTTTCTGAAATTTCATCTATTGAAATCCGTTCCTGCTCCATAGTATCGCGATAGCGGATGGTTACGGTGTTGTCTTCCAATGTTTGATGGTCAACAGTGATGCAGAAAGGAGTTCCCGCTGCATCTTGACGGCGGTAGCGTCTTCCAACAGCATCTTTTTCATCATAAATTACATTGTAGTCCCACTGAAGATCCTCGATTATTTTTTGTGCAATTTCGGGAAGTCCATCTTTTTTTACTAATGGAAAAACTGCTGCTTTTACCGGTGCCAAAATCGCTGGAATTTTAAGCACAGTTCGGGTGCTTCCGTCTTCCAAGGTTTCTTCCTGTAATGAATTGCTCAATACAGCAAGGAACATTCTATCAAGTCCAATGGATGTTTCAACTACATATGGAACATAATTTTCGTTCAGTTCTGGATCGAAAAATTGCAATTTTTTTCCGGAGAATTTTTCGTGTGCTTTTAAATCGAAATCGGTTCTGGAATGGATTCCCTCCAATTCCTTAAAGCCGAAAGGAAAATTAAATTCAATATCGGCAGCCGCATTTGCGTAATGTGCTAATTTATCGTGGTCGTGAAAGCGGTAGTTTTCTTCGCCCATTCCTAATGAAAGGTGCCATTTAATGCGTGCTTCCTTCCAGTATTCGTACCATTTCAATTCTTCTCCGGGACGAACAAAGAATTGCATTTCCATCTGTTCAAACTCTCGCATCCGGAAAATAAACTGTCTAGCAACTATCTCGTTTCTGAAAGCTTTTCCTGTTTGGGCAATGCCAAAAGGAATTTTCATCCTTCCGCTTTTTTGAACGTTTAAAAAATTTACAAATATTCCCTGAGCTGTTTCGGGACGAAGATAAAGGTCCATGGCGCTATCTGCTGAAGCGCCCAATTTGGTGCCAAACATAAGGTTGAACTGCCTAACATCAGTCCAATTTTTTGAACCAGTTTCAGGGTCGGCTATTCCCAACTCTTCAATAAGTGCTTTAACATCTACCAAATCCTCATTTTCCAAGGATTTTCCCATTCGGGATAAAATATTTTTGTGGTCTTCCAGATATTTTACAACACGCGGATTGGTGGTTTTGAATTGTTCCTCATCAAAACTATCCCCAAAACGGCCGCGTGCTTTTTCAATTTCCTTTTGTGCCTTTTGAAGAATTTTTTCGGCAAAATCCTCTATTAAAACATCTGCGCGGTATCTTTTTTTGGAATCCTTATTGTCAATCAATGGATCGTTGAAAGCATCAACGTGCCCAGAAGCCTTCCACGTGGTTGGGTGCATTAATATGGCGGAATCTATGCCCACAATGTTTTGGTGCATATAAACCATGCTATGCCACCAATAGTCACGTATATTTTTTTTTAGCTCCACGCCATTTTGAGCGTAATCATACACAGCACTTAAGCCGTCGTAGATTTCACTGGATGCAAAAATGTATCCATATTCTCTAGCGTGTGATACTACTTTTTTGAATTGATCTTCGTTGTTTGCCATGGGGCAAAAATAAAAAAACCGCTGTGATATGTTCACAGCGGTTTCATTTATTTTATAATTAAGTTTTCTTAACTATAAAATAAAAATTATTTCAATTCCATAGTGGTAGTGGCCACTTGGTTTTCACCGTCATAAAGATTGATGGTGTAACGTCCTTCAACAAGGTCGGCCTCCGTAGAATTTACAAGAATACAAACATCAAGTTCGTCATTTTCGTAAAATACTTTGGTAGAAGCACTGTAGTTTACACTTTTAGCTTCTCCTTGCATTGTAGCATTTTCACCGAGAGTTTTGTTTTTCGGATTTATTACTTGCACATACAGCGTTCTATCTCCTTTTTGAGCAATGGCATTGGGTGCCATTGTAAAGCACGCACGAATTTTATCGGCACGACTTGATCTTTTGGTGTCAACTACTTTACCACTGTTTCTTATAATTACGGCTTCTCCACGCAGGTCGGTAGCTTTAACGATGGAACCTTTTCTAATGGTTTCATTCATAGCCATGTTTTCCTGGCTTACCGAATCCACAACCATCCTGGTACTAGTAAGTACGGTGTTGGTGCTGTCCCTTTCCATGGCGAGTTGCCTATTGGCTGCAATTAAACTGTCGGCCCTTTTAAACATCATTGTACGTTCTGCTTTCAGTTTTCCAACTTCAATTTTATAACGATCTATCAAAGCAACGTTTGCTTTTGCGTCTTTAACCGAATCCAATAAAACGGTTATACGGTCTCGAGCTGCCAATAAATCTTTATCCTTCAATTCATTATCCTTTATAACCTCATCATAATTGGCAATCAACCCTTCAAGTTCCTGCTCAATGTCTGCTTTTTGTCTCTCTAAACCGGATACCGTATTTTTACTGTCGTTAAACAATGTTACGGTGTAAACGGCCAAGGCAATCAACAATACTGAAAGGACACCTATCAGTATTTTAAATTTACCACTGTTGTTTTCTGTACTCATAATTAATAAGTTAAGTTTAGTTGACAAATGTAGGTAGGTATTTCTTTAACAAACGTTTACGAAATGGTAAAAAATATTAAAATATGTTAAATCTATTGTTTCCAAAGGTTTGCGCGGGCTGTAAAGAGCTTCTTTTAGCCAACGAAAGGGTGTTGTGCAATAGGTGCCGTCACGCAATTCCATTGGCCCAGCACCATAAAACGGGGAGTGAGGCAATGAAAAATATGCTCTATGGAAAAGTTCCGATAAAGAGCGCAACCGCTCTAATTAAATTTCAGAAAAGAGGAATTTCACAGGAACTTATGCATAATCTGAAATATAGAAAACAGAAGGAAATAAGTTCATTTTTTGGGGAATGGTTAGGCGCAGAACTGGCCGAAACAGAGTCATTTAAAACTTGTGAAATGGTTATCCCAGTGCCTCTTCACAAACAAAAACTAAAAAAACGGGGGTATAACCAAGTTGAAGGTTTTGGAAAGGAACTGGCCAAAGCTCTAAATATTCCATACAAAGACGATGTGCTGATAAAAATTTCAAAATCCGGATCACAAGTTTTTAAAACACGGATTCTCCGTTATGAAGCGGAAGAGGTTTTTGCCATAAAGAATATAGAAACCATAAACAAACATCATATATTATTGGTAGATGATATTATTACCACTGGTGCCACTTTGGAAAAATGTGCGCTACAGTTGTTGAAAGCAGAAAATGTTACCATTAGTATAGCAACGATTGCAATTGCGTAATCGATTCCCCATCCAAAGGCTAAGGACTTCAAAAAAACTTACTACTTTTACGCAATGAAACACCGGTTGCTTTATATACCCATAATATTTCTTTTCCTCTTATCCTTTGTGGATTGTGCCAAAAAAGGAACGCCTGATGGGGGTCAGCGCGATACCATTCCTCCAGTTATTGTAAGAAGCAGTCCAGAAAACTACAGTATAAATTTTACAGGGAGTGAAATTGAAATTCGTTTTGATGAGTATATAAAGTTGAAAGACATAAGCAAAGAGCTCATCATTTCGCCACCTATGAAGTTCAGTCCCATTATTACTCCTTTAAGCACTTCCAAAATTCTGAAAATTAAAATACTGGATACTTTAAGACCCAATACTACCTATTCTTTCAATTTCGGAAACAGTATTGTAGATAATAACGAAGGAAACCAATTTGAATATTTTAAATATGTGTTTTCCACGGGTAGTTATATAGACAGTCTAAAGCTGTCCGGAAAAGTAAGGGACGCGCAGCTAATAACGCCGGAAATCCCCACCACCGTTATGCTTTATGAAGTGAATGAAACTTTTAACGATTCGGTGGTTTATTTGGAAAAGCCGACTTACATAACCACAACAAAAGACAGTACGGGGACTTTTGAACTTACCAATTTAAAGGAAGGCACCTATAAGCTTATGGCTTTAAAGGAAACCAGCAACGATTATACTTTCCAACCGAAAAGTGATAAAATTGGTTTTTTAAATGAAAATATAACCCTGCCCACCGATACTACTTACAATATCACACTTTTTAAAGAAGTGCCATCATATAAACTTGCACGCCCCAGCCAAATAAGTAAAAACCATATTGTTTTTGGGTATGAAGGTATTGAGGACAGCCTCAGTGTTGAAATCCTTTCAGAAGTGCCACCGGATTTTGCCACTGCCACTTATAATGAAATAAAAAAGGACACGCTGAACTACTGGTATAAACCAGCCATGGAAACAGATTCACTGATATTTAAAATTATTAGCGGACACAGTATTGATACAGCCACGGTACGCATGAGGAAACTTTACAAAGATTCCTTAAAAGTTTCTGCACTGAAAACAGGAACGCTTACTTTAAAGGATACCATAAAATTAAGGGCCAACACACCTTTGGTTTCTTTTGACAATGAAAAAATTAAAGTAATGGCGAAAGATTCTACTTTCATTGAAGCAAATATTTCTATTGACACAAAGTATAATCTTGCCAAAGTTTTTTTTCCAAAAAAAGAAGATCAAACTTATAGTGTACAGATTCTCCCGGGGGCGTTGAATGACTTTTATGAAAAAACAAACGATACCATTCAGTTTAGCGTAAACACGAGGCTTGCTTCAGATTATGGAACATTGAATCTTACTTTGAATAATGTAGACCGTTTTCCAATAATTGTTCAGTTGGTGGACAGTAAATACAGCGTAGTTGCGGAAGAATATCTTACTGAACCAAAAAAAGTATTTTTTGAAACTATTTTGCCCAATAAATACTTTATTCGAATTATTTACGACGACAACAAAAATAAACGATGGGATACGGGAAATTTTCTTGAACGGCGTGCCCCGGAAAAAATAATTTATTATCCCTCACAAATTGAAGTTCGTGCCAATTGGAGTCTCAATGAAACTTTTATTTTAAAGTAAAAGAATCTCTGTCAATCAGAAACTGAGGATGTTTTTTGAATCAAAATTTTCTAAAACCATTAGTCTTAAAATTGATTATCTTTGGTATGAAACCTTTAAGGAATAGTGAAATATATTTTTTCCAATCATTCAAAGTTGCAAATAGAAATGCGTTCTATTTCAATGGAAATATTGCATTTGGTAATTTCAGATCCAGATGAAATAATTGAGGAAAATAATAAACAAGTAATACATCAAAAAGTTATAGGTGCATATCTGTATCGGGTTTTTATTTCAAAAAATACAACTCCTGCGGTTATAAAAACGGCCTATAAAACTTCAAAAATCAATAAATACGGAACAGATGAAGGTTAGATATGATAAGGAAGTAGATATATTATATATACAAATAAGTGAAGCTAAGGTAGAAGAGTCCATTGAATCCAAAAATGGGGTTATCATCGATTATTCTGTAGACGGAAAACTGGTAGGTATTGAAGTGCTAAACGCCTCGAAAAACACTCTGGACCCTTTAAAAATAATTTATGAAGTGGCATAAACCATAATCATATTCATAAAATTTTAAATGTGTCCCTATCCCTCAAAAACTGAAGGTGTTTCCGGTTCTTTTCAATATTTTCTTTGGAAAGCACAACGGTTTCAATAAATTCATTTTCGTGGAAATCTGAAGAAATCTGTTTTCCCAAAACATCATATATGGTAGAATGGCCTACATACTCGTGGTCATTTCCGTCAAATCCCACACGATTTACACCGATGCAATACGCCATATTTTCAATAGCACGCGCACAAAGCAAAGTGTCCCAAGCTAAAGTGCGTGTTTTAGGCCAGTTGGCAACGTAAATTAGCAAATCATAATTTTCCGTATTCCTAGCCCAAACAGGGAAGCGCAGATCATAACAAACCAAGGGAAAAATTTTCCAACCTTTATATTCCACTATCAATCGTTCTTTTCCGGCGGAATAGGTTTCATTTTCCTTTGCTAAGGTGAAGGTGTGTTTTTTGTCATATTTTTTATAATTCCCATCGGGAAAAACAAAAAAGAGGCGATTGTAAAACTGATTGTTTTCAGAAATAATAACACTTCCCGTAATGGCGGTATTGTATTTCTTTGCTTCTTGAATCATCCATTGCAAGGTTTCCCCATTGCTGTCTTCGGCAAGATTTTCGGCATTCATTGAAAAACCGGTAGAAAACATTTCAGGCAGGATAATCAAATCTGTTTCGCCTTCAATATTTTGAAATTTTTCTGAAAACATGGCGCGGTTTGCCTCTGCATTTTCCCAATGCAGTTCACTTTGGATAATTGTTACGTTGAGGTTTTCTTTCAAAATTTTCTCTTTTTTCCTAATTCTAAATTATTTGAAGGTGAAAAAATTAATTCTTTCTTTCAAGCAATTCAATCATTTCTTTTATACCCTGCATTTTTGCGTGATCCAGGGCAGTATTTCCGCGATCATCTTTTTTGGAAGGATCTGCGCCTTTTTCCAAAAGTAATTTTGCAATTTCCTTTCTGCCAAAAGTGGCCGCAAAAATCAAGGCCGTTGCCCCGTTAAAATTGGCAATGTCCACATCGGCGCCATTATCTATGAGGAGTTTTGCAAGATTGTCGAACCCTTTAAAACAAACTCCCATCAGAGCGGTGTTTCCAGCAGCATCTTGGGTATTTATATTGTGGGGATATTTCAAAATAATTTCTGAAATATCATAGAGCCCGTAATACGTGGCGAGCAATAAGGGCGTTGAGCCTCGTTGGTCTTTTTGGTTGACCAAAAGTGGTTGTGAATTTAAAATTTCACCAACTACTTGTAGGTTTTCTTCCCTGATTGCGTTAAATAATTTGTCTTCCATTTCTTATAAAAGTAAAAAAACAGAGCCACATATTGTCACTCTGTTTAATTTATAATTTGCAATGTTTATTTATTTTAAGTCGAATCGATCCAAGTTCATCACTTTGGTCCAAGCAGCTACAAAATCATTTACAAATTTTTCCTTGGAATCTTCACAGGCATAAACTTCTGCAATTGCTCTAAGTTCAGAATTTGATCCGAAAATTAAATCTGCTCTCGTTCCAGTCCATTTAAATGTGTCAGTCGCACGGTGGCGTCCTTCAAAAACTCGATGGTCATTTCCAATAGCTTTCCAAGTGGTTCCTAAATCTAAAAGATTTACGAAGAAATCATTGGTCAAAGTTTCTGGTTTATTGGTGAAAACACCATGATCAGAACCATCAAAATTGGTTTTCAAGACTCGCATTCCGCCAACCAATACGGTCATTTCTGGAACTGTAAGTGTAAGCAGTTGCGATTTATCTACCAGCAATTCCTCAAAAGAAGCGTGCTGTTCAGTCTTCAAATAATTTCTGAAACCATCTGCTGATGGTTCAAGATGTTTAAAAGAATCTACATCGGTTTGTTCTTGTGTAGCATCACCTCTTCCTGCTGTAAAAGGAACGGTAATATTGTGTCCTGCGTCTTGCGCTGCTTTTTCAATAGCTGCACTTCCACCAAGAACAATCAAATCAGCTAGGGAAACACTTTTATCGCCACTTTGATTACTGTTGAAGTCTTTTTGAATTTCTTCAAGTTTACTTAAAACTTTGGATAATTGCGAAGGATTATTCACTTCCCAATTTTTCTGAGGTTCCAAACGGATTCTAGCTCCATTTGCTCCCCCGCGCATATCAGACCCACGAAAAGTGGAAGCTGAAGCCCAGGCAGTAGAAACCAATTCTGAAACAGATAAGCCCGTGTCAAGAATTCTTCCTTTTAATGAAGCAATATCTTTATCATCAATTAAAGTGTGGTTAACGTTTGGAATTGGATCTTGCCAAAGCAATTCTTCATTTGGAATTTCCGGGCCCAAATAACGGGACACAGGACCCATATCGCGGTGTGTTAATTTATACCAAGCACGCGCAAAAGCATCTTCGAATTCCGTAGGATTATCTCGAAAATGTTTTGAAATCTTCAAATAGTCAGGATCTGTTTTAAGGGCAATATCCGCGGTGGACATCATCAAATCTTGTGTTTGTGATGGAGTGTGGGCCATTGGCGCTTTATCTGCGTTTGAAGCTTCTGTAGGTTTCCATTGGTGAGCTCCGGCGGGACTTTTGGTCAATTCCCAATCGTAATCCAATAATACTCTAAAATAATCATGATCCCATCTATTTGGAACGGGCGTCCAAGCACCTTCCAAACCACTGGTTATGGTGTCGTCACCAAATCCGGATTTATAACTATTTATCCAACCTTTACTTTGGTATTCAATGGCGGCTCCCGCAGGTTCAGAATCCACATATTTTTCGGCATCACCTGCCCCGTGGGTTTTTCCAAAGGTATGACCCCCTGCAACCAAAGCAACAGTTTCATAATTATCCATAGCCATTCGGCCGAAGGTTTCGCGAATATCGTGCGCAGAACCCAGTGGGTCTGGCTCCCCATTGGGACCTTCGGGGTTTACATAAATCAATCCCATATGGGCTGCGGCTAAAGGTTTTTCAAGATGACCATCTTCATAACGTTTGTCGTTCCCAAGCCATTGGGTTTCGGAACCCCAATAAACATCTTGTTCCGGTTCCCAAACATCTTCTCGGCCTGCGCCAAACCCAAAGGTTTTAAACCCCATGGATTCCAAGGCACAGTTTCCGGCAAGTATCATTAAATCTGCCCAAGACACTTTTTTACCATATTTCTGCTTAATAGGCCAAAGCAACAAACGCGCTTTATCCAAGTTTCCATTATCTGGCCAGCTATTAAGAGGCGCAAAACGCTGGTTGGCAGTATTTCCACCACCACGGCCATCCGTTACGCGGTAGGTACCTGCACTATGCCAGGCCATACGTATAAACAAGCCGCCGTAATGACCGTAATCTGCTGGCCACCAATCCTGCGAATCTGTCATTAGGTTTACGAGATCTGTTTTCAGGGCATTGTAATCTAGTTTTTCGAATTCTTTTTTATAGTCGAATGTATTTCCCATCGGATCCGACTTGGAACTTTGTTGGCGCAATACGTTTAAACGTAAACTATTGGGCCACCAATCTCCATTTGTTGTGCCACCTCCCGCAACTTGGTGCTGTACATTGCCGAAATATGGGCATTTCGCTGCTCCGTCATCATTTATTTCCCACACGTCACTTGTGTTTCCGCTTGGGTTTCCATTTTCGTGATAGTTTTTATCTTTATTATTTTCCATGACTTTGTGATTTTAAGAGGTGTGCTTACGAAAATACAGATTTTTATAACCGTTTCAAACCAAATCTCAATCGTATGTTTTAATCTTTGGATTGATAAAACTTATAACTTATAAGAAATGCAATAAGTTTTAAGGATTATAATTTTTCAGAATATGGGCAGCTTCCGCTAAAGTTTCATCGGTTTTTGCAAAACAAACTCGGATTTGTTTAAAGTCTTTTTTCCCTTCATTGAAAACCGAAGTTGGAATGGTAGCAATCTTGAATTCCTTGGTAAGCCTTTCTGCAAAAACGATATCGTTTTCATCTGTAATATTTGAAAAATCGAGCATTTGAAAATACGTGCCTTGTGAAGGAATAATTTTGAAGTTGGAAGCTTCCATTAAATTCAAAAAGAAATCGCGCTTTTGCTGATAAAAATCTGAAAGTTTTAAATAGTGCTCCGGGTCTTTCAAATAGGTTGCCAATGCTTTTTGAATGGGATGGTTTACACAGAAAACTACGAATTGATGCACTTTTTGAAACTCTTTCATAAAGTTTTCAGGAGCCGCGCAATAACCTATTTTCCAACCGGTATTGTGGAATGTTTTTCCGAAGGAAGCAGTAATAAAACTTCGCGCCGCCAAGGCTTCAAATTTTGAAGCGCTTTGATGCAGATTTCCGTCAAAAATAATGTGTTCATAAACTTCATCACTTAAAACTAGCAAGTCATTTTTTTCGGCCAAATCCTGCAACTGAAGCATATCTTCTTCAGAAAGAAGCGTCCCACTTGGATTGTGCGGACTGTTGATGGTTATCATTTTCGTTTTTGAAGAAATTTTATCTGCAACTTCCTGCCAATCCACACCATAAAAAGGAGGTTTAAGTTGGATTGGTACAATTTTCCCGCCGAACAGTTCCACCGTGGGCGCATAACAATCATAGGCTGGTGTGAAAATAATTACTTCATCGCCTTTGCTAATTGAAGCTGCGATTATGGTAAAAATAGCTTGCGTTGCTCCCGCAGTTATTGTTATTTCAGTATCGGGATTGTAAAAATGTTTGTGAAGCTTTTCAATTTTTTTTGAAATTTCCATGCGCAACTCAAAATCGCCTGGCATTGGTGCATATTGATTGTAACCGTCGCTCATAGCTTTGTCCACCAATGCATTGAGTGCCGGGTCGCTGGGAAAGTTTGGGAATCCCTGTGAAAGATTAATGGCTTTATGTTCTACCGCCATTTTACTCATTACTGAAAAGATAGAGGTTGGAATGTTAGGTAGTTTTGAGTTTTTATTCATTTTGTCCAGTGTTTATGTAAACCAATACATCGTTAATACATTTGTTGAGTTCGTTCTTTACTTCATTCACCCAAAATCTAAAAACCGTAAAGCCCATTTCGTCGAGCTGCTTGTTTACTTCACGGTCGCGTTGCATATTCCGCTCTATTTTTGGTATCCAAAAGCCGCGATTGCTTTTTAAGGTTTCTTTTCGCTCCGGCCAGTTGTAGCCGTGCCAGAATTCGCCATCAATAAAAATTGCAAGTTTGTATTTTTGAATGGAAACATCAGGTTTCCCGGGAAGTTTCTTGTTGTCCACACGATACCGAATTCCTTTTTCCCAAAGTGCTTTTCTGAAAAGTAATTCTGGTTTGGTATTTTTTCCACGGATTTTGCCCATCATTTTTGAGCGTTTTCGCGTGGTGTAGAAACCGGATTCTTCGTTAAATCTTGGGACTTTTATTTTTTCTTCCTCATAAATCATGATTCATTTAAATTAAGAATAATCCTGACCACTTAAAAGTTAAAATATTTCCAATAAAAAACCCTCATTCCGAAATTTCGGAACAAGGGGTTTTATAAAATATTTAAGTGTGACCCTTCGACTGCGCTCAGGGTGACATTCGGTTTTAGTATCTGTAGTACTCAGGTTTAAATGGACCTTCAACGGTTACGCCAATATAATCGGCTTGCTCCTTGGTAAGTTCGGTAAGTTCTACCCCAATTTTTTCAAGGTGAAGTTTTGCAACCTTTTCATCCAAATGCTTTGGAAGCATATATACTTCTTTCTCGTAGTTTTCACCGTTTTTCCAAAGTTCGATCTGTGCCAAAGTTTGGTTCGTAAAACTGTTACTCATTACAAAACTTGGGTGGCCAGTAGCACAACCAAGATTTACCAAACGACCTTCAGCAAGTAAGATGATGTCTTTTCCGTTAAGGGTATATTTATCAACTTGTGGTTTTATTTCCACTTTAGAGTTTCCGTGGTTTTTGTTCAACCAAGAAACAGCTATTTCGTTGTCAAAATGGCCAATATTACAAACAATGATTTTGTCTTTCATGGCTTCAAAATGCTCTGGGCGGATAATATCTTTATTCCCGGTAGTAGTAATTACAATATCTGCATTGCCAATAACGGTTTCCAATTTTTTCACCTCAAAACCGTCCATCGCAGCTTGTAGTGCACAAATTGGATCAATTTCAGTAACGGTAATAATACTACCAGCTCCTTTAAAGGAAGCGGCTGTACCTTTACCCACATCGCCATAACCGCAAACTACTACTCGTTTTCCGGCAAGCATCACATCAGTTGCACGGCGGATTGCATCCACGGCACTTTCGCGGCAGCCGTATTTATTGTCGAATTTACTTTTTGTAACGCTATCGTTAATATTGATGG
The DNA here is from genome assembly GCA_038215845.1 of Flavobacteriales bacterium. Taxonomy (GTDB): domain Bacteria; phylum Bacteroidota; class Bacteroidia; order Flavobacteriales; family Flavobacteriaceae; genus Aequorivita. Next base: position 27,389 of record JBBQQN010000014.1, on the reverse strand, counting down.
CGGGCATTGGTAACGTTCCATTTTTTACACGCTCGTAAAGACGGTGAACCCCTGTTGTAGTTTCTTCAGAAATACCTTTAACGCCAGCGGCAAGTTCAGGATATTTGTCCAAAACCATATTGGTAAGATCGCCACCATCGTCAAGAATCATATTTAACGGTTTGCGGTCTTCGCCAAAGAAAAGCGTTTGTTCAATACACCAGTCAAATTCCTCTTCATTCATCCCTTTCCAGGCATATACAGGTATTCCGGCAGCAGCCATTGCAGCAGCGGCGTGATCCTGAGTTGAAAAAATATTGCAGGAACTCCAAGTAACTTCGGCTCCAAGCGCTTGTAATGTTTCAATAAGAACCGCTGTTTGAATAGTCATGTGAAGACATCCGGCAATACGCGCACCTTTTAAAGGCTGCTCGTTTCCGTATTCTTCGCGCAATGACATTAATCCGGGCATTTCGGCTTCGGCAAGTTCAATTTCTTTTCTCCCCCAATCTGCCAGGGAAATATCTTTTACTTTATAAGCAGTGTAAGGCACAGTTTTCGTTGACATATAAATTATAATTTTATTCCCACTACTGCGGGAAACTCGTTGTTATTAACTAATTTTGATATCTAAATTCAGTTCGCAAAAGTACATAATATCCTTTAAAAATTTATGCCACTTTACAAAACTATAACAGTAAATCCCACAACTAAAGTCTTCATTTGGAAGATTGAAGAATCTTTTGAAGCACTTTCTGAAGGAAAAAGCTTAACAAATAATTGCTCAAACAGAGTTGAAAACATGAAGAGCGACCTGCATCGTCGTGCCTTTATGAGCATTCGGCATTTAATGGCTTTGGAAGGATATACGGATCACGATTTGTATTATGACGAAAATGGGAAGCCCCATTTAACGGGCGACAAACATATCTCCATTACCCATTCCTTCATTTTTTCGGCCATTATTATCAGCGATACCGAAGTGGGAATCGATATTGAAAAACAGCGTCAGAAAATTCAACGAATTGCCCATAAATTTACCCCAATTGAAGAATATCGTACCATTGCGAATGACGATGCGTTGATGCGAAAATTGACTATTGTATGGTGTGCAAAAGAATCTCTTTATAAAAGTTTTGCTGAAAAAGGAGTGAGTTTTTTGCAACATATTTATGTGGAAGAATTTATGCTGGACGATGACCATACCACCGCAACCGTTACCTACGAAGATAAAACTGAAGAGTATAAAGTGAGTTTTTTGGAGTTTGAAGGTTTTACCTGCGCCTATGCTCTTATTTCTGAAAAAAAATAAATGGAAGGAATTTTTTATAACTCTTTTCTGAAATCGGTTGCCCAGAATAGAAAACAACTCGCTATACTTATTGATCCGGATAAATTCAATATTTCTAAAACTTCGTCATTTCTAAAAAATGTTCCTCTTGAAACTACCCATCTTTTTGTAGGCGGAAGTACAGTTTTTAATGGAGAAACCGAGGAAACAGTTAAAGCCTTAAAAGCTAAAACAAAGCTTCCCATTTTTCTTTTCCCAGGAGACCATTCGCATATTACGCCACTTGCTAATGCATTGTTGTTTTTGACATTGCTTTCAGGAAGAAATGCCGAATATTTGGTTGGGCAACAAATAAAATCTATTTCAACATTAAAGAATTCCACTTTGGAAATTATTTCCACAGGCTATATTTTGATTGATGGTGGCAATGATTCCTCGGTTTCAAAAGTGACAAAAACGAAACCGCTCCCGCAGGAAAATGTTGAAGAAATAGTAAATACAGCATTGGCGGGGCAATACATGGGCGCAAAACTTATTTATTTGGAAGCGGGGAGTGGAGCAAAATTTACTGTAAACCCGGAAATCATTTCCGAAGTAAAAAGAGCTATAAACATTCCATTGATTGTTGGCGGCGGGATTAAAACAGAAATAAAAAAACAAAACGCCTACAAAGCCGGCGCCGATATGGTGGTAATGGGAACGGCGTTTGAAAATTAGTCATTTCGGCTCCTCTCAATGATCGTTCGGTGGCTGAGCGGAGTCGAAGCCAAATAAAATTGTTATGAAAATATCTGTAGAACTAACCTTAACACCGTTGCAGGACGATTACGAGCCAGCAATTATCAATTTCATAAAAAGCCTTCGCAATTCTGACTTAACAGTTTTGGAAAATCCATTGAGTACACAAGTTTATGGGGAATACGATGAAGTTATGGATTTGCTTCAAAAAGAAATGAAAACTGCGCTTGAAGCTGTTGAAAGAGGATTACTTTACATAAAAATAGTAAAATCGGACAGAAGCGACTATGAGCCCCATTTTTGATTGGTTTTTTGCACAGTATGAAAATATTCCCACTCATTTAATTGTGCTGGAACTCATTGCTGTGTTTTTTGGATTTTTAAGTGTGTGGTATGCCAAGCAGGATAATATTCTGGTTTACCCAACTGGAATTATAAGTACGGCTATTTTTGTTTATATACTTGAAGTTTATGGGCTTTTGGGCGATATGATGATAAATGCCTATTACTTTGCAATGAGCATTTACGGTTGGTATATTTGGACTCGAAAAGTGGACGACTCCCATTATACACCCATAACCACCACGACCAAAAATGAGCAAAAACTTTCAATTTTTATATTTATAGCAACCTTGATTTTCGTCTTCGGTGTTTATGAATATTTCGATAAATGGAACAGTTGGACGGCCTATGTAGACACAATTACAACCGCCATTTTTTTCGTGGGAATGTGGCTAATGGCGAAAAAGAAACTGGAAAATTGGATATATTGGATTATTGGCGATATAATTTCCGTGCCGCTCTATCTTTATAAAGGACTCGTATTTACTTCCTTTCAATACCTTTTATTTACTATTATTGCCATCTATGGATACCGTGCGTGGAAGAAAAATCTCAACATACCCGAAACCAGTCTGCTGAATTGATCAAAGTAGTATTATACGGGCCGGAATCTACCGGAAAAACCACTTTGGCAAAACAACTTGCCTCACATTACCAAACACTTTGGGTGCCGGAATTTATGCGGGATTATCTGCAAAATAAGTGGGACGCTACAAAAGAATTGGTAGTACGGGAAGATCTGCTTACAATAGCCGAGGGACAATTAAAAGCAGAAAGAGAAATTGCGAAAAGCGTTAAAAGCCTTCTTATTTGCGATACCAATTTGTTGGAATTAAAAGTATATTCCGAATATTATTACAACGGATTTTGTCCTTTGGAAATAAAAAGGGAAGCAACCAAAAACAATTACAGCATCTATTTGTTAACCTATATTGATACGCCATGGGAAGCAGACATTCTTCGCGACAGGCCCAATAACCGTGAAGAAATGTTTCGTATTTTCGAGGCCGAATTGAAAGAACAGGATTTCCCCTATCAAATTTTGAAGGGGAACGAAAAAGAAAGATTTGAAAAAGCCGTCGAAATAATAGACGCATTGCTGAAAAAGAAATAAAATGTTTACTGATAAAAACCTACAACAAATAAAAAATCACGGTCTTACCGAAGCCGAAGTAATCCGCCAACTCAATATTTTTAAAGAGGGAATTCCTTTTGCGAATGTGGTGGAGGCAGCATCCGCAGGAAAAGGGATAGAAATTCTTTCCGAAGGTGAGCAACAGCAATTGGCCCAACTTTTTGAAACTAAAAAAGACCAGTTGGATTTATTGAAATTCGTGCCTGCTTCCGGCGCGGCAACACGTATGTTCAAATTTTTGCACCAATTTATTGAAAGGTATTCTCCCGATGAAGACATCGATCAATTCCTTAATAAGGATGAAAACAAAAATATAAAGCTCTTTTTAACTTCCATTGAAAACTTTCCGTTTACAACTTTGGTAAATAAAAAACTGAATGAAAAATACCCCGATTTCCAAAATTTTGGAAAAGGCAAAAGGTATTATTTATTTGTAAACGAAATGTTGGAGGAAACTGGGCTTAACTTTAGCAATACTCCAAAGGGATTGATCCCTTTTCACAAATACGGCGAAAATTATATGACCGCGTTTGGCGAACAGTTGTACGAAGCTGCTTTTTATGCCACAGCAAATAGCGAAGCAAAAATCCATTTTACGGTTTCAGAGGGGCACGAGGAAAAATTCAACAAGCGTTTTGAGAAAGTGAAGAATTCCGTTGAAAAGAAAACGGGAGTCCGCTTCAACATTTCCTATTCCTTTCAGAAAAAAGAAACCGACACCATTGCCGTCAGTCCGCTAAACGAAGTCTTTTTGGATGAAAATGGCGACTTGCTTTTTCGTCCTTCGGGGCATGGAGCGTTGCTCGAAAACCTGAATGATATGGATGCAGATATCATTTTTATTAAAAACATTGACAACGTAGTTTCTGAAAAATACGTGGAAACTGTTGCATTTCATAAAAAGGTGTTGGCCGGTAAATTGCTTCTTCTTCAGCAGAAAATTTTTGGGTTTGTTGAAAAACTTCACTCCCAAAATAGTTCCGAAGAAATTCTGAAAAGCGCAGTGGCTTTTATTTCCGAAGAGTTAAAAATAAAAAATGCTTCGGAAGAAAAAGAAACACTTTTAAAAATTTTGGAACGTCCCATCCGCGTTTGCGGAGTTGTTGAAAATACCGGCGCGCCCGGAGGCGGACCCTTTCTTATAAAAGATAAAAAGGGAAACCTTTCGCACCAAATAGTTGAAATGTCGCAAATTGATTCACATAATGATCAGCAAAAAGGTTTGGCTAAAAAAGCCACGCATTTCAATCCGGTAGATTTGGTCTGCGGCGTACGCAATTATAAAGGTGAAAAATATGATCTGTTGAAGTTTTCAAATCCTGATGCGGGTTTCATTTCAGAAAAATCGTATCAGGGGAAACCAATAAAGGCTTTGGAACGTCCGGGACTTTGGAACGGCGCCATGGCAAACTGGAATACTGTTTTTGTTGAAGTGCCGCTGATTACCTTTAATCCGGTAAAAACGGTAAACGATCTTTTAAGCGAAGTACACCAACCCCAATGAATCTCGAAATTTTAATATCCGAACTTTCCTTTAAGGCAGTCCGAAGCAGCGGACCGGGAGGGCAGCATGTAAACAAAACAGCTTCAAAGGTTGAGGTTTCGTTTGATTTGGAAACTTCACAGGCACTTTCACACAATGAAAAAGAAAGACTTCGCAACAAATTGGCGTCAAAAATCTCTACTGACGGCACCATTTCACTTAACTGTAGCGAAACCCGAAGCCAGCATAGGAACAAAGCCTTGGTGATTGAAAGGTTTATTGAACTGCTTAAGCAAAACCTAAAAGTGGCAAAGGCACGCAAAAGAACAAGGCCATCAAAAGGTGCTGTTGAGAAAAGGCTGAAGCACAAAAAAGAACACGCTCTAAAAAAATATTCGCGCAAGCCGCCACGTCTTGAATAGCATTTGCACACAAAAACTGTGTAATTTTTACACAACTGTACTTTATTTTATACACTTTTTCAGTTTCAAAAAAATATTAAATAATATTTAATTCACTAGTTTTAAGCTATTTATGTGTTTTATTGCTTAGGTTTTTTCTATGGCACTACTTTTTCTATATACAAGTCAACAAACAAACTTGTAAACGAATAAATAATAAATTAGTAAACATTAAAAAAACACACATTATGAAAAAGTTAATTTTAAGTGCAGCAATTGTATTAGGAGGTTTAACCGCAGCAAGCGCTCAAACAGAAAAAGAACCAACTGCTCTAAATACTCCACAGAAAACTGCTGTTGAAGCACAAGTAGAAACTCAATTGGATGCAGTACAAGAGCCTACAGTTGAAGCTGAAGTAGTTGCAACAACTGTACAGGATTATAAAGAAGTGAAAGCTTCTGAAGTTCCACAAGCTGTTAAAGATGCAGTAACTGCGGACTTTAAAGGAGCAACTATCTCTAAAGCATATGTAAACGCTAATGGCGAATACAAAATCCAAATTTCAGGAGCTGACAAAAAAGCGTCAACTGTTTATGCAAACGCTCAAGGCGAATGGATAAAAAATGATGCTAATAGCATGAAGAAGCAATAAATTGCAGGTATTTTTAGATTCAATACTTCAAGAAAAGGTGTCCAAATTTGGGCACCTTTTTTTGTGATAATTTTAAAGATTGCCCATTCATATACTTGGTACTTTTACGGCATATAAAACGTAATGGCGCAGCAGATACATATAGTAGAAGACGACGTGGCTTTTAGCAAAATGCTCACCTCTTTTTTGGAACGCAAAGGTTTTACAGTTACCACTTCTTTAACTGGAACTGATGCCCGTAAGAAATTGGAGAAAAACAAATTCGATATTTTTATTACCGATTTAAAGCTTCCCGATGATTCCGGCTTGGACTTGCTGGAGTATTCAAAAAATATTTCCCCAACTACAAAGGTGATTTTGATGACTGGTTATGCCGAAGTTGATACAGCGGTAAAAGCCATAAAAAAGGGCGCCCTCGATTATATTTCGAAACCTTTTCGGCCCGAGGAACTGTTGATGATTATCGAACAGGATTCTCCAACATTGGTTGTTCCAAAGAAAGAAGCTTCGGAAACGATGAATACCGATCAACCCGTTGAAACCAAAAATCAACAACCAATAAACATTTCGGAAAAACCTTCTTTTGTGGTTGGTATAAGCGAGTCCTCAAAAAAATTTAACGAATATTTAAAGCTTGTCGGCCCAACAGATATGGGCGTTTTGATTCAGGGGGAAAGCGGAACCGGGAAAGAAGTGGCTGCAAAAGCAATTCATAACTACAGTTCCCGAAAAGGCAACAGTTTTATCGCAGTGGATTGTGGTGCCATTCCCAAGGAAATTGCGGCCAGCGAATTTTTCGGTCACGTAAAGGGAAGTTTCACCGGCGCGGTAAACGACAAAAAAGGGCATTTTGAAGCTGCTGACGGCGGCACGCTTTTTTTGGATGAAGTAGGTAACCTTTCCTATGAAAATCAAATACAATTGTTGCGCGCTTTACAGGAACGAAGAATAAAACCCGTAGGCAGCAATACTGAAATAGTGGTGGACGTACGCATTCTTTCCGCAACCAATGAGGATTTGATGAAAGCGGTTTCGGAAGGAAAATTTCGTGAAGATCTATACCACCGACTTAACGAATTTTCAATACACATTCCCTCTCTGCGCGAAAGGAGAGAAGACCTCTTTCTTTTCACCGAACATTTTTTAAACCAGGCTAACGAATCTTTGGGAAAAGAAGTAGTTGGGCTTTCAAAGGAAGTGGAACAGGCATTTAAAAATTATGCGTGGCCGGGAAATCTGCGGGAATTGAAAAACGTAATAAAACGGTCGGTGTTATTGACAAATTCCAATTTGATTCCTTTGGAAGTTATTCCGAGGGAAGTTCTTTTTTCTCAAAATAAAGGAAAGGAAACATTCGATTTTTCAAAGGAAAGCAATGAAAAGCAGCTTATTTTGAATGCGCTAAAAGAAGCCGATTTCAATAAAACCAAAGCGGCAAAACTCCTCAACATTACCCGAAAAACCCTTTATAACAAAATGGATCACTACCAAATAGACCTATAAACTCCGTTCTTTTTGAAGATCCTTTATTAGCTCCCTAACGTTTAAAACCAATTTTTCAAAATCCATTTTCATTTCATTGTCCCGTATTTCCTGTACATTGTAATTTTCCATTTTTTCAAGGTTTTTGATAACGTATTTAGCCTGTATTTGGCGAAACATGGTCAACATTCGGTGCGATGTTTCTTTAATGGTAGTGAAATCATTTTGCTCAACAGCGCTTTTTAATTGGACCAGATCATTTTCCGTTTGGATAAAGAAAACTGAAAGGATTTCGTCCATGGCTTGTGGTGTGCTCACAAAAGACTGCAATAACGAAAGGTCAAATTTTTCGGAAGTTTTATTTTGAATTTTTGGCGCTACTTGGTTTTGAGAAGAAAATTTCTGGTTTTGTGAAAAGATACCCTTCAAAACAGCGACCAATTCATGTTTTGAAAAGGGCTTCGATAGCATTTCGGCAAAGCCCTTGTCGAGATAAAAATCTTTTGGATGTTCTCTACTTCCCGTCATTGCAATAATGGGCTGTTTTTCATAAGAATTTATTTTTCCCATCTTCATTTTTTTCAAAACTGTAAAACCATCCGTACCCGGCATTTGGATATCGGTAAGTAGAAAATCGAAAGAAGTGTTTTCCGAATTTTGAAATTTTTCAAACGTGCTAAAAACTTTGGAAGAAATATCCATTTGCTCAAAAATTTCCTTCAACAGAGAGCGCATGGCATCATCGTCATCAATAATTACAGCCTTTAAGCCCAAAAATGAGCTGGGCTTTTCAACAGATTTTTTTTGTAGAACCCTCTCTGAATTTTTTAAGGGAAGCGTTAAGGTAAAGGTGCTTCCCTTGCCCAAAATACTTGAAACCTTTAGTGTACCTCCCAAAAGAAGGGCCAGTTTTTTTGAAATGGCAAGTCCCAAACCGCTGCCTCCAAATTTGTGGGCTATTTCTAATCCTGCTTGGGTAAATTCCTGAAAAATAAGTTCCTGCTTTTCTTCTGAAATCCCAATTCCAGTATCAATTACGCTAATCTGAACGGTTGAAATATTATCGTGTTTTTCAATTTCTTCTACCTTTATTTCTACGCTTCCCGTTTCGGTAAATTTAAAGGCATTGCCTACCAAATTGTTTATTATTTGGCGAATTCTCAGGGGATCGCTTTCAAAAATATTGTCCTTTACCTTTTGCGAAACAGAAATTTTTAAGTCAACAGGTTTTTGAAGATAAAGTTGATTTGCTGCATTTCCGGCTTGTACAATTATATTTTCCAAGGAAAAGGGAACCGCTTCCAAAGGCAATTTTCCCGCTTCCAGTTTTGAATAGTCAAGCAAATCATCCACCAAATGCGAAATGAAATGCGAGCTAGAGGTAATCTGTTCCAAATAATATTTCTGTTTTTCAGAAAGGGTCGAATTTTCAAACAATTCGGAATAACCTGTAATGGTGTTGAGCGGAGTTTTAAGGTCGTGGCTCACCGTAGAAATAAGTTGTTCCCGGCTTTTCAGCAAGGATTCGGCGTAATTTTTTGATTCTTCCAAATTTTTCTTGAAGCGCTCCGCCCTAAAGAAATCGGAAAGTATAAAATAGGAAAAAAGTAAAATAACTATGCCACCAATAATTGCCGCAATGCGCAAAATCTGACCAGTCCGGGCTACGGAGGCATTGCGTTGCTGTTTTTCAAGATTGTTGTTTTTGGTAATTTCCCTATCAAAACTGCCAATTATTTCGCGCAGCCTGCCCGAAATACTCAAATCGTTGCGTATCAATTCATTTTCCTTTTGCATCAGCGATTGCCGAATTCGGGAATTTTCCTTTTTCGCTTCCGCCACTATATAACGCGATGCCGTAAGCATGGAATCCACGGTTTTTGATTTTACGGTGGGAGTTTCCCGCAACGAATTATTGTTGAGGTAATCTGCGTAGGATTCCCAAATCTTCCGATCTTCCTTACTCAGTTTTGACGGATTTTTAACCATGGATTCTACCGAATTCAAACCGATGGAAGCTTCCAGTTTTCGCACTTCTTTTAAAATATCGTCTAGCGAAGTATCCTTTTTGTTTGTAAGCCGAAGAATACGCAGTTGTTCAATATTGCGGTTTTTTTCTTCCAGCAAGGTTTTTACACTGTCCAATTGTTTTATCTGAAAATCGTTGTTGGTGAGCGACTTTATCTCTTCAATTTTTTTGAAAAGAGAATCGGTTTTGGACATATAGACTTCAAAATCCTCATCTGTTTCAGTTAAAAGGGCGAGCCGGGAAAAACCATCCGTCTCATAAACCAAATTAATGAGCGTCCCGGTTTCGATGAATTTTTTTTCGCCTGTACTTTCTGCAACTTCGGCCGTATAATTTTTAAATTCTGAATATACAAACACTCCCATAAGTACCGATAAAGCCCCTAGGACCAAATAGCTCAGAATAATTTTAAAAGTGAATTTATTTTTTGAAGTGCTCATCATTCAAATGTAAAGACTAAAAAAGGGTACAAGTATTAAGGATATGATAAAAATTTTGTGATAATCGGTAAAAGGAATTGTACCTTTGTCCTACATCTCAAAGGGGTGCTTTCTGAAATAAGAAATTAGAAGTACGAGTTACGAAATATTTTTTCGTCGCTCGTCGCTCTAAAATTCGAACTTCAAAAGGCTGAGATTATACCCAAAGAACCTGGGCGGGTAATGCTGCCAAGGGATAACAAATAGGAACCCCCTGTAATAATGCACGATGCATTGTTGTAGGGTTTTTTTATGCAAACATTTAACCAACAAAGAATAACGCCCCTTTTATTCGTAAAATTTAAAATTATTACGAATGAAAAAGTTATTGATTTCAGCAATTTTTACTTCACTTTTTATCACGGTTTCCGCACAGGAAAAATCGCAAGATTCCACAAAAGTTGAATCACTCGACGAAGTCTTGGTGCGAGCCGTTCGCGTGGATGCCGATTCGCCAATTACCCATTCCAATATTGACAAAGAAGAACTTGAAAAGCGAAATCTTGGGCAGGATATTCCCTATATGCTCAACTATTTGCCTTCAGTGGTAACCACCAGTGATGCAGGGGCGGGCGTAGGCTATACCTACATTCGGGTTCGGGGAAGTGATGCATCACGCGTAAACGTTACTTTAAACGGAATTCCATACAATGATTCGGAAAGCCAAGGAAGCTTTTGGGTGAATTTACCCGATTTCACATCATCGGTGCAAAGTCTGCAATTGCAACGGGGCGTGGGAACTTCCACCAATGGTTCTGGAGCGTTTGGCGCAAGTTTGAATTTGTTGAGCGATGTGGTTTCAAACGAGGCTTCTGGCGAAATTTCAAATTCCTTCGGCAGTTATAATACGCACAAACACAACGTCAAGTTCAGCACTGGCTTGCTTTCCGATCATTTTGAAGTAGCAGGAAGGTTGTCAACCATCAAATCTGATGGATATATTGACAGAGCCAGTTCCGACTTGAAATCATATTTTCTACAGGGAGCATTTGTGGATAAAAATACTTTGATAAAAGCTTTGGTTTTTGGCGGACGCGAAGAAACCTATCAAGCTTGGTACGGTATTGAAGATCCGGACATACTTAAAAACGATCGCACCTATAATATTGCTGGAATGTATATGGATGAAGCGGGAAACATTCAATTTTATGATAACGAGGTGGATAATTATTCGCAGGATCATTATCAATTACTTTGGAACCAGCGGTTGAACAACAACTGGAGCACTAACGTTGCTTTTAACTATACACAGGGCCGAGGTTATTTTGAAGAATATAAAGAAGATGAAAATTTTGAAACCTATGGTTTTGCGCCGCTTGAGGTTGGTGGGGATACCATCAATACAACCGATTTAATCCGCCGCCGTTGGTTGGATAACGATTTTTATGCCGCCAATGCCAATGTGAATTATAAAGACAATCAATTGGAGTTAAACGCCGGCGCTTTTTACAGTTATTACAATGGCGACCATTATGGCGAAGTTATTTGGGCACGCTATGCCAGGGATTCTGAAATTAGGGATCGTTATTATGAAGGAAATGGCGAGAAAAGTGAATTCACCGTTTTTTCCAAAGCGACGTATAGAATTGATGATCAATGGAGTATTTTTGGCGATTTACAGGGAAGGTTTTTAAATTATAAAACTTCGGGTATAACCTCGGATTTGGTAGCGCTGAACGTAGATGAAAACTACTCATTTTTCAATCCAAAAGCTGGAGCAAGCTATAAGGTGAATTCTTCGAATCAATTTTATTTCTCCTACGGAAAAGCTCACCGGGAGCCTTCCCGAAATGATTACGAACAGGGTATTATTACTCCCGAAAAGTTGGATGACTATGAATTGGGATGGCGTTTCAATAATGAGAAAACCAAAGTGAACACAAACATTTATTATATGGATTACAAAGATCAATTGGTACTTTCCGGCGAATTGAACGATGTTGGTGCGGCCCTTAGAACAAGCAGCGGAAAAAGTTACAGGTTGGGATTGGAAGTTGATGCCGAAATAAAAATTACCGATAAAATTAGAACCCTTCCAAACATTGCCCTAAGCACCAATAAGAATGTTGATTTTGTTACTTCCCGCGATGGCGAGTTGCTAAACATTGGAAATACCAATATATCCTTTTCCCCTTCGATTGTTGCTGCAAATATGTTGGAATACTCCCCAATCAGAAACTTGCAGGTAGGACTACTTTCAAAATTTGTGGGCGAACAATATATGGGAAACATTGACAGTGAAGCATCAAAATTGGACAGTTATTTTGTAAACGATTTGAACATTGTTTTTAAGTTGGACAAGCTTCCCTGGGTAAAGGAAGTGGTTTTTTCAGCCTTGGTGAACAATATATTTAATGTGAAATATATTTCAAACGGCTATTTTTATACCTACGATGATGATTTTAGCCAACCCGGAACCGTTACTACTGTTGAAGGAGCAGGTTATTATCCTCAGGCAACCACAAACTTTTTAGTGGGAGCGACTGTAAAATTTTAAGAAACTAGTTGCTGATTCTAACTACATCGCCACTGCGTTCGGCTCGGTATTGCTGCATAGGGTATTTATTTTCGTCGGTGGCGTGCTGTCCAGTAACAATATCGTAGCTATTATTATCGTCTTTACAGGGGCAACTGGCTATTATGCCTTCAATGGTCATTCGTGAACAACTGCTTTTTGGGTGATTGGGATCGCTCAGATCAAAAGCCGTATAAAGTTCATTGTTTACGTTGTAAATTACGATTCCTTGTACGCCTATCCCTTGTGATGTAATAATCACTTTTTCGCCTGGAAACTTCAAAGGAGTGTATTCAGGAAGCGTTAAATTAAGGCTTAGGTTGATAGCAGGATTGTTTAAATTTGGATTGTTATCTTGCTTTTCGTCATTTTTCGAACAAGCTGCCAAAAAAATAATAAGCATTGCAAAAAGTATCTTTTTCATGGGGTATTAAAAATTTTTCATGTCAAAAATACGACATATTATAAGACATGTAATTTTTTAGTATATTTGCTAGACACGATCCCGTCACGCATGGGATTTTTTTAATTTATTAAAGTGGGTCCCGCCTATTGTCGGGATTTTGTTATATTAAAGAACATGTATGTTCTTACATACACAAACGATGAAGTTATGAGTAAAGTATCTTATTATACGGCCGAAGGATTAAAAAAATTGAGAGATGAAGTTGACCATTTGCGGGACGTAGAGCGTCCAAAAGCCTCGAATGCCATTGCGGAGGCCCGCGATAAAGGAGACTTAAGTGAAAATGCTGAATATGACGCTGCAAAAGAAGCCCAAGGCATGCTTGAAATGCGAATTGCAAAAATGGAAGAAGTGCTTGCTAATGCGCGTTTAATAGATGAATCGCAATTGGATCTGAGTAAAGTTCTGGTACATTCAACCGTAAAGATTAAGAATCAAAACAACGGCATGGAAATGACTTATAAGTTAGTTGCACAAAGCGAAGCCGATCTTAAAACGGGAAAAATTTCTGTAGACTCTCCAATTGGTCATGGTTTGTTAGGAAAAAAAGTTGGCGAAGTAGCCGATATAAAAGTACCAAACGGGGTGCTAAAATTTGAAATATTGGAAATCTCAAGAGATTAACTATGGCAACTATATTTTCAAAGATTATTGAAGGCGAAATACCCTGCTATAAAATAGCGGAAGACGATAACTTTATAGCCTTTTTGGATATAAATCCAAATGCAAAGGGTCATACACTATGTGTTCCAAAGGAAGAAATTGACAAGATTTTTGATATGGGCGAACATATCTATCTTCAACTGATGCAATTTTCCAGAAAAGTTGCTATTGCCATTGAAAAAACCGTACCCTGTAAACGGGTGGGAATGGCTGTGGTAGGGCTTGAAGTTCCACATGTGCACGTACATCTTATTCCACTGAACGAAATGGACGATATGCGGTTTACCAAAAAAGTAAAAATGACCTCGGAAGAATTTTCAGCATTGGCAGAATCAATCGCTGAAAAACTAGGTTAATCCTTTATCAAAAAATAAATTACAACGGCAACCACTATTATAGTCAGCAGAATTGCAATATAAAGGGCGGGTTTAACCTTTAAATATTGCCTGTTTGATTCTGCGATCTTCTTGTTATAATCATATACCCTTTCAATATCTGCTGTCCAGCTTATGGGATAAATAGTGTTCTTGCAGGTGTGGCAATATAGTTTTTCATCTATTTTGGAAGATGGTTTTCTGTAAAATAGATTCTCCTTTTCGGGCTGTGTAAAAATTATTTCAAGTCCATCCGTGCCAAAACATTCGGGGCAGTTATTATTCAGACGGGCAGTGTGTATTGTTTTGCTTGTAAAATCCATAAATCAATGTTCTGTTTTAAGGGCTATTTCCATGGTGGTTCCTTCTAAGGGACTGCTTTTTAAAACGCGTATTTTTCCGTTGTGGTATTCTTCAATGATGCGTTTTGCCAAGGAAAGGCCCAATCCCCACCCTCTTTTTTTTGTAGTAAACCCGGGAGTAAAAATTCTCTTGAAATTATTTTTACTGATTCCTTTTCCCGAATCGGTGACGCGGATCAAAGCGTATTTGGAATTGGTGGTAATCGACACGGTAATTTTACCTGTGCCTTTCATGGCATCGATCCCATTTTTTACCAGATTTTCGATGGTCCAACTGTAAAGTTGCGGATTTAAGTCTACATATATAGGCTTTTTGGGAAGGTTTAATTTGAATTTAACCATCTTGGAAGTTCTATTTTTAAGATAGTCGTAGGAGGCTTGGGTTTCGGCTACAATATCACAGCGTTCCAAGTGCGGCACCGATCCTATTTTGGAAAAGCGGTCAGTAATGGTTTCAAGCCGTACTACATCTTTTTCTATTTCCTTAATGTATTGTGGGTTTACATTTTCTGAACGTAAAATTTCAGTCCAACCCACAAGTGAAGAAAGGGGCGTGCCAATCTGGTGCGCTGTTTCCTTTGCCATTCCCGCCCACAGTTTGTTTTGTTCTGCAGATTTTGATGTTTTATAGAAAAGATAAATGGCAAGAATGAAAAGAAAAATGATCAAAATTAAAAAGGCCGGATAATATTTAAGTTTATTTATTATTGGCGAATTTCCATAATAGATAGTTGCTAGCAATTCACCGTTATTCCGTATTTCAATAGGCTTATATTCCGTGGCGAATTTTTCTGCAAGTTTTTCCCGGTTTTTTCGGGTGGAAAGCGAATCCTTTTTACTTTCATCGATATTCCGCACATCGTATATATCTTCTTTATGGGTATAAAGAATCATGGGTGTGGTGGTATTGCTCTGTATAACCGCCAATATCATTTCGCCTACAGTTGGGTTGTCTGAAGTACTTTTTTGTTGAAGATCCTGATAGGCTTCTGCCCAAATTTCCATCTTGGTACGTTCATTTTCTTTTAATTGATTAAAAAAAATGTAAGTATTCCAAAGGATAAGGCTAATAATTAAAAGAGAAGCGAAAATAAAACCCCAACGGGTGAGCGCTTTGTTGCTTTGCATACAGAAAGTAATTTCAGATTTAAATATAAAGCAAATATGTTTATATTATTGTACAATCATATTTTTAGAAGCTATAATCTTTGGGTACTTTTGCGACAATGATCTCAATTTCACCAAAAGATATACCTACAGGAAAGTTGCACGGCTATCTACTTGGCTCAGTTGCTCCAAGGCCCATCGCATTTGCCACTACCGTTGATAAAGAAGGCAATGTAAATCTTTCGCCATTTAGTTTTTTCAATGTATTTAGTGCCAACCCGCCAATTCTTGTTTTTTCGCCTGCCCGCCGTGGCCGTGATAATACCACAAAGCACACTTATGAAAATATTTTGCAGGTGCCCGAAGTGGTTATAAACATTGTTAGCTATGCTATGGTTCAACAAATGTCCCTTTCTTCCACTGAATATGCAAAGGGTGTAAATGAATTTACTAAAGCAGGATTTACAGAACTTGCTTCCGAACTAATAAAACCACCGCGCGTAGCAGAAGCTCCTGTGCAAATGGAGTGCAAAGTGAATGAAGTTATTTCCTTGGGGAAGGAAGGTGGCGCTGGAAATCTAATTATTTGCGAAGTTGTAAAACTTCATATGGAAGAAAATATATTTAATGAAGAAGGTCACATTGACCCATATAAAATTGACACCGTTTCCCGATTGGGCGATAATTGGTACAGCCGCGCCAAAGATGGGCTATTTCAAGTTCCAAAACCCTTGTCCACTATAGGGATTGGAGTGGACGCACTGCCCGAAAGCATTCGTAAAAGTAGGGTGCTAACCGGAAACGATTTGGGCATGCTTGGCAACGTAGAAAATTTTCCAAATCAAGAAGAAATTAATACCTTTATCAATACTTCGGAAGAATTGAAATGGTTGCGGGATGAGGGCAATTCCTTAGAAATCCATAAAAAAGCACAAGATTTTTTGTGCGAGGGAAAGGTTGAAGAAGCTTGGAAAATACTTCTCAGCATCACAAAACAATAGCATCCACAGTATCAATAGAAACAAACATAATATTACAATAACACAATAACAATTTTCAAAATGGAACTACAGGGAAAAATTAAAATGATAGATGAAACCAAAACCTACGGCAACAATGGTTTTAGGAAACGTGAGTTGGTAATTACCACAGAGGAACAATACCCGCAACATATTTTAATAGAATTTGTACAGGACAAAACAGATCTACTTAACAGTTATAAAGTAGGTCAGGAAGTAAAAGTGAGCATAAATGTTCGCGGTCGCGAATGGGTAAACCCACAGGGCGAAACCAAATATTTCAACTCCATCCAAGGGTGGCGTGTTGAAAACGTAGGGCAGGGAGCGGTAAGCGGCGATATGCCACCTATGCCACCCGCTGAGGCTTTTGAGCCTGCAAACGATTTTAACGAAGAAGACCACGACGATCTTCCCTTTTAAATAAAAAAGGGATTCTTTGAAATTATATAAAACCTGGAGTTTGAATACTCCAGGTTTTTTTATGAAAAATTTTCAGTAGTATTGAATATGCATTATTTAAATGAAAAGCTATGGTTTCCCAGTATTGAAGAAGCATTTCCTGCAAGTGGCCCGAAAAATGAATTTGCTGAAGAAGGCCTGCTGGCAATAGGAGGGGACTTATCGTTGGAAAGATTGCTACTGGCCTATAACTCGGGAATATTTCCGTGGTATGAAGAGGGACAACCGCTGCTATGGTGGTCGCCCGATCCGCGAATGGTGCTTTTCCCTGAAAAATTCAAGGTTTCCAAAAGTCTTCGCAGAACTATAAAAAATGGAATCTTCTCAGTAACCTTCAATCAAAATTTTTCCGAGGTAATAAAAAACTGTGCTACCGTTCGCCGAAAAGGAGAGGCTGGAACGTGGATAACCCAAGAAATGCAGCAAGCTTATATGGCTTTGCACAAAGCGGGACATGCTGTTTCTGTTGAGGTGTGGGAGAATGGCACTTTAGTGGGTGGGCTGTACGGAATAGATCTTCCACAGAAAAAAGTGTTTTGTGGCGAGAGTATGTTTAGTTTGGTAAGCGATGCTTCAAAAGTGGCGTTTTATCATCTTTCGGAATATGTAAAAAGAAAAAATTACAAGTTTATTGACTGCCAGATTTATAATGAGCATTTAGAAAGTTTGGGAGCGGAGGAGATAACTCGAAATGATTTTTTGTCAAAATTGAAATCTTAGTTCCTTAAGCTGAAAAGTTTTACGTCATTCCCTACATCATAAAATAATTAAAATCATATATTCGTATATCACAATTCACTTTTCGCATGAAATGAGCCAAATATATAGAGGGCACATTCCATTTTAGCGTTAAAACAATAAATACAAATTGATGAATAATAACTACACAAAATACCTTTTGGTATTGTTGATGGCATTGCAGACTGCTTTCGCCATTTCACAGGAAAAGCCTAATCTTCCACACAACCTAACCGAAACAGAGAAAGGGCTAGTTTCGGAATTTCAGTTTACAAGCCAGAAATTATCACCCCCGCCCTCTGGCCCGGTTCGGGCTGCGGCAGAGTGGGAAGAAGTAGAGTATCTTTTAGTTACTTGGCAACCGTCTTACCCAAATATTCTTCGTCAAATAGTACAAGCTGGTGTTCAGGAATGTAAAGTAATTATCACTACCCAAAACGAGGCTTCCGTTGCAAATTATTTAACAACCAATGGCGTGGATCTTACAAATGTCACTTTTTTAAATGTACCCTGGGACAGTATTTGGATTCGTGATTATGCCGGTAATACCATTTATTCAGATGATGTGGGCGAACTTGCCTTGACCGATTGGATTTATAACCGTCCCCGCCCAAATGACGATGTAATGCCCATAGCACATGCTGCAGAGGCGGGAATTCCTCTTTATACCACTAATTCTGGAACTAATGATTTAGTAAATACGGGTGGAAATTATATGAGTGATGGTATGGGAAATGCCTTTGCTTCAAACCTTATACTGGACGAAAATTCTGCAGGAAATCCATATGGGGTAAGCGTAAAAACCGAAGAGCAGATAGATGGCATTATGCAGGAATATATGGGCATAAACCGGTTTGTAAAAATGACTACCCTACCTTATGATGAAATTCATCATATTGATATGCACATGAAGCTGCTCGATGAAGAGACAATTTTGGTGAGCAGATACCCAGAAGGAGTAGCCGATGGGCCACAGATTGAAGCAAATATTCAATATGTTTTGGACAATTTTCAATCGCCATTTGGAACCCCGTATAAAATAGAATGGATTGATTCGCCCCCAAGTACCAGTGGTAATTACCCAAATACGGGTGGGCCGTATAATACATACAGCAATGCGGTTTTTGTAAATAAAACAATTATGGTTCCCATCTATCGGCCAGCTGTTGATGGACCGGCGCTTGCCAAATATCAGGAGATGTTACCGGGCTATAATATTGTGGGAATAGATGTGGACAATCCGGGAGAGAATCTTATTAATTCTTCGGGTGCAATTCACTGTATTACACACACTATTGGAGTGGCAGATCCATTGTGGATTGTACATCAACCCATTGATGAAGCAAATGCAGGGAGTTCTGTTGATATAGAGGCTATGATTAAACATATTAGTGGAGTATCGCAGGCAAAAGTTTTTTGGCGCGAAGAAGGAGCGAGTACTTTCAATGAAACCAGTATGTCGCCCTCAAATGGAGATAATTGGATGGCAGAATTAACTATTCCTTCCACATCAATAAACATAGAATATTATATATGGGCCGAAGCAATGTCTGGAAAAGCACTCACCCGCCCAATTGTGGCTCCGGAAGGATTTTGGACTATAAATGTAGAGAACCTCTCTGTGGAGGAATGGGCCCAGAACCATATTTCCGCTGCATATCCAAACCCTACTACAGGTCTAGTTACTTTTAATATGAATGCTATTCAAGGCCCCGTTTCTGTTACTATTCATAATATGTTAGGCCAACAGCTTTACAAAACCGAAATTGAAAGTGGCGATGGTAAAATTACATTAAACCTTAATTCTAATTGGCAAGGGACGCTTCTTGTTACTTTCGAAGGAGAGTTCGGAAAGATTTACAAAAAAATTATTAAACTATAATTTTAAAAAAAATATAAAATTTTAAAAAAAAAGCCACAATATTTTGTGGCTTTTTCTGTTATTTGTGGAAACAAACCTCAATTGGATATTTGTAACCCCCTTACTTATATCTGTTTAAACTTAGTGGCTCTGATGATTAACAAAAAATCCATGTTTTCACTGGTATTATTTGCCAGCATTTCGACTTTCTCCTTTTCCCAAAAAATTCAGTCACATAAAACCGACGTCAATAAAGATATTGACGTAGTATTGGTTTATGAACAAGTAGTCCGTGAGGGTTACGGAACTGCTTTTATTTATGAAAAACTAGCAACTGCCTATTATTTTAAAAATGAATATGGAAAGGCTCTAACTTGGTTTCAGAAATTGTTTGAAGTTGAAAAAAATACTAATCCAGATCTTACTACAAGATATAATCAAACTTTGAAAGCCATTGCAGCAAACAATTCTGAAAGCTCAGAAAATAAATCCGTTTTTTAGATTCGTTATACTTCGTGGTAACGGAAACATTCTGTTATGTGGTCGTTGACCATTCCTGTTGCTTGTAGGTGAGCGTATACAACGGTACTACCAACAAATTTAAACCCTCTTTTTTTAAGATCATTGCTGATGGCATCGCTCAAGGGTGTATTTGCGGGTGCATTTTTATGGGAAATCAATGAGTTTTTAATGGGCTCGCCTGCTACAAAGTTCCAAATATAATCGCTGAAGCTGCCAAATTCCTTTTGGATTTTCATAAAAGCCTGCGCATTTGTAATTGCCGAACGCACTTTCAATTTATTGCGAATGATGCCTTCGTCCTGCAAAAGAGATTCTATTTTGCTTTCGTTGTATTTCGCTATTTTTTTATAGTCAAAATTATCAAAGGCTGCCCTGAAATTTTCGCGTTTCCGAAGAATGGTAATCCAGCTGAGCCCCGCCTGAAACGTTTCCAAAAGAAGAAATTCAAATAAGGTTTTATCGTCTTTAACAGGCACGCCCCATTCCTCGTCATGGTATTTTACGTAGAGCGGATCTGTACCGCACCAAGCACAGCGTTGTTTTTCTGAATTCATAATTTTTATAATTTAAATTTGAATGCCAACTGCTATTGCCACCTAAATAATACTTTCACTGTTGTCCCGGAAAATTAAAGGTAATTGTCCCCAATTGCTTAGGTTTTGAAGCGTCAGTATTAAAGCGTGCCTGATCAGCATATTCTAGCGCACTGTCTATCAAACATTCGTTAGTTGTAGTGGATGCAGCTCTATTGTAGCTAGATTTTATTACGCGCCCAAGAGCATTAACTTCAATACTTATAACCACTTTTCCGGAGCCGTCACAAATATAAACTGGGTTGGGCAGCTCAAGATCTTTGCGGTTTACCAATCTATAACTAATGGTTGTGTTGTGGTTACCGCCTTTTACTACGGCTTCCGTATTTTTTTTGGTATCGCTGTTTGAAAATTTCTTCTTTTTTTCTTTGTCCGGTTTTGTGATTATAGAAGTACCCGTACCATTATCACTGTTTTTTGAATCCTCCATGGCATCGTTCATTTCCTGTAGCTTGCCTTCGGTGGTTTCGGTGAGTTCTTGGTTTTCGTTTTCTACGGAAGAAATAAATTTTTCGGCCTCATTATAAGCGCGGTTAGTCTCCACTTTTACCACTTCTGGAGTAAGTTGCGCAATTTCCTGTTCCTCTGGAAGCACTTCCTCCTTTGCAATTACCATATCATAGGTTTCCTCATCTTCCACTTGATTACTCTTAAGTTTGATGCTGTAAAGAAAAAGAACCAAACACCCTGTAAGTAGCGATGTAATAAGAAACGATCTATATGAATAGTTTAAATTCATTATTGCAAGTACCGAATTTTTGTCCAAAATTCAACAAAAACGCTGGAAATTAAGCAGGGATTAGCGTTATTTTAACTTGGGAGCGATGCCTCAAAGGCTTCAATTCCAATGGCATTTTCAATGGAATAGGAACCTATTTTGGTTCTTCGGAGTGTAGAAAGGTGTGCGCCATTATCCAATGCTTTTCCAAAATCATTCGCCAAGGATCGAATATAGGTGCCTTTGCTGCAAACAATTCTGAAGTCAATTTTTGGAAGTTCAATATTTGTTATTTCAAATTCCGAAATGGTAACCGTCCTAAATGGAATTTCAACCTCTTCGCCGTTTCGCGCAAATTCATATAACCGTTTTCCATCTTTTTTTAATGCCGAAAAAACTGGTGGTTGCTGCTGTATTTCACCCAAAAATTGTTGTGTGGCTTCCTTTATTTTTTCGGAAGTAATTTCTGAAATATCAAAAGTTTGGTCAATTTCTGTTTCCAAATCGTAGCTGGGCGTGGTTGCTCCCACGGTAAAAGTTCCGGTGTATTCCTTTTCCTGCGCTTGAAACGTATCAATTTTTTTTGTGAACTTACCTGTGCACAGAATCAAAAGTCCTGTTGCCAATGGATCGAGCGTTCCGGCATGGCCTACTTTTATTTTTTTTATGTCGAAGGATTTTCTGATGAGCCAGCGCACTTTATTGACCACTTGAAACGAAGTCCATTCCAAAGGTTTGTCAATCAAAATTACCTGGCCTTCTTTGTAATCCTCGGCTTGGAGATTTTTAAGATTCATTTTCGAGGATTTCCGATATTTGATTTTTGAAAGGTGGAACAATTTCCGTTACAATTTGATACAAGCGAGATGGTTCAATTCCTTCATAATTATGAGCAGCAATATTTCTAAGACCAATTACTTTCCGAAAAGGAATTTCAGGATATTTTAATTTCAGTTCTTGAGAAATTTCCTTACATACTTCTCCAATATTTATAAAATTCAAAACACAAGCATCGTAAATCATTTCACTCTTCACAAACTCTTCAAGAGTTACATTTTCAGAATATTTTAAAATTCTTTTCGAATATTTAACCAATAAAGAAAGTAAAGCGATATCTGTTTTAGCCATTGGAATAAATTTCGGTGAGGTCTTTTTCAATATACGGCTTAAACACTGGACTAATTCCGCCTTTGAGTATTAAATCTATGCTTCTATTAAGGGAATCTTTTAAATCCATATATGCACCACCCAAATCAAGGAGAGATACGTTTTCGTCAACATCCACAAGAATGTCAATATCGCTCTCATCATTCATCTCTCCCCGCGCATAACTCCCAAAAACACATATCTGTTTCGGGTTGAAAGGCAAAAGCGTTTCGATTATGATTTTATTTATTTCGGCATCCATAACCTTACAAAGATAGTGAAAATGAAGCAGCGCCGAATATTTCTAAATAACGGTAAGTTCTTGAATAAAAAAGTGAATGAGCAAAACCGCAATTCCGGCAATAATTCGGTAATAACCGAATATTTTAAAACCGTGTTTGCTTAAATAATCGATGAAAGATTTGATGGCAATCAAAGCCACGACAAAACCAATCACATTTCCAACAATTAAAAGATTTACTTGTTCCGAAGAAAGTTGAAACCCTGCTTCATAATAATCATAGCTTTTCTTTACAGTTGCTCCAAGCATCGTTGGAATTGCCAAAAAGAAAGAAAATTCAGCAGCCACGGTGCGCGATAATTTTTGGCTCATACCGCCTACAATACTCGCGCCGCTTCGTGAAACCCCCGGAATCATAGCCAGACATTGAAAGAAACCAATTTTTAAGGCAGTTAAATAGGAAATTTCGGTTTCTTCTCCATCCCCAAACCAATCGTCTACTTTCAAAAGAATAAATCCTCCAATTATTAACGACACGGCAACCGTAATTGGGTTTTCCAAAAGGCTGTCGATAAAATCGCTTAAAAGCAATCCTAGAAATACTGCTGGAAGAAATGCTACAAAAAGCTTGTAGTAAAAATCCATACTTTGGAAGAAGCGTTTAAAGTATAAAACCACAACGCTCATAATTGTCCCTAGCTGGATAACGATGGTAAAAAGTTTTGTAAAATCGTCGCCAGCAATCCCAAAAAAGGAGGAAGCGATGATCATATGTCCCGTTGAGGAAACGGGGAGAAATTCGGTTAGTCCTTCAATAATAGCAAGAACAACGGCTTGTAATGTATCCACTAATTTTCTTCTTTGGTATCAGGTTTCAATAAAATGGCATATACTTCAATGGCAAAGCCCAAAAGCACCATTGCAGGCGCTAGCCTAATGCGGCGCCAATTGTAGATTTCTGGATTGAAAACATTTGGATCGTCACTTCCACCGCCTGTCATCAGTATAAAACCCAAAACAATAAATGCCACGCCAATAAGCATGAACTTGTAGTTTTTTCTATGAAAAACAAATTCAGGTTTAAATTCTTCTTTTCGTTTTTTTTCTCCCATTATCGAAATGTTTCAGGTTTCAGGTTCAAAGTTACAGGTTTTAAATTTTTGACAGAATTAATAATACAAATCATCCGTACGCAAATTCAAAAATCGCTGTGTGGCAATAAAGGTACTGATCCAAGTTATTATTACTCCCATTAAAAGAATGAAGGCAAAAAGCACCGTAAGTAAAATAGGATCGCTCAATAATTGTAACTGGGGAAAGCTTTTGTTGAGGTAGTACAAAACCAAGCCCATGCCAATCATGGCTACTACTGCTCCCACAATCCCCAATCGAACGCTTTTCCAAACAAAAGGCCGCCTAATAAACTTCTTGGTGGCACCTACCATTTGCATGGTTTTTATTGTAAATCGTTTCGCATAAATGGAGAGGCGAATGCTGCTATTAATAAGCAAAACCGCTATGAAAGTGAAAATGCCACTAATGACCAAAACCCAAAAACTAATGCGCTGTACGTTTTCGGTAAGTTGGGCAATCAAAGGTTTGTCATAAATCACATCGTCCACAAAATCCTTGCTTTTTAGCTCGTTGGTAATTTCCTCCATTTTTTGCGGTGTAACATAATCGGCCAAAATGTAAACATCAATGCTATTTTGCAACGGGTTATCTCCCAAATATTCAATAAAATTTTCACCCAAAATTTCTGAGTGTTCCTTGGCGGCATCTTCCTTTGAAACAAAATCGGCGCTCTTGGTGTATTCTGCTAAGGCCAAACTTTGTTTTAATTGTGTGATTTCAACTTCTTTCGCAGTATCCTTAAGAAAAACGGTAATGGCAATCTGCTCCTTAAAATAGTCAGCCACTTTTTTTGAATTCAAAACCAATAATCCTAACAGGCCCAACAGAAAAAGAACCAGCGAAATACTGATAATTACAGAGAAATAGGACGATATCAACCTGCGTTTTTGGTATTTTTCAAAAGAAGAACTCATAGGGTTTGGAGAATTTTGCCGTAAAAATACAAGTAATTTTGCATCTTGTGTTAAACAACGCTGAAAGTTTCGAAATTGTTATAATAAGATTACATTTGACCGTCCCAAAATTTGTTAGCAATCGTTCAGAATCTCCTCAAATCGCTAAAGATTTCACGCCCTGGCCTGTGGTTTCCCACTATTTGGATCTATTTGGTTCCTTTTTCACAAGTTTCTAATTTCTGGGTAAACCCCTTATTTTGGATCGGTTTGTTATTTGTAACCTTTCCCTTAAATTTTATGGTGTACGGGTTAAATGATTTTACCGATGGTAAAGCCGATTCCTTAAACCCCAGAAAGGGCAATTATTTGTTCGGGGCACGTTTGAAAAGAAAGCAGTTGGCAACCGTGCCTAAAAATATACTCTTTGTAATGGTGCCGTTTCTTCTTTTTTTCACCTTTGTTGGGGGAACGGAAATATTTGTGCTATTGCTTTTTATGATTGTGGTGAATATTATTTTTAATTACAAACCCTTCCGACTAAAAGAGCGTCCGCCGTTCGAGATTTTCATCCAAATTGGTTATGTGTTCACGGCACTTTTCAGCATACTTTTGAATGATGTGCCCATGATTCCGTGGCAAACATTTTTATGTCTCACGGTTTTTGCTTTTCAGGCACATATTGCTGGAGAAATAATGGACATTGAACCTGATATTTTAGCAAAAAAAAGAACTACTGCGGTTTTGATCGGCAGAAAAAAGGCAAAGTTTTTAATGCTTTTCCTATTATTGTTTGAGGTATATATTTTAAAATTTTGGTTTGATGATTGGGTGCTGTCTTCTTTTTTGGCTGCTTTTTCCCTTTGGCTGATCCTGGATATTTTTATTTTTTTCAAGAACAAGCCCTATACCGTTCCACAAATGAAATTCTTCGGGATAGCAATTAATGTTGCTGCAATTCTTTCAATGATTTGGGTACTTTATTCCGGAAATCTATTGCACCCAAATTTTTAAATTTAAGGGTTTTACTTCTTCCAATAAACCTTAAATTTGCGGCTGTTTGCCCGTGTGGGCATAATTTTGAAAAGAAAGCATAGGCGATGAGCAAATATCACTTCAACGAAATAGAGGCAAAGTGGCAAAAACATTGGGCCGAAAACCAAACTTTTAAAGCCGAAAACGAAAGCAAAAAACCAAAATATTACGTTTTGGATATGTTTCCCTATCCGTCCGGTGCGGGCTTGCACGTTGGACATCCGCTCGGCTATATTGCCAGTGATATTTATACACGATACAAACGCCACCAAGGTTTCAACGTTTTGCATCCGCAAGGTTACGATTCTTTCGGACTTCCGGCAGAACAATACGCCATCCAAACCGGGCAGCATCCTGCCAAAACTACCGACGAAAACATCGCTCGCTACCGCGAACAATTGGATAAATTAGGTTTTTCCTTTGATTGGAGCCGCGAAGTGCGTACTTCAGATGCCGAATATTACCGATGGACGCAGTGGATTTTCATCCAGCTTTTTGAAAGCTGGTATGATAAGGATTCGGATAAAGCGCGCTCTATTGAAGAATTGCGGGTTATTTTTTCTTCGGAAGGAAATGTTCACGTAAATGCAGTGTGCGATGAAGGAATTGAAAATTTCACCGCTTCGGAGTGGCTTGATTTTTCAGAAACCAAAAAGCAGGAAATTCTTTTAAAATATAGAATGACATATTTAGCCGAAACCGAAGTAAACTGGTGTCCGCAACTGGGTACCGTTTTGGCGAATGACGAAATTGTAAATGGAGTTTCCGAACGTGGCGGCTATCCCGTGGTTCGAAAAAAGATGAAACAGTGGAGTATGCGAATTACTGCTTACGCCCAACGTTTGCTTGACGGACTCGATAAAATAGACTGGCCACAACCGTTGAAAGATTCTCAAACCAATTGGATTGGTCGCTCGAAAGGATCAAGTGTAACTTTTAATGTAAAAGGTCACGACGCCAAAATTGACGTCTTTACGACTCGCCCCGATACTATTTTTGGCGTAAGTTTTATGACCTTGGCGCCGGAACACGATTTGGTGTCAAAAATCACAACTCCTGAACAAAAGGAAGCTGTTGAAAATTATATTGAAGCCACCGCAAAACGAAGCGAGCGCGAACGAATGGCAGATGTAAAAACCATTACCGGCGTTTTCACAGGAGCTTATGCTGAACATCCTTTTTCGGGTGAAGCAATTCCAGTTTGGATTGGCGATTACGTTTTGGCGGGCTACGGAACGGGTGCCGTAATGAGCGTTCCCTGCGGCGACCAGCGCGATTATGATTTTGCGAAACATTTTAATCTGCCCATTCCGAATATTTTTAAGGATGCTGATATTTCTGAGGAAGCCTATTCTGACAAGGACAATACAATCATTACCAACAGCGATTTTTTAAATGATTTAAATTATCAGCAAGCAACGGAAAAAATCATCGCTGCTTTGGAAGAAAAAGGCGTTGGCGAAGGCAAAATAAACTACCGTTTGCGCGATGCCGTTTTTAGTCGGCAGCGGTATTGGGGCGAACCGTTCCC
>JBBQQN010000013.1:0-40403 GCA_038215845.1 Flavobacteriales bacterium | reverse complement strand
GCATTTTCGGTCATTAAAATCATCCCCTGACTTTCCGTGCCGCGAAGCGCACGCGGTGCTAGATTTACCAAAACGGTCACTTTTTTGCCAATTATTTCCTCGGGCGAAAAACTTTCGGCAATCCCGGAAACAATGGTTCGCACATCTATGCCTGTATCTACTTTCAACACTAAAAGCTTGTTGGCTTTTGGCATTTTTTCGGCTTTAATTATGGTTCCCACACGCATATCCAGTTTTGTGAAATCATCAAATTGGATAGTCTCTTTTTGCGGAGTTACTTTTTTATTGGCAGCTTCATTCATTTTTTTACTTGCTTGTAATTTTTCTAATTGTTTTTGAATTTGCTCGTCTTCAATTTTACTGAAAAGCAGTTCGCCTTTTCCAATTTTATGTCCGGGTTTTAGCAATTCGGTTTTTGATGAAACATCGTTCCAGCCGTTCTCGATATAATCCCGATTATCATCGGGATCACTCGAACTGACATTCAGCATAGTTTTTAGCTTTTTGCTTGTAAAAGGTAGAAATGGTTCGCTTAAAATTGCCAAAGCCGAAGCAATTTGCAACGCAACATACATCACCGTTTTGGTCCGCTCTTCATCGGTTTTGATGGTTTTCCACGGTTGTTCATCTGCCAAATATTTATTTCCGAGGCGGGCAACATTCATCAATTCTCCCTGCGCTTCACGGAAACGGTAGCGTTCAATGGAACTTGCAGTTACGTCTGGATACGCTTGTAATTCCTTCAATGTTTGTTCATCAACTTCAGAAAAAGTAGAAGGTTTCGGTACAACACCATCGTAATATTTATCGGTCAGAACCATCACGCGATTGATAAAATTTCCGAAGATTGCTACCAATTCATTATTGTTTCTCGCTTGAAAATCGGCCCAAGTAAAATCGTTATCCTTTGTTTCGGGTGCATTTGCGGTTAATGTATAACGCAAAACATCCTGTTGGTTTGGAAAATCCTCTAAATATTCGTGCAACCAAACCGCCCAGTTTTTACTAGTAGAAATTTTGTTTCCTTCGAGATTTAAAAATTCATTTGCGGGAACATTTTCCGGAAGTATATAACTGCCTTCAGCCTTTAACATTGCCGGAAAAATAATGCAATGAAAAACAATATTATCTTTCCCAATAAAATGAAGCAATTTAGTATCGTCAGATTTCCAATAAGGCTCCCAATCTTTTCCTTCGCGCTCGGCCCATTCCTTGGTGGAAGAAATATAGCCAATGGGCGCATCAAACCAAACGTAAAGCACTTTTCCTTCTGCTCCTTCAACGGGAACCGGAATTCCCCAATCCAAGTCGCGGGTGACGGCACGCGGGCGCAAGCCATCGTCTATCCAACTTTTGCACTGGCCGTAAACATTGGTCTTCCAATCTTTTTTATGATCAACGAGAATCCATTCCTTTAAAAAATCTTCGTATTCATTTAGAGGTAAGAACCAATGTTTTGTTTCTTTCAAAATTGGTTTATTTCCTGAAATTACGCTTCGCGGATTAATCAAATCCATAGCATTATGGCTGGTTCCGCAGCTTTCACATTGGTCGCCATAGCTTTCCTCAAAACCGCATTTGGGACAAGTACCCACTATAAAACGATCTGCCAAAAATTGATTGGCTTCTTCATCGTACAATTGTTCAGTAACTTCCTCAATAAATTTTCCGTCTTCATATAATTTTTTAAAAAATTCGGAAGCTGTTTTATGATGAATTTCCGCAGAAGTACGCGAGTAATTATCAAAGGAAATTCCGAAATCTTCAAAGCTTTTTTTGATGATGGCATTATATTTATCAACCACCTGTTGTGGGGTGATGCCTTCTTTTTTTGCTTTAATTGTAATGGGAACGCCGTGTTCATCGCTTCCGCAGATAAATGCTACGTCTTGATTTTGGAGTCTTTGATAACGCGCATAAATATCAGCTGGCACATAAACACCGGCTAAATGGCCAATATGTACGGGCCCGTTTGTGTACGGTAAAGCGGCGGTAATAGTATATCTTTTGGGTAAATCCATAGTTGAAATTATAAAGCGCAAAGGTACTATTTTCAGAAAGAAATTAACGGAGCGTATTGGGTAAAGGAAGAAGATTTATATCTTTAAATAAAATAGAAAGATGAAACAATGCGCCTTGCTCTTTTGTATTGCCACCTCAGTTTTAACGGGGTGTAATAATAAAATGAAAAATGAGGTGGAAGTTTCCACAGAAAACAACATTGCGCAGGATACACTTTCCCAATCCTCTGAAAAAGATGAAGAAAAAATATTAACGGTAGAGAAAATTGCTGAAATAGCAAATAATGGTGATTTGGAAACTGAATTTCCGGATGCCAAAATTAAAAAGGAAATTTTAAAACTTAATGAGGGACAAACAAGAGCAAAGGTTCTTTGGCTGTATCCTAATACAAAAGACGAGGTAAGAATAGACTTTAAAGCGGAAGATTCCTCCACGGTTTGGCGCGTTACCATTGATAATAAAAAAAAGTAAATTTTATTCCAAAACCGGTATAAAACCTGGCATGAGCCTCAAGGAATTGAATTCCTTAAACAACAAACCGGTAGATTTTTACGGATTTGAATGGGACTTTGGTGGGGTTGTTAAATTCAATGATGGGGTTTTGGAAAATAAAAATCTGTTCGTTTTTTTAAAAACAGACAAAGCTTATGGAAAGGAATTTATAGGAGATACGCCACATTCTTCGGAAGAAGAAAATGTAAAGAAGCTCAATTTACAGGTTGGAAAAATAATATATGAAGCTTCAAAAATTGAACAAAAGCTTTAAAACTGATTCAAAAAAAAGCCTTTCAGATTGAAAGGCTTTTTTAAGATATATAGCTTATAGCTTTATTTAATCAGGATGGATTTGCTATAAAACTGGCCTCCTGTGGAAATTCTGTAGATGTAATGTCCAGTGACCAAATTGGTTTTAGCCTTGGCTTTCACATCAATGGAGTATTTCCCTGGGTACAAAATTTTATTTTCCAAAGAGCCTATTTCCCTTCCCATGATATCGTATAACCTAATATCCACATTTGCGGTATTGGGCATATTTATTTCAATATAAGTCCTTTCGTTTTTATAAATAGGAACATGGAAAAAGCGGGTAGTATCACTAAAATCAGTATTAGATAAAGATTGACAGGTAAAGCCCAAATCCAAGTTTTCATAATTTTGATTTAGTAAAACAGTGTTAACCACTGAGGGATCCAAACAAAACCAGTCTGTTAATACGGTGGAATAAACATTCCTGAAATCATTGGTAGGAATAAGATTGTCATCCGAATCCCATTCGGTAAGGTTTGGGTGATTTCCCACAAAACCATTTCCATCCAAGCCTGCTCCAAACAACATTACAGGAGAAGCAGCGCCATGATCTGTTCCACTAGACCCATTCTCATAAGGCCTGCGTCCAAATTCAGAAATGGTCATGGTCAGCACTTTGTCATCCACTCCAGTAGCTGCCAAATCATCATAGAAATTTTTTATGGAATTGGAAAGATCTTCCAACAGCCCACGATGATCCTCCTCTTGGCTGGCGTGGGTATCAAAACCGTCTAATGTGACCATATAGACCTTTGTTCCCAGACCTCCTTTAATGAGTCTGGCTACAATGGCCAATTGCTTAGCAAGATCCTCATCTCCATAGGAAACACTGTTGTTAGCAGAGGTATAAGCCTCATTGATAACACCCGAATATTTGAATGTTGTATTCGTGGTCGCCCTCATAAACAAGAGTTTATCACCATACACACAGTCTGGAAGGTCCGTTACATTATGTTGGGTCCCGTTTTCAGCAACATTAGCCAATTGCTCGACATTAGCGACGGAAAATGCATAGTTGCTATCGTTTCCATCGAAAATAAGATCACCAATACTTCCTATTTGTACCGCAGGTGGAATCTCGGGTGGGTTTATAATATAATCGGGGTATAAGTCTTCGTAATAGCGACCCCACCAACCGGTAGGCTCAACATTTACGGGATCTGCAGAGGCCCATATTGCCGCAGAACGGAAATGTGATAGATTTTGCTGGGGATAACCCACTCCGTGGATTACCTTCATTTTTCCATCTCCCCAAACAGATTCTAAACTGTTCATAAAGTTGGGAATGGCAAAATCTGCATTCAAGTTCATCAAATCACTTTGTTGATGGCGGATTGTAGGGCGTAAATTGGCATAGGTGGCATAATCGTAAATGGGCACAATAGTATTAAGCCCATCATTACCTCCTTTTAAACGTACAATTACCAGAATATTATCATTTTCACTTTTTGCTAAAGCTACCGAAAGCGGGGATGGTTTGGAAGCGGTAACAGAGGCATGGCCAAGCATTATTCCACCAGCACCGGCAAGGCCCAAGGCTTGAATAAAAGAGCGTCTGTTCCAATTAGAGTGCTCTTGATCGTGAATGGTCTTTTCATCGTATTTCTTCGATGTATTTTTCGGGGGGATAGTATGATTTTTACACATGGAATAGCTTATTTAAGTTGAAATTCTGGCATTCTTGCTATATGTTTCAATAAGATTGAAACTTGGTAAGCAGCCGTTTCGGCATCTAGGTTCCAGATGCCTTCGTCATAATGATTTTGAGGAACTTCCCACTTAAAGATATCTGTTGCAATATCATAATCAGTTAGGGTGTATAGTTCTTTGGACATAAAATGATCAACGAGGGTTTTCGTAATAAAATACGGATCATTACTATTGTTTGTAAGGTCTTTAGCCAATATTACAAAGACGTTATCGTGACCCGTTTGGTCCAGATAATCAATAAATTCATCTACCAATGCCCACCGCGCAATAAGCGTGGAGGAGTTTATCCAAGTTTCATCGCGTTGCCAACCAGCAACGTCTACGGGGTTATACATATCCTGTCCTACCACTTCACAGTAATAGATCAATGTGTTTAAGATATTATCATTATAATAAAAGTCAGTTTCTTTCATGAAATTTAGAATCACATCATAAGGACTTTTTATTACAACGCCCACTGCGTATTCATCAAAGAAATGTTCGCTTTTAAAGAGCTGTTTCAATACCGGAACCAACTCAAAGTTGTTATTGACCATTGTTTGCGCAAGGGGCTGTATAATGTCTTGTTCTAAAGTGCTATCTATAGCTGGACTTACAAAAAATTTGTAAAGTTTGGAACAAATATTAAATGCTATTTGTTGGCCGTGCTCCTGAAATAAAATATCAATAACGTCATCGTAGCCCCAATTTCCAGTTTGTCCAAAAATGGTTTTTACGCCATTGTCAAAAGAACTGGGGTTAAAATACATGGTGCCATTTTCTTCATCCCAGTCATTATAGCCGGTCAAAGCCCTAGCGGTTTCGGTAATATCATTCTGGGTATATCCATTACCTTCGCCAAGGGTAAATAACTCGTATAGTTCACGAGCGTAATTTTCATTGGGGCTGTAGTTGGTATTTTCAAAGCCATCCAAGAAAATCAACATAGCTGGATTTATACCAATAGCGCGTGTAAATTCCTTAAAATTACCCACTGCATGAACTTGCATTGCGTGGTAATATTGATAAGCGTAAGGTGCATGAAAATAGATACCAAATCTGGTTACAAAATGGTTCATCCAGAAAAAAGCAAGCCTGCCCCGAAGATCTTCCTGAAGCAGATCTTTGGTGGTCCGCAATCGCCATTCTACAAAAAGCGGATAGTTTTGGTTTTCGTAATCGGGAAAATCATTTGATGAATAAAAAGCCCAATACGGGGCGGGAGTAGGCTGGCGGTTATCCGCCGTATCTACAAGTAAATTGATAAATTGTCCCGGGGTCAGCGAGAGTGCAGCATCCACATCATCTTGTGAAGCCCCAAATCCAAGTCTTCGGTACACGTGTTTTATTTTACTCGTGTCCCATGGATTCTGGGAAGATGGCTCATATAGAGCAAGTGTGGAACTATTGCAAGTGGGGGTAGCAATTGTTTCCATTAAAATGAGGGATTAAAAGTTTATTTATTAGGTTTGGCGTCAAATGTAATGATCAAAAACAATTTTTATTACATTGTAACATAATTTTAACTTAAAAAAAAGGATTTTATTATTTTGGAAATCAAAACTTTACGAATGAAGATTCCTACGTATGTTAAAAAAGGTGATACTATTGGCATCGTTTCAACGGCCAGAAAAATTACCAAAAAGGAATTGAAACCCGCCTTATCTTTACTCAAACAATGGGGCCTAAAAGTAGTTTTGGGAAAAACCATTGAAGCTCAAGAAAACCAATTTGCCGGCAATGACCAATTGCGCACCCAAGATTTTCAGCAAATGCTTGACGATCCTAAAATTAAAGCCATTTGGTGTGCCCGTGGCGGCTATGGGACCGTCCGAATTATTGATAAATTAGACTTTACTGACTTTAAAAAAAATCCAAAATGGGTAATTGGATATAGCGATATTACGGTTTTGCATTCCCATATTCATAATTTGGGAATAGAAACGCTGCACGCCCAGATGCCTTTGGAGATTGAAATGAAAACCGAAGAAACTGCAGCTTCAATTAAAATTGTTTTATTTGGCGATGAATATGCTATCGACTATAAATCAGAAGAAAAGCTGAATAAAAAGGGATCGGCATCTGGGCAGCTTATTGGTGGAAATCTTTCAGTCTTGCATTCGCTCTGCGGAAGTAATTCAGCAATAAATACCAATGGAAAAATTCTTTTTATTGAAGATTTGGATGAATATCTTTATAATATAGATCGAATGATGATGAACTTAAAACGGAATGGTATGCTTCAAAATTTGGCGGGACTTATTGTGGGTGGAATGACAGATATGCATGATAACAAGATTCCCTTCGGAAAAACTGCGGAGGAAATAATTTTTGAAGGCGTTAAAGAATTTAATTTTCCAGTTTGTTTCCATTTTCCCGCAGGGCATATAGAAGACAATAGGACATTGATAATGGGAAGGAAGGCCTTATTAAATATCACTGAAAATAAAATCGCTTTAAGCTTTAATCCCTAAGCTTTTAACTTTAAAAATGGCTTCGCATAACGAGCTCGGAAAAATAGGAGAAGAAATAGCCGCCCAATATTTACTTCGGCAGGGCTATAAAATTCTGCGCCGTAACTTTTATTTCGATAAAGCCGAAATCGATATTATTGCCCAAAAGCAAGAAGATACTATTGTAATGGTGGAGGTAAAAACCCGAAACAGCTCTTTTTTCGGCGATCCGCAGGAGTTTGTCACCAAAAATAAAATCAAACTCTTAGTAAAAGCCGCCAACGAATATATTGTTTCAAACAATTTAAATGTGGAAGTTCGCTTCGATATTATTGCCGTTTTGAAGAACCAAAAAATGGAAAAAATAGAGCATTTTGAAAATGCTTTTTATCATTTTTAATTTTCGTAATAACGGGAATGTCTTTCTTTTTTTACAAATTCCTCAATTTTATAAAGCAAAATAATTTTTAATATCACAAGCGGGATCAAAAAGAAGACTCCTAACCAAGCCATAAAAACCAGCATAAACAATAGACCACTTACTACTTCAAATCCACCGGCTATTTTAGGTATTTTACCAAATGGGTCCTTTAATCGCATTAATGCCAAACCAAAAATAAAACTACCAATTCCGAAGAAAATGGATTGGGTAGCCATAACATAGTCCGTGTTAAAGGGTATAAAGTAGAGCGAAACCATATCATAGCCATAAAATAAAATGGTTGTGCCAATTAAAATGAAGGCTCCTATTTTCAATAAGTAATTAGTGAAAATTTTGCCGCTCAAAACAAAGCCCCACATAAAATAAATATAGGCAATCATCACTATAAATTTCATACTGATGTATGCGCCTTTCGGAATTATCAATTCATCTTCTTGAAATCTGGCATAGTCTACAGCATATTCCACAAATCCGGAAAGAAAATATATCAATCCACAAATCCAGGCAAGCTTTAAATAGAATGATGAAAATTTAATTTCTTCTAAATTGAATTTTTTAGAATCGGTAGTTTTTGAATCTTGAAGATTTTCCAAATCCTCACCCAAGACATTTAAAATTGTTTTAAGTGTAAAACTTCGCGGCATAACTTCACCAGCCTCAATACGCTGGATGGTGCGCACATTAATGTTGCACTGTTCCACAAGTTCTTCCTGCGTGAAGCCTTTTTGCTTGCGAAGCTCTACGATTTTTTGACCAAGTTCGGGTTGTTTCATTTTTTAAATTTTATGAAGCAATAGTACAATGGTAGTAAATATAGTGCAATATTTTCAAGGGAATTTCACCCGACATTTACCCGACATTTGCTGAATATAAAGGGTTTATTCCGAAAACGGCTCCAAAGCCAGAAGCGCTTTATCCACAGAAGAAATTCCTTCAAAAGTTAGCAACAACCGCAATCCGTTGCGGGTCTGTTTTTCTTTCATCGTCACTTTTTGGGGATGGCTTTGCACGTATTGTAAAACTTTGGAAAAAGCATCACTTTGATAAAAACCGCTCATTTGATCTGCCACAAAATAACCGACCAATTTTTTCTGTTTCATAACTACTCTTTCTAGCCCCATTGATATTGCCCTTCTCTTTATACGAACGCTATTGAGTAAATCTTCAGCTTGTTTGGGCAATTCTCCAAAACGATCTAATAATTCTTTTTCGAATTTTTGAAGCTCTGCTTCATTTTTCAGCTCGTTCAGTTTTGTATAAAGATTGAGTCTCTCGGTAATATTGTTTACGTAATCATCCGGAAACAGCAATTCGAAATCGGTATCGATCGTCATCTCTTTTACGAAATTCTTCTTCGGCCCTTCGGTTTCATCGTAAAGATTTTTGAATTCTTTTTCTTTCAATTCATCAATAGCTTCGGCAAGAATTTTTTGATAGGTTTCAAAACCAATTTCGTTGATAAATCCGCTTTGTTCGCCGCCTAACAAATCTCCCGCGCCGCGGATTTCCAAATCCTTCATTGCAATGTTGATGCCGCTTCCCAATTCTGAAAATTGTTCCAAGGCTGTAATTCGTTTTCGGGCCTCGTCCGTCATTGCAGAAAATTCTGGCGTAATGAAATAACAAAAAGCCTTTTTATTGCTTCGTCCAACGCGACCTCGCATTTGGTGCAAATCTGAAAGCCCAAAATTATTGGCGTTATTGATGAAAATGGTATTCGCATTCGGCACGTCCAAACCACTTTCGATAATAGTGGTGGAAACCAGAACGTCGAATTCATTGTTCATAAAACGAAGCATCAAATCTTCCAGTTTTTTCCCGTCCATTTGTCCGTGACCGATACCGATTTTTGCATCCGGCACCAAACGCTGAATCATTCCAGCGACTTCTTTTATATTTTCAATCCTGTTATGAACGAAGAAAACCTGCCCACCGCGCGAAATTTCATATCGAACTGCATCCCTAATACTCTCTTCCCCAAAACGAATAACGTGTGTTTCCACCGGATATCGGTTGGGGGGCGGAGTTGTAATTACGGAAAGATCGCGAGCAGCCATCAAACTGAACTGCAACGTACGCGGAATGGGCGTTGCCGTTAACGTTAACGTATCAACGTTCTCTTTTATAGTTTTCAATTTATCTTTTACACCAACACCAAATTTCTGTTCCTCGTCAATAATTAAAAGGCCTAAATCTTTAAATTCAACCGATTTGCTAACCAATTGATGCGTGCCAATTACAATATCCAATCTTCCATCTTTCAAGCCATCGAGAACTATTTTGCGCTCTTTTGGTGTTCTAAAACGGTTTAAATAATCAACTTTTACGGGCATTTCGGAAAGTCGTTCCGAAAAAGTTTTAAAATGCTGAAAAGCCAAAATAGTCGTCGGCACCAAAATAGCGACCTGTTTTCCATTGTCAACCGCTTTAAAAGCCGCGCGAATGGCGACTTCTGTTTTTCCGAAACCTACGTCGCCACAAACCAAACGGTCCATTGGGCGTTCGTTTTCCATATCCTTTTTTACGTCTTCGGTCGCTGTGCTTTGGTCTGGCGTATCTTCGTAAATAAATGAAGATTCCAATTCTGCTTGCAAATAACTGTCCGGATCAAAAGCGAAACCTTTTAAGGTGCGACGTTTTGCATACAATTCAATTAAATTAAAAGCAATTTCCTTAACGCGGGTTTTGGTTTTTTGCTTCAGTTTTTTCCACGCATCGCTGCCCAATTTGTAGATTTTGGGCTCTTTTCCATCTTTTCCATTGAATTTTGAAATCTTATGGAGACTATGGATGCTGAGATACAAAATATCTCTATCGCCATAAAAAAGCTTTATCGCTTCCTGCATTTTTCCTTCCACTTCAATTTTTTGCAAACCCCCAAATTTCCCTATTCCGTGGTCAATGTGCGTCACATAATCGCCCACTTCAAGATTGGTAATTTCCTTTAAAGTGATCGCTTGTTTTTTAGCGTAACCGTTTTTTAATTGAAACTTATGGTAACGTTCAAATATTTGATGGTCTGTATAACCAACAAGTTTTAAATCCTCATCGATAAAACCTTGAAACAGTGGGAATACAATCGTTTCAAACTGCTCTACGTTTTGCTGGGCATCTTCAAAAATATCGTGAAAGCGTTTTGCCTGCTGTTCGCTACTACAGAAAATATAATTTTTAAAGCCCTTTTCAGTATTCTCATTCAAATTTCCAATCAGCAGATTAAATTGTTTATTGAACGACGGCTGTGGTTTTGTGTGAAATGAAATTGAAGTTGAATCTGAAACTGATCCGTTTTTTATGTGAACTTCCGTAAAATCTTCAAGTTGCTGTTTCAGCAATTCCGAAGTACAGAATAATTCCGAAGGTTTTGCGCGTTTTATTTCTGAATCGATTTCATTAAAAGCATCGGTTGCTTTTTTGAATAGATTGTCGATAGCGCTGCTAAAAAGCTCTTCATTTTTAAGAAAAATTACCGTTTTAGAAGCAATATATTTTAGAAAACTTTCGCGGTTTTCATCAATCATTTTGTTTTCCACATTGGGAATGATGGAAACTTTTTTAACCTGTTCCAGCGAAAGCTGTGTTTCCACATCGAAGGTGCGAATGCTGTCAACGTCATCACCAAAAAATTCAATTCGATACGGTTCATCATTGCTGAAACTGAACACATCCAAAATCCCCCCACGCACTGAAAACTCGCCCGGTTCGGTAACAAAATCGGTGCGTTTGAAATTGTATTCAAACAAAACCTCGTTCACAAAATCGATGGAAAGTTGGTCGTTTACTGCAATTTTTAAGGTGTTTCGTTCCAGTTCCTTTCGAGTAACTACTTTTTCAAAAAGCGCTTCCGGATAAGTAACAATAAACGCAGGTTTCTTGCGGGAGTTTATGCGGTTTAAGACTTCGCTTCGCAACAAAACATTTGCGTTATCGGTCTGTTCAATTTGATATGGACGCCTATAACTTCCCGGATAAAACAGCACATTCTTGTCGCCTAAAAGATTTTCCAAATCGTTTAAATGATAAGCCGCTTCTTCTTTGTCGTTTAAAATAAAAAGAAAAGGCAATTCCGAAGTTTTAAAAACCTCAGCCAAAACCAGTGAAAGCGAAGAGCCTACAAGGCCTGAAACTGAAATGTTTGATTGGGATTGGGCAATAGTTTCCCCTAGTTTTCGTGTTTGCGAAGACTTTGAATAAAGTGAAGTAACGAGTGTTTTGCTCATCGAGCGGCAAAGATAGTACGTAGCTTTATTTTACAAAGCGCAAAATTCAACTTTATCATTTTGATAACACAAATAACTTCAGTGTTTCTCTATTTTCGGTTGATGGCAATAAAAGAATACGATGTTTTTGTAATAGGAACCGGCACCGCTGGAAAAAGCGTGGCATACGAATGTGCGTCCGAAGGAATGAAAGTGGCAATTGCAGATAACCGCGAATTTGGCGGAACCTGTTCACAACGCGGTTGCGATCCAAAAAAAGTTTTGGTGGGAATCACTGAAGCGATGCAACTTTCAGAAAATTTAAAAGGAAAAGGAATAGTTTCAGTACCAAAAATTGATTGGTCCGCGCTTCAAAAATTCAAATCTACTTTTACTGATGCGATTCCTTTTTCTACCGAACGCGATCTTAAAGAAGCTGGAATTGAAATGTACCATCAATCCCCGAAATTTTTGGATGAAAACACGCTTTCTGTTGAAGGAAAAACAATTAAAGCGAAGAAAATTGTAATCGCAACGGGACAAAAACCAATGGAATTGAAAATTCCGGGAAGGGAACATTTAATGATAAGTGACGACTTTCTAGAATTGGAAGAACTGCCCGAAAGTATTGTATTTGTTGGCGCGGGTTATATTGGGATGGAGTTTGCACATATTGCGGCTCGTTGCGGAGCGAAGGTTACTGTTGTGGAATTTGGAGAAAGGCCACTCGCGCCTTTTGAAGCCGATATTGTTTCGCACCTCACAAAAGCTTCGGAAAAACTTGGGATAGAATTTATCTTCAACGCACAGGTTTCCAAAGTGGAAAAACTTCAGAAAAACTATCGTGTTTCCTTTCAAAAAAACGGCAAAACAGAATTTGTTGATGCCAGAATGGTTTTTAATACTGCCGGTCGCGTGCCTTCCATTGACGAACTGGATTTGGAAAAAGGAAATGTTGCTTTTGAAAAAGGTGGAGTTTCCGTGAATGAATTTCTTCAGAATACCACCAACAAAAATGTGTATGCCTGCGGCGATGTTTCTGCAAGTGGTTCTCTTCCCTTGACGCCAACTTCTTCGCAGGAAGCGCGTATTGTTTCATTAAATATCAGAAACGGAAACCATACCAAAATGGATTTTCCTCCCGTTCCTTCTGTTGTTTTTACTATTCCAAAAGTGGCCTCCATCGGTTTGACGGAAGAGCAAGCAAAGGAAATGGGCTATGATTTTGTTGTGGAATATAAAAGCGTTCCAAAATGGTTCAATTCAAAACGAATTAATGAAGAAGTTTACGCATATAAAACGATAGTCGATAAAGATAGAAATTTGGTTTTGGGTGCGCATATTATTGCTTCGGAAGCTGGAGAAATGATTAATTTATTTGTTCTCGCAATGTGCGGAAAGCTCACCACGGAAAACATAAAAGCAATGATTTTTGCCTACCCAACTTGGGGAAATGACATTAAGGGAATGGTTTAAAAAGTACGAAGTCGGAAGTAAGAAATACGAGCTTATCTGTTTAAATATTCTTTGCATTTATTCACGGGACTGGTATCGCGATTTTTGAATGCGTGATAACTGCTGCTGACAAAAAGAACCGCTGCTACTGCAATTGCAGCATAGGCAACTGTTTGGCTCACTTCCCAATTTGCAACTGCAATAGCTGCCAAAGCCCAAACGCCAACTAATGCGAATTCGCGCATATTTCGTTTCCAGGTAACAACTAAATTTATTATTCCTGCTATTATAATCATTGTAACTGCCCAAGAAATTTCACTGTAGCCCCAAGCGTCCCATTCGATGCTCGTTAAATAGGCAGCAACATTTGCAATGCTTGCAACAGTAACCCAGCCGCTATAAAACACAAATGGCCACCATAAAAAAGCAATTACAGAAATGGGTGCATCCCAAAGTTCCATTCGGTTATTCATTACAATTTTAAGGAGTGAGTAAAGCAATACAAAAATGGCGATAATGGAAAATTCCATATAGCCGTACAGCCAAAAAGTAATCCACATAATATTGGCGAAGCAGGAAAGCACAAACCACCAACCAGTTTGAAGCACAAACGCATCATCGCGTACCTTTGTAAACAGACTTCGGCTTTGGTAAATAACAAACCCTAAAAGCATCAAATAAATAAGTCCCCAAATGGAAAAAGCATAGCCAGCGGGAGTAAAAAGATTTTTTGAGGAATTTGAAATCTCTCCAATTGTGGTGCCATTTATAGCTCCTGTGTTGGAAAGATAGTTTACAAAAACTGTTGCCACGAAGGCAATGATGTTGGCTATTTGTAATGTTTTTTTCATAATAGGTCAGTTTTTTGAAACACAAATCACTTCTCCCTCCACAATGGCAAAAACCTCATCCCTTTCTGAAGGTTTTAAAATATGTTTCCCCGTAAAGTTACCAAAAGCGGGAAGAATAAGTTGATTTTCAGATTTATAAAAACACGCAAATCTTAAATATTGTCTGCCCACACCTCTCATTCGAACTCCGGGGTGTATATGCCCAGAAAAATTAAAAGTTCCTTTTATTTCTGTGGGATGGTGGGTTAAATGAAAACCGTCCAATAACAATTCATCAAACACTTTTATACCTAAATCTTCATATAAATATTTCGGAATTATGTCGTGATTGCCTGAAATTAGGATTACTTCAGCTTTTGTGTATTCCACCCATTTTTCAAAATCCTGCCATTCTTCATTCAGTT
Source organism: Flavobacteriales bacterium (assembly GCA_038215845.1). GTDB lineage: Bacteria > Bacteroidota > Bacteroidia > Flavobacteriales > Flavobacteriaceae > Aequorivita. The sequence goes on along the minus strand of JBBQQN010000013.1, from coordinate 26,081 downwards.
TACTGTGAAATAAATCGCCCAAAAAACAGATGGTTTCCGGTTGGTAATAATTACTGATTTCAGTTAGTTTTTCAAGATTTTCAAAAGCTGCATTTGCGGGAACTGGCGCACCGTGTTTTCTGAAGTGCGACACTTTTCCCAAATGCACATCGGCAATGAGCAACATTTTTTTGTTTTGCCAAAAGATGGCGCCGCTTGGGTGTAAATTAAAATTGTTGTTATGTATTTTGATGTTTTGAATCATTTCTCCAATAGCAATGTCATTTTCTTAATCCTATCCGCCAATTTTTCCGAGGAAAGTTTTGCCCGTAGCCCATCTGTAATTATTGGAAAACTAAATGGCGTGGCTTTTTCGCACTGTTTCCAAATTATATTTTGGAAAGTGATACGTTCCAAAACTTGACGCAAGCGCCCTTCTTCCAATTGATGTTCAAAGGTTTCGCGGTAGGCCTGAAGGTACAAAAGATTGTCCGGCTCATAATCCCGAAATACATCAAACAACAATTGGCTATTGCTCTGAAGATGCTTCGTTTTAATGACTTTATTTGGATAGCCTTGAAAAACCATTCCACTAATTACTGCAATATCCCGGAACTTTCTACGTGCCAATTCGGTATAATTCAAACTTTTTTGTAAATCCTGATATAAATATTCAGCAGAAAAAAGATTGTTATCAAGCACTGTTTGAATATCCAAAAACTGATCGCTCAACAGTTCAAAACCGTAATCATTATAAGCCAAAGAAAAAGAAATGGGAGACAGCAAACTGATTCTGTAAGCTAACAAACTGCTCATTGCTTCGTGCACAAATCGACCTTCAAAAGGATAGAAAAGGGAATGATATCCATCACGTGTTTTAAAGGTTTCAATCAAAAATTCATTTTCTCCGGGAACAATACTTTCGCGTTCCTGACGGTCAAAAATATCACTCAATGCTTTTAATTCTGGCGTGTTTCTTTTATGGTCTGCTTCACTTTGCATTTCTTCCCGAAGAATTTTACTCATTTGTGAAGACAGCGGCAAGCGACCGCCCAAAAAGCTGGCTATTTTTCCTGATTTCTTAGTAGATTTTCGCACCTGCGCCTGCATTTGCCGAAGTCGAACCAATTCTAAAGTTCGCCCCGCAAACACGAAGCTATCACCGATTTTTAATTTACTTATAAACCATTCTTCGATTGTACCTATAAAACCGCCAGAAACGTATTTTACGAGCATCATCGAATCACTCACAATTGTTCCAATACTTAGTCGGTGCATCATTGCAATTTGTCTGCTTTCTACTTTAAAAAGGCCGTCGGGCGTAACCTCCACTTTTTTATATTCATCGTAAGCCTTTAAACTTTGACTTCCCAAAGTGATAAAATTTAGGCACCAATTCCATTGTTCCTCGGTAATTCCCTGAAAACAAAAGGTGTTTTTTATTTCGGGGAAAATTTCCTTCGGAAAAAATCCGTTGCCCACAGCGAGGCTTACCAAATATTGAATCAATACGTCGAAACTGAGTAAATACGGGATTCTATCTTCAACTACTTCATCTTTTACAGCTCTTTTTAAAGCGGAAGCTTCCAACAATTCCAAAGCGTGGGTGGGCAAAAAATAAATCACAGATGGCTCGCCCGGTCTGTGATTGCTTCGCCCTGCCCGTTGCAGGAATTTCGCGACTCCTTTGGGGCCGCCGATTTGGATTACAGTTTCAACGGGTGCAAAATCGACGCCTAAATCCAAACTTGAAGTCGCGACCACTGCGGTTAAAGATTCGTTTCTAATTGCCTGTTCCACCCAGAGTCGTGTGTCTTTGCCGATACTGCCGTGGTGCATCGCGATTTCACCAGCGAATTCAGGATGTTTTTCAAGAATTTTTTGAAACCAAATTTCGCATTGGCCTCGCGTGTTTGTAAAAATAAGTGTGGTTTTACTTGCTTTTATAATGGGAATAATTTCTTCCAAGAGGTGCAATCCCAAATGTCCGCGCCACGGAAAAGTTTCCATTTTTTTGGGAATAATGGAACGGACTTCAATCCTGGATTTTTGACCAGATTTAATTAAAACGGAATTTTTTCTGAATTCGGGATCCATTCCCAACAGTACATCTTGGGCTTCTTCAAGATTTCCTATTGTAGCTGAAATTCCCCAAATTCTCAATTTTGGAGAAACGGTTTTTAATCGTGAAAGTGCCAATTCCATTTGAACGCCTCGTTTGCTTCCCAAAAGTTCGTGCCATTCGTCCACAACAATAGCAGTCAAGGTTTTGAACGTTTTATCATACCCTTTTGACGCTAGTAAAAGCATCAAACTTTCGGGCGTTGTGATCAGTAAATCGGGCATTTCCCTTTTTTGTTTTGCGCGATCACTTTGTGAAGTGTCGCCGGTACGAATTCCTACTGTCAATCCCGTTCCCAAATCATCCGCAACACGTTGTGCTGCTTGCTGAATTTCTACAGAAAGCGCACGTAAAGGCGTAATCCAAATGGCTTTAATGCCTTTGGTATGTTTGGTTTTGTAATTAGGATTTTCCTTTAAATATTGCAACACAATTGGAAACCATAGCGCATACGTTTTCCCGCTTCCTGTTGGCGCGTTTAGCAAGCCGTGTTTGCCATCGAGAAAGGCTTTCCACGTTTTTTGTTGAAATGGAAATGATTTCCAATCTTTTGAATGAAACCAATTCTCCGCAATTGAAATAAGTTCGGCTTGTTTCATTTTGGGATTAGCGCTTTTAGGTCAGAAAGCGTATTCGCTTCATCTATAGGTTTGTCTTTTCGCCAACGAAGTATTCGCGGAAAACGGGTTGCAATTCCACTTTTGTGGCGACTACTTTCAGCGATTCCTTCAAAAGCAATTTCAAAAACGTGTTCTGGCGTTACACTTCTAACTGGGCCGAAGCGTTCCAATGTATTTCGTTTTATCCACGCATCTACTTGCCGAAATTCTGCATCCGTAAGACCCGAATACGCTTTCGCAAAAGTGACCAACTCGCCTTCGTCCCACAGTGCAAAAGTATAGTCTGTGTAAAGATTGGCACGCCTTCCGTGGCCGCGCATTGCATAGGTTAAAACTGCATCAATGGTGAATGGATCGATTTTCCATTTCCACCAATCGCCCTTTTTTCTTCCCACTAAATACGGCGAATCCTTTCGTTTTAGCATCAAACCTTCACTACGTTTTTCTCGTGAAAGATCTCTTTCCGTGGCAGCTTCTTCCCAAGTTTTAAAATTCATTGTTTCACTTAAATATAAACCAATTTCAATGCTATTGCATTTGCCAATCAGCTCGTCCAAAATTTTCCTTCTTTCTGAAAAAGGCTTTTGGCGAATATCCTCGCCCTGCCATTCCAGCAAATCATAAGCATTCAAAATTACGGGTGTTTTTTTCAAAAGGGCTTTTGAAATGTTTTTTCGCCCAATGCGGGTTTGAAGTGCATTGAAATTTCCGATCTCCCCTTCCCCGAAGGGTAAAATTTCACCATCGATAACCGTTCCATTTGGGACAGCTTTCAAAAATTCTTGAAACTCGGGATATTTATCTGTGACCAATTCTTCTCCGCGAGACCACACAAAAACCTCATCATTTCTGATGATTACTTGGCTTCGTATGCCATCCCATTTGTGCTCAAAACTCCAATCTGAAATGGATCCTAAATCCTCTTGAAACTTATCCTCAACCGCATAGGCCAAATAAAAAGGATAGGGTTTGCTGAGGTAATCTTCCTCATTTTGCTCGAGGATTAGCTTTCTATAAGTGGTTTTTTCTGGCGTCCAATCGCCCATTAATTTATAAGCGAGAATATCTTCATCGATTCCCGTGGCTTTGGAAAGGGCTCGCGTCATTAGTTTCTGACTTACGCCGATTCGAAAACTTCCCGTTAGAATTTTATTAAAAACGAAACGTTCAAAATAATTCAACGCCAACCAATTGTCGTGCAGATATTTCTTCTTTTCTTCTTCGGGAAGGGTTCGCAGTTCAATAATTTCTGAAACAAATTGCGAAAGTGATTTCTCGGAATGCTCCTCGGAAGTCGGTAAAATCAATGCAATCGTTTCAGCTAAATCACCCACAATATGATAGCTTTCCTCAAAAAGCCAAAGTGGAATACCGCTAATTTCCGTTGCCCAAAGTCGAAGTAAAGTCGTATTTACGGGACGTTTCGGCCGTCGATGTGAGAGTATCGCAATTGTCCAAAGTTTATCGGCATCATTTGCATTTTGAAAATATGCGGTAAGTGCCGCTACCTTTTCATTGGTTTTGTTTGTGCTGTCAAGCTTTTTTATGAGTTGGGCGAAATCTTTCACGGCTTAATCTTCGTTTTCAATTTTCTTTTCGGTTTCAGAACTTTCTTCTTCGTATTGGGTTTTTTCTGTTCGAGCGTCGTAACCCAATTCTTCCCTTAAATATTTTGCAAAAATATCAGTATAGCCGTGGGTAGCGATTACCTTTTCGCAACCCGCAGCATCAATCGCAGAAAGCAAACCTTCCCAATCGGCGTGATCACTCAATACAAATCCGCGATCAATTGCTCGTCTTCTTCTTGCGCCACGAAACGTCATCCAACCGCTGGCGGAAGCCGTTACATAGGGAACAAACCTTCGAATCCAAGTGCTACCGTGGGCGCTGGGTGGTGCTACAATTATGTTCCCTTTTATTTCTTCTTTTGAAGTATCGCGCGTTATTAAAGTAGTTTCGGGCAAGTCGTAAAAAGGGCGAACCACTTCGGTCATATTTTCAACGGCACCGTGGGTGTAAATTTTTCCGATGGAAGTATCCAAATGTTTCAACAAACGCTGTGCTTTTCCCAAGCTGTAGCCAAAGAGAATCGAAGTTCTGCCCTCACTTTTATTGGTTGCCCACCATTCGTTTATATCATTAAAAACCTCCGCTTGTGGCTCCCATTTAAAAGCAGGCAAACCGAAGGTACATTCTGTAATAAAGGTGTGACATTTTACGGGTTCGTAAACTTCGGCCAAGCCGTCATCTTCGGTTTTGAAATCGCCCGTAAAAACCCAAACTTCACCTTTATACTCAACACGCACCTGCGACGAAGCAATAATATGGCCGGCGGGATGCAGTGAAAATTTCACACCATTTATTGTAAATGTTTCATTCCACGCCTTTCCAGTGACAGAAATATCCCCCAAACGGTGTTTAATTATCAGGACATTATTGGTGTGCGTAATATATTGTTTGTGGCCCCAACGGCTGTGATCGGCGTGGCCGTGGGTAACGATGCATTTATCCACAGGTCGCCAAGCATCAATATAAACGTTGGCTTTTTCACAGTAAATACCTTTATCGTTAAAAACAAGAAGGGGTTGGGTCATAGATTTCTTTTCAATAGCACAATAAAATTACACTTTTGATAAATAATTTATTGGCAATTAAGAAAAGTTTAGGTTGTGATGCTTTTCAGCAGGAATAAGAATGGTAAAATGGATTACAAATTTTATATTTGCAGCATAAAAACCAAATTATGTCATTTACAGATTTATTCGAAAGTGGGGAGCATTCCCGAAATGTAGGCCACTTTGCTTCCATTGCAAATATTGCTTCGGTTGATGGGGCCATTAATGCTGAAGAGGAAAAAATGCTGAAGCGTTTTGCCAGAAAACTTGATATTGAAGAGGCTGAATATACCGAGATTTTGAAAAATCCGGGGAAATACCCAATCAATCCACCGAATGATTCCGAAAGACGTTTGGAACGAATCCACGATCTTTTCGAAATGATTTTTGCCGATCACGAAATTGACGACCACGAGCGTTTTTTGATTGAAAAATACGCTATCGGCCTTGGCTATAGTGCTGAAATTGCACAAGATTTGATAAAAAGATCTATCAAAATATACAGCGGTGGACTAAGCCTTGAAGATTATCGTTATTTGCTTAATAGAAAAGATTAATTTTTTTTGGAAGAAATTAGAAACCCGGGGTGAAAGCTTCGGGTTTTTTTATTTGGCGTTTCGCATAAATTCTTCGGCCTTTTCCACCATTTTGGTACTTCCGCAGAAAAAGGGAACGCGTTGATGCAAGCTTGTGGGCTGAATATTCAAAATACTTTCAAAGCCGTTACTGGCCTTTCCTCCGGCTTGTTCCGCAATCATTGCCATAGGGTTGCATTCGTATAAAAGGCGAAGTTTTCCATCGGGATTTTTTGATGTGTTTGGGTAAATGTAGATTCCTCCCTTTATCATATTTCGGTGGAAATCTGAAACCAACGAACCTATGTATCTCGAAGTGTAGGGACGATCTTCTTCTTCTTTTTGACAGTATTTTATATAATCCTTTACGCCCTGAGGAAAGTGAACGTAATTACCTTCATTAACCGAATAGATATTTCCGGTTTCGGGAAAACGCATGTTTGGATGTGAAAGATAATACGTTCCAATTGCAGGGTTCAAGGTAAAACCATTCACACCGAAGCCTGTGGTGTAAACAATCATTGTTGAAGTGCCATAAACAATATATCCGGCCGCAACCTGATTAATACCCGGTTGTAGAAAATCTTCAATAGTTACTGGAGTTCCGGAAGGGGTAACTCGACGGTAAATTGAAAAAATAGTTCCCACCGAAACATTTACATCAATATTTGAAGAACCATCCAAGGGATCTATCAATACTACATATTTGTTGTCGTTTTTTTCGTTTCGGCCTTTAATGGTTATGAAATCGTCTTCCTCTTCGCTGGCAATTCCGCAAACTATCTCGCGGTTGGTAAGGGTGTTTATGAAAACTTCATTTGCAAAAACATCGAGTTTTTGCTGATCTTCACCTTGAACATTCATATCTCCCGCAGCACCCAGAATATCTACAAGTCCGGCTTTGTTCACTTTGTGGTTTACCACTTTTGCCGCCAAACGGATGGAATTGATAAGCCGCGACAACTCGCCGGAAGAGTATTTAAACTCGCTTTGATTTTCAATTATAAACTCGCCGAGGGATTGATTTATTTTTGCCATTATGTTGAAGGTGTCCTGAATTTCACGCAAATATCGGGATTTTTAAGAAATTGAACCGATATTTGTAACGCTAATTAAATTTCAGAAAGATGAAAGTACGGGAAGCTATAAAAACCGATATGCCACAGGTTTTGGAACTCATAAAAGAACTGGCCATTTTTGAAAAGGAACCTCACGCCGTAGAAGTGACCGTGGAAGATTTGGAGCGGGAAGGATTTGGCGAAAATCCATTGTTTATATGCTTTGTTGCTGATGCTTCGACTGCGCTCAGCACCCAACCTGATATTGTAGGAGCGGCCTTGGTGTATTACCGTTTTTCTACTTGGAAGGGGCGTACGCTTCATCTTGAAGACTTAATAGTAAAAGAAGAAAAACGCGGAAAAGGCATTGGCGAAGCACTTTATAAACAAGTAATGAAGTTTGCCTATGACCGTGGCTTAAAACGCGTGGCTTGGGATGTGCTGGATTGGAATACAGGTGCCATCCGTTTTTATGAACGCAGTGGTGCCAATGTTTTAAAAACTTGGCGCGTGGTGCATATGGATGAAAAAGGATTGAAAAATTATATTAATTCATAAGTGCCTTAAATATTAATTAAGTAACATTAAAACGATCCTTGCAGGCAATTAATATGAAGATTTTCAAATTCGGTGGGGCATCTACCAAAGATGCAGAAAGTGTAAAAAATGTAGTTTCAGTAATCAATCAAACTGGCGAAGAGGATTTGGTCGTGGTGGTCTCCGCTATGGGAAAGATGACCAATGCACTGGAAGAGGTTGTAAACGATTATTTTTCGGAAGGAAAAGATTTCAAGAATTCCCTTACTTCTGTGTACGATTTTCATTTAAATATTTTAAACGAATTGTTTGCTGCTTCGTCCCATCCTATTTTTTCTGAATTGGATAAAAATTTTAAGAACCTTAGGCGGTTTCTGGAAACCAATAAATCGAAAAACCACCCCTTTGTTTACGACCAAGTGGTCTCATATGGCGAAATTATTTCCTCAAGCATTGTTTCTGCGTATTTTTCAGAAAATGGAATAAAAAATACTTGGCTGGACGTACGCCAGTGCATTAAAACGGATGCCAATTACCGTGATGCCAACGTAGATTGGGAAAGGACCCAACAGCGAATTGTTGAGCAGGTATCCCCAAAAGGCATTACAATAACCCAAGGATTTTTGGGTGCCGAACATACCAACAACTTTACCACAACCCTTGGCAGGGAGGGAAGTGATTACACAGCTGCCATCTTCGCCTATTGCCTAAACGCCGAAAGCGTAACCATTTGGAAGGACGTTCCCGGAGTGTTGAATGCAGACCCGCGCTATTTTACTGAAACAAGGTTGTTCAATCACATTTCCTACCGCGAAGCTATTGAACTTGCTTTTTACGGCGCCTCCGTAATTCACCCGAAAACCCTGCAGCCAATGCAGCGCAAGGAAATTCCATTATTCGTAAAATCCTTTTTAAACCCAACTGCTCCCGGAACCTGTGTAGGCAAAGGGGTTTTGTTGGATCCAATGATTTCAAGTTTCATTTTGAAAAAGGGTCAGGTTTTGATTTCACTTTCCTCTCTCGATTTTTCATTTATGATGGAGGACAACATTGGCGATGTGTTTAAATGGCTGCACGAATACAAAATGAAAGTGGAGCTTATTCAAAATTCCGCCATCAGTTTTTCGGTTTGTGTAGACAACAAATTCAACAATCTGGAGCCTTTGCTGGCAAAACTTCGCGAAAAGTTCAGCGTTAAATGGAACGAGAACGTTACCCTCTACACCATCCGCCATTTTAACCCTGCTGAGGTAAAGACACTTGCCGAAAATAAAAATGTACTTTTGAAACAGGAAAGCAAGGAAACAGTCCAATTGGTCATTAAAGAATAGTATCGATTGGTTTCGTTATATTTGTTGCAAACAAAACAACCTTAATATTTCATGGGATTAGTCAACGCAAAAGAAGTTGCAAAAGCTATTAACGTAGACAAATTCGGTTTTCTGGGCACTTTTATGGGCTGGTCCTTGATGAAAATCTTAAATATTACCACTCTCAATAAAATTTACGATAGAAATAAGCACTTAAAGGATTTGGTTTTCATAAACGCACTTATTGAGGAATTTGAAATAAAGTTTGAAATTCCCGAAGAAGACCTTAAACGAATCCCAAAAACAGGCGCGTTTATTACAATTTCAAATCATCCATTGGGTGGCATTGACGGCATTTTATTGCTCAAATTATTATTGGAGCACCGTCCGGATTTTAAGATTGTTGCCAATTTTCTTTTACACAGAATAGAACCGCTGAAACCTTACGTAATGCCTGTAAATCCTTTTGAGGACAGGAAAGATGTAAAATCCAGCATAACCGGTTTTAAATCTGCATTGAAACATTTACAGGAAGGACATCCATTGGGAATCTTTCCCGCAGGCGAAGTTTCAACATATCGGGACGACAAATTATTGGTTGATAAACCATGGGAAGAAGCGGCTATGAAATTGGTAAAAAAAGCCGAAGTGCCCGTGGTGCCAATCTATTTCCACGCAAAAAATAGCAAACTTTTTTATCGTTTGGCGAAGATGAGCGATACCTTGCGTACCGCGAAATTGCCTTCGGAGCTTTTAACCCAAAAAGAACGATTGATAAAAGTGCGGATCGGAAACCCAATTTCTGTTGAAGACCAAGCAGAACAGGAAAGCTTGGCAATTTTCACAGAATTTCTTCGGAAAAAAACCTATATGCTTTCAAATGCATTTCAAAAGAAAAAATTGTTGGACAATATTCCAAAAACTTTAAAATTCCCTAAGCCCCCAAAAAAAATTGCGGGCCCGATCCCTTTAAAAGCAATGGAGACTGAGATCGAAAAACTTCGTGAAAATGATAAGCGATTGCTTATCAGCAAAAACTATGAAGTCTTTTTGGCGCAGGCCAGTTCAATTCCCTACATATTACAGGAAATAGGCCGCTTACGCGAAATTACTTTCCGGGAGGTGGGCGAAGGAACTAACAATAGTACAGATCTTGACAAATTCGACAGCTACTACCACCATATGTTTCTTTGGGACAATGAAGCCAAAAAACTGGCAGGAGCTTACCGAATGGGCCTTGGTTCCGAAATTTTTCCTCGCTTTGGAATTGATGGTTTTTATTTACAGGATCTTTTCCGCTTTGAACCGGAACTTTATGAAATGATGAGCAAGTCCATTGAAATGGGACGGGCGTTCATTATAAAGGAATATCAGCTTCGGCCAATGCCTTTGTTTCTGCTGTGGAAAGGAATTGTTCATACTACACTGCGCTATCCCGAACACCGTTATTTGATTGGGGGAGTGAGCATCAGTAACAAGTTTTCGGAATTTTCTAAAAGTTTGATGATCGAGTTTATGAAATCGAATTATTACGATCCATATGTAGCACAATACATCAATCCGAAGAAAGAATACAAAGTAAAACTGAAGGATGCCGACAAGGATTTCATTTTTGATGAAAGTGAAGCAGACCTCAACAAATTCGACAAAATAATAGACGAAGTAGAGCCTGGTAGTCTTCGTTTACCTGTTCTTATTAAAAAATATATAAAGCAGAATGCAAAGGTAGTGGCCTTCAATGTAGATCCACTTTTTAACAATGCAGTCGATGGGTTGATGTACATCCGTATTGCAGATTTGCCCGAAAGTACCGTAAAACCTGTTATGGAAGAATTCCAGGCGGAACTCGAAAAAAAATATTCAGATAAAAACGGCGAAGACAAATAGCCTTTGTTTACCTTCTTTTTAATTTCTTCAAATATTCCCAAAATAGGCTAACTTCGTAATTACTAACCAAATGTATATGCGAGCTACTACTATAGAGGAAGTAATTTTTCAGCTTGAACAAATAATTGAGGACGAATGCACGAATAATTCCTGCATGGCGTATTTCCCTATTTTATATCGAAAAGTTACAGTAAGAATTAAAGAAGGGATACTGAATACTGAATTTGAAAACAACCAGCGGATGGAAAAGCTGGATGTTCTTTTTGCCAACAGATATATTGATGCATACCAAAGTTACAACTCACACAAGCCTTTTACCAAAAGTTGGAAAAATGCATTTGACGCGGCCAAAAAAGGGCAACTGCTCATTATGCAGCACCTGCTTTTAGGAATAAATGCCCATATAAATCTGGACTTGGGAATAGCCGTGGCAGAAACCGTTGGAAATGATGGGGAATTGATGGATTTTGAAAACGATTTCAATAAAATAAATGAAATTCTGGGCTCTATGATTGCCGATGTTGAGGCAAAGATAATCTCAGTTTCACCTCTGTTTGGCCTCTTGGACAGATTTGGAAAGGGACGGGAGGATAAGCTGGTAAGTTTCAGTATTAACGTGGCTCGTGATGGGGCATGGCTTTTTGCCAATCAATACCATATTTCGCCCAATAAAGAGGAAGAACTGAAGAACCGTGATATAATTATTGGCTTTCTGGCAGAAAAACTGATAATCCAGAAAAGTTGGTTTTTGAAATATTTAGTGAAAACAATTTACTTTTTCGAAAAAAAGGATGTCCCTTCCATTGTTTCAGTTTTAAAAAAGGATTAAATATCCTCCATGAGTGGCAAATATTACGAATAGTCCCAATAATAATAATAGATCGTAATGCCAGCCGTATCCCTTCTCTTCATAAAATTTTGTATTCCAAACGAATATTTTTTTATACAAAGCACCAAACATAGTAAACATAAGGAGTAAAGCGCCTATTTGAGTAAAAATTCCGAATGCAATTGAAATTGCCCCAACTATTTCCGCAATGCCCAAAATAGTGGTAGCCGTGGGCGACATCCCAATACTTTCACCTCTTTTAACAGGATCTTGCACATGGCTTTTCCCACTTGAAAAGAAAACAATGGCAATAATTATACGAAGCAATAAAAGGGCAATCCCGGCGAGAAAGGCAGTGTCAAAAACCATTATATTTCTTTTTATCTATTTTTTTCAAACGGATTATAACTCCCGAAACTCCAAATATACCCTTCGGTATCTTTGCAGCTATAGCCGCGGCCACCATAATCTACATCTTTAATGTCCATCACTATTTTTGCGCCATTTGCCTTTGCATTTTCGTAATGTTTGTCTACTTCTTCAATAATAATAAAAGCGCTTTGGGTATTTAGTCCATTTGTTTCATTAGGGGTGCCAATCATTTTTCCAAAGTGCGTTTCGGGATGGTAGGTGCCAATCATAATCATTGCCTTTCCCAAATTTAGTTCGGCGTGCTGCACTACATTTTTATCATCCCTATAAACAGCATTTTCCTTAAAGCCCAAGGCCTGGGTCAAAAATTCGAGAGCTTTATTGGCATCTTTATAAACCATTGTGGGTATTGCTCCGTACTTGCTCATAATAAGATACTTTAATGATTAATTAAAAAAGAAACCACTTTATTCTAACCTCTGGAAAAAGACGCACTCCATTTTAAAACCACCCTCTTTTTCCTACCTGATAGGTTTGGTAGAATTCCTCATCGGTTTTTGTGAGGTAGATTATTCCTTCAATAAGGGGTACAATTCCACCTATTCCGCAGGTAACAATGGTAATTACTATTTGAATAATCCCTTCTTGAGTGTAGCCTAAGATAAATTTATGGATTCCCAAGGAACCAATTACAATAGCTAAAATTCCAGCAAGCATTTTTTTGTTTTCTTGGTTGTGGGTGGCTTGGTTCCAACCTTCCCTAAATTCGTTGGCACTTTGTTTTGCCTGTTGTTCAAAATTTTCTGTGGCCTCGTCAACACGCCTTTTTGTGCTATCGTAGCCTAAATTGTCTTGTTCTTCCATTATTTTGGTGGTGTTAGTTGGTTTAAAAAGTAATTAAATTTATAAAAAAATTACAGAAAGGCACTGTCCACAGGTTCCCAAAGTTCAATTTTATTTCCTTCGGGATCAAGTATCCATCCGAATTTACCATAGTCGTGTTCTTCCATTTTTCCAACAATAGTAACCCCTTCTTCCTTTAGGACTTTAAGAAGTTCAACCAAATTTTCTACCCGATAATTGACCATAAATTCCTTTTTACTGGGTGAAAAGTACTCGGTATCCTCCTTAAACGGACTCCATTGGGTAGAGCATTTGTTGCCGTTTTCATCTTTCCACCAAAAGGTACAACCGTAGTCATCTGTATTAAGCCCCAAATGCTTGTTGTACCAATTTTTTACAGTATCGGGTTGTTTCGTTTTAAAGAAAATTCCGCCTATTCCTGTTACTCTTTTTTTCATTTTATGTGAAATTAACGATTATTTTTTCGGCTATAACCTTAGCCAGTTTTTCTTTGCTTTCAGTTGTCCAACCTGCTATGTGCGGGCTTAGGATTACATTATCCATTTGAAATAGTTCCTTTAGGGAATTGGGCAGGCTATCACTATCAAAAAGTGTTTCAAATGATAATTTTTCAAATTCCAAAACGTCGAGACCAGCGCCCAGAATTTTCCCATTTTTTAAACCCGAAACCAAATCTGTGGTAACCACACTTTTTCCACGGGCGGTGTTGATGAGCCAAAAAGGTTTTTTGAATTGATTGATAAATTCAGAATCCACCATTTTATCTGTCAAGGGTGTCCAAGGTGTGTGCAGACTTACCACATCTGCCATTTCCTGAAGGGTTTTCAATGAAACCTGCGTGGCGTTTTTATTGCCCATATCGGGCAGAATATCATGGCAAAATACGGTGCAGTCAAATCCTTTCAGTTTTTTGGCAAAAGCTTTGCCCATATTTCCGTACCCAATAATGCCCACGGTTTTCCCATCGAGTTCGGTCCCGCGGTTTGCTTCGCGGTTCCAAAGGCCATTTTTAACCTCTTTATCGGCTTTATTAAGGTTATTGAATAAGGACAGCAACATTCCCAATGCATGTTCGCCTACGGCGTTCCTATTGCCTTCTGGGGCAGCTATTGTTTTAATGCCAAGTTGCTCGGCATAATCTGTGTCGATGCTTTCCAGCCCTGCGCCCACACGGGCTATAAATTTTAAATTTTTTGCGGCATCCAGAAATTGTTTGTCAATATTGAATCTGCTTCTAATAATGATTCCGTTGTAACCAGAAATAATTTCCTCCACTTCAGATTTTGAGGCATTATAATTTTCTTCATTTGTAAATCCGGCTTCCTCCAGCATTTCCATTAACAAAGGATGATTGGTATCGAGGTGAAGGATTTTCATTTTTCAGATTTTTGGATATTCTGTTACGGTTTTTTCCGACGTTACATTTCCAGTATGTTTTGTGGAAAGCTTTTCAAAAAGAAGCACGTGTACCTCCTTGCCGTTTTGGGTTTTTGGACAGTGCTCCACGCCTTTTGGAACTACAATTATTTCGCCTTCGTTTACTATTTCAATCTTATCGCGGAAATGCATCTCCAAAGTTCCTTTTTGAACAAAAAACAGTTCGTCCTCATCTTCGTGTTTGTGCCAGACAAATTCATCTTTCAGCTTTGCCAACAGCACCTGCATATTGTCCACTACCGCAATTTGGTGCGGGTGCCAATGCTTTTTGAAGGTTGAGAATTTATTTTCGAGATTGATCGTTTTCATAAATTATAAGGATTTTAGACCTACACGGTTCCTGAAACCTTTGCAGGAAATTCTCACTCATGTGGATTTGCTCCTGGGTAGGTTATCATTTCCTTTTGGAGAAGATTGGAAATTTTGTAGTAATTCTTCTTTCCATTTTCCAAATATTCTATCACCGCTTCATTTTCGCTTAACTGAAAAGGGAAAGGTTTGGAAGGGGTGTTCTTTGCTTCTTTCATGGGATCAGCGTCCATAACAACATCACTTTGCATCTTGTTTTTAAGATAGCCTACATATTTATTTGGTTCATTTTTATTGTTTTTTGCATCCAAAATCTGGTTTCTGAAATAAATATTTTGAATCGTCACGCCCGTATCCATATTACTAAAAAGAAGATGCACATTGGTTCCTGAGCCACCCTCTTTTACTCCAGCTACCCAATTTTGGGTGTACGCTTCAGCAATTTTAAACGGAGGGTTTTGAACTAAAGCCATTTTTGTTTCACTGTTCTGTGCTCCACCACAGTTTGAAAAACTGAAAAGTAGAAAGGTTAGGATTACGATTGCAGCTGTAGTTTTTATGTTTTTCATCATATAATAAATTTACAATTTAAAGGCGAGACCCAAAAATACGGCAACTCCACTAGCAGCATCTACATTTAAGGTTATATTTCTGGCACTGAAATATGGCAATAGCAATTTTAGGTAGAATTTTTCTCCAATTTTATAATGCGCTCCGGCACCGATACTAAAGACCGTCAAAGCGCTATTTTGAATATATCCCTGGGTTTGGTCCTCAAAACCATAACCATAACCGGCTTGGGCAAAAACGTTCCATTTTTCCCTGTTCCATAAATAATACTGAAGGGACGGTATAAATCCATAGGAATGAATGGTTACGCCGCTATTGTCCTTTAGCAAGGTATTATTTGATGTGAAAAAACTTCCGGAAAGCGATACTTTATTTGATACGAAAAACTCGAAACTAGCCAACCCAAGGCCTCCAAAATCATCTTCGTTATTCGTTGTGGTAGGGTATGGAGAAGCTGCCAATGAAAGTAACATTTCTCCTTTCTGGTTTTGGGCTAAGCCCGTTAAGCAAAAAAGGAATGTAATAAAATAGAAAGCATTTTTCATTGGGTAAATTTTCAATGAAGATAATTAAATATTTACCCATAAAAAAAGCCTTTCAAAAAATGAAAGGCTCTTAATTTATATTTCGAAAATATTACCCGGCTAATGCCTCCGCACCCCCAACAATCTCAAGGATTTCATTGGTAATGGAAGCTTGTCGTGCTTTGTTATATTGAAGTTTTAGTGCATCGCGAAGTTCGGTAGCATTGTCCGTTGCTTTGTGCATGGCGGTCATACGTGCGCCGTGCTCACTGGCAACGCTATCGCGAAGGGCTTTGAACAATTGGGTTTTTAAACTCTTGGGAATTAATGCTTCAATAATTTCTTCTTTGGAAGGTTCAAAAATGTAGAATGTTTCAGATGTCTTTGCTTCTTGTCCTTCAATTAGTTTTGGAGGCATAATTGGCAAAAACTGTTCAGTCATTACAATTTGAGTAGCTGCATTTTTAAAATTGTTGTAAACTACTATTATTTTGTCATACTTACCTTCGGAAAAAAGAAGCATTAATTTTTCGGCAATTTCTGAAGAATTGTCAAACGAAAGATCATCAAAAATACCATTGTTATTTTCAATAATATTTCCTGTTTTTTTCAGAATATCATTTCCCTTTTTTCCAAGAGTCATAAAATCTACTTCCTTTCCTACGAAAGTATTATTCGCCAAATTACGAGCTTCTTTAATGATATTGCTATTAAAAGCTCCTGCCAAACCACGGTTACTGGTAATGGCAACCACCAAAACCTTGTTCACTTCGCGCTGGTCTGAATACTTGCTTCCGGTATCGTCATCAAGCGTTGCGCTTAGGTTTTGTAAAAGTTCGGTAAGTTTTTCAGAATATGGACGCATTGCGGTAATGGCATCCTGCGCTTTTTTCAACTTGGCAGCAGATACCATTTTCATGGCACTGGTAATCTGCATCGTTGAACCAACCGATGATATTCTGTTTCTAATTTCCTTTAAGTTAGCCATACTGATTTAGAATTGAGAAATTAGTATTGAGTATTGAGAAAATACATCTCAATACTCAGTACTTAAATCTAACTACTTTTTATATTTCGCTGAAAGATCGTTGGCAACTGAAGTCAATACATCAATTGCATCATCAGTAAGTTTCCCTGCTTTCAAATCATTAAGCGTATCTCTGTGCTTCACGTTCAACATTTCAAGGTAATCTCTTTCAAATTCCTTAATCTTATTAACTGGAACGTTACGCATCAAGTTTTTAGAACCTGCATAAATAACCGCAATTTGATCTTCAACCGTGTACGGATCGTTTTCAGCTTGCTTTAATATTTCTACATTACGTCTTCCTTTTTCAATTACATTCAAGGTTGCCGCATCCAAATCTGAACCGAATTTTGCAAACGCTTCCAATTCACGGAAAGCTGCTTGATCCAGTTTCAAGGTACCTGCTACTTTTTTCATTGATTTAATCTGCGCGTTACCACCCACACGAGATACCGAAATCCCTACGTTAATAGCTGGACGAACACCAGCGTTGAACAAATCTCCATCCAAGAAAATCTGCCCATCGGTAATGGAAATTACGTTTGTTGGTATATATGCAGAAACGTCACCCGCTTGTGTTTCAATAATAGGAAGGGCAGTCAATGAACCTCCACCTTTTACTAAACCTTTCAAAGATTCTGGAAGATCGTTCATTTCCTTAGCAATTTTATCATCTGCAATTATCTTAGCAGAACGTTCCAACAATCTTGAGTGAAGGAAGAAAACGTCTCCAGGATATGCCTCACGTCCCGGTGGACGACGAAGTAAAAGTGAAATTTCACGATATGCTACAGCTTGTTTAGAAAGATCATCAAAAACGATTAACGCTGGACGACCAGTATCGCGGAAGTACTCACCGATTGCAGCACCTGCGAACGGAGCATAAACCTGCATAGGCGCAGGGTCTGATGCGTTTGCGGCAACAATAGTTGTGTAGGCCATTGCGCCTTTTTCTTCCAATACATTAGCAATGTTTGCAACCGTTGAAGCCTTTTGGCCGATGGCAACATATATACAGTATACAGGATTTCCTGCGTCATAAAATTCTTTTTGGTTCAAAATGGTATCCAAACAAACGGTAGATTTACCAGTTTGACGGTCACCAATTACAAGTTCACGCTGGCCACGGCCTACAGGAATCATTGCATCAATAGATTTAATACCCGTTTGAAGTGGCTCGGTTACCGGTTGGCGATAAATTACCCCCGGGGCTTTACGCTCCAAAGGCATTTCGTAAGTTTCACCAGTGATTGGTCCTTTCCCATCTATAGGCTGACCCAAAGTGTTTACCACACGGCCAACAATTCCTTCACCTACTTTAAGTGAAGCAATACGCTGGGTACGCTTAACAGTTGAACCTTCCTTTACACCTTTTGAAGGGCCTAAAAGTACAATCCCTACGTTGTCTTCTTCAAGGTTCAATACAATACCTTCAAGACCACTATCGAAGGCTACCAATTCGCCGTATTGGGCATTTGAAAGTCCGTATGCACGAACAATACCGTCACCTACGGTTAAAACAGTTCCTACTTCATCCAGGGAAGCATTTGCTTCAAAGCCTGTAAGTTGTTGCTTTAATATTGCTGATACTTCAGCTGGTTTTACTTCTGCCATATTTAAGATATTAGATGCTAGATTTTTGGTTTGAGACCAAATCTAGTTTCCTTATTATATTGATTTACTGAATTCTCTTTTTAAATTTCCTAATTGATTTGCAATGCTTGCGTTATATTGAATATCGCCCACTCGAAGGATGAAACCTCCAATTATATCAGGATCTATTTCACTGCGAAGTGTTACTTTTTCACTTGCAGTCAATTCTTTTACCTTAGCCATTACCTTACTTTCCAATTCATCTGAAAGGGGAACGGCGGTAGTTACGGTTGCTACTTTAATTCCTTCTTGTACATTGTACAGATCGAGGAAGCTTTTTGCTACTTTCCCTAACATTGGGGTACGCTTATTAGCCACCAAAATATTGATAAGGGAATGTGTAATTTCTGACTGTCCGCTAAAAATTTTTAGCAAAGCCTGTTTTTTGTCATTGGCTTTAATTACTGGACTTTGAAGGACCATTTGCAATTCCCTACTTCCTTCAATGGTATAGTAAACAGATTGCATATCGCCAAACAAAACAGCTTCGGTGTTGTTTTCGTTTGCTTTCTGCAAAATTGCTTTGGCGTATCTGATAGCTGCTCTGCTGCTCATGGATTGTTAGTTTAGTTTGGCGTCGCCCAACATTTCTTCTACAAGTTTCAACTGCTTGTCTTTATCGGAAAGTTCGTGTTTTACTACTTTCTCGGCAATTTCCAAAGAAAGGCTTGCAACTTGTTGCTTCAATTCTGCGATAGCTGATTTCTTTTCGCTTTCAATAGCCGCTTGTGCGTGGGCTACCATTTTGTCGGCCTCAGTTTTAGCATCTTCTTTTGCGTCAGCAATCATTTTTGCTTTAATCTCGCGGGCTTCCTTCATCATCATTTCACGCTCCGCACGTGCTTCCTGCAATAATTTTTCATTATCGGCTTGAAGGTTTTGCATTTCGAGTTTTGCTTTTTCAGCAGAATCCAATGCATTTTTAATTCCTTCTTCGCGATCGTTAACCGCATTCAAGATTGGTTTCCATGCAAATTTGCGAAGCAACAAAAGCAACAACACAAATATGATTATCTGCCAAAAGAAAAGTCCGAATGAAAAGTCGTTAATTAATTTTTCCATAACAATGCCCGCCGCAGCGGATATATATTTAATTTAACTTTATGCTCAATTTTAATTTTAACAAACAGCTGTAACCAACCGTTACAGCCGTTTGTCAATTTTTTTGATTACCCTGCGAAAATCGCGGCGAAACCAATACCTTCAATAAGCGCCGCTGCAATAAGCATAGCTGTTTGAATTTTTCCGTAAGCTTCTGGCTGACGTGCGATAGCTTCCATAGCTTTCCCACCAATCATACCGATACCAATACCGGCACCGATTACTGCTAAACCTGCACCAATAATACTAGGGATAACTGTACCGCCTTCTTGAATTAACATTGGAATTGTCATAATATATATTTATTAAAAATTAAACACTCGTTATTATAAATGCTGGATCTCGCCTTCGTGAGCTTCGTGCTCTGCATGTGTTTCGCTTGCAAAACCGAAATAGAGGGCTGCCAACATGGTAAAAATATATGCTTGTAGCAATGCTACTAATAATTCAATAAGTGAAATGGCAAATGAAAGTCCGAAAGACAACGGTCCGCCGATCCAACTCTTGAAAATAAATATCAACCCAACCAAGCTCATTAATACCACGTGGCCCGCCGTCATGTTTGCATACAAACGTATAAGCAGTGCAAATGGCTTAATGAACAATCCTAAAATTTCAATAGGAACAAGGATTATATAAATCAATATTTTTCCAGCCCAGGGCATTCCATCGCCAAGTGGGTCAAAAATGTGCCTCCAGTAATCTTTTGTTCCAGTGAAAGTTGTTAATAAGAAAACGATTAATGCCAAAGCTGTTGTAACTGCAATGTTTCCTGTTACGTTAACGCCTAGTGGAGTTAATCCAAACATATTCAAAAACCATATAAAGAAGAATACGGTTAATAGGAAAGGCATATATTTTTTGTATTTGTTTTCGCCGATGTTTGCAATAGCAATATCATCGCGAATATAAAGTACTATTGGCTCAAAGAAACGACCCATTCCTCGCGGAATGCTTCCGTTTTTGGCATAGCTTTTTGCAAGGCTTCGGAACAACCATATTAACAATAAACCAACTACAAGCATCATTACAACACTTTTGGTAATGGAGAAATCTACCGGGCGCACATTTGTTGGGTGATCGCCGTGCTCGGCATCAAAATTTAATGTGCCTTCAGCGTTGGTCCTGTATATTTTTTCGTGATGTAGTGTATAGTATTTTCCGTTAGACGCTACAACTTCTTCACCGTGGTGAAATTCGGAAGACATAAAAGCGTGAACACCTTCATCCCAAATAATTACAGGCAAAGGAAGGCCGTAGTGGTGTACTTCGCCAGTTTCTTCGTCTGTGGATGAAAAAAGATTGAAACTGTGGGAGTCCAAAAGGTGATGATTAATATATTCCTTAATCTCCTCTTTTTTGGATTTTGGGGCCTCGGCACCCTTTGCAGGCTCCTTTGCGTGCATTCCCTCTTGGGAAACTGCGCTAAAAGTTATTGCTAATATGAAAATTGAAAGTAATCTAACCAATGTTTTTCTTTGCATCGTTGAACAAATATACGGTGTCCTTAAAATCGGTGCAAAAATACATTTCTTTCTGAGAAAGTTAAAACTATTTTTTGTCTTTTTTTTCTTCTGGGGAAATCGGCTGATAATCCTGATTATTAAGCTGTTTTGAAAGATATACAACTTCAAGTATGAGGCAAACGGAATACGGGACAAAAAAAGCAGCAAATTCCGAGCTTGCCATAACATTGTCCTGCTTATAAAATGGATAAAAAAGAAGAAAGAAAAAAAGGAATTTTAATCCGCTGCCAGCCATAAAAATAAATCCTGTCTGTGAAGATTTTTTGTTAAATTTTGATTGAATGACAATTAATATAAGCGCAGCAAGAGCATAATTTATTAAATATGAAAGCACAATTCTGTCCCCAAAAAGAGGATTTCCCGAACTTTGAAGAATCAAAAGATGTAAGCCAAATATAACCGCCAATGCCACAAAAAGCACTCCCAAAAATTGAAAGGTCTGCTTTTTCATAAGCAATTAGGAATTCAGCTTATTGGTCTGTTTTACCACTAAAAAAAGGGATGCCCCAACGCCCACCAGCGTGCAGATGATGGTAAAGACTTTGCCATCAGAATAATTTTCATCCAGCCATTTTCCCAAAATCACAAAAAGATAGATTATGACGCCCATCTGTATGCCAATACCAGATAGAATAGCCCATCTTTTCAATCCGTTGTTGCCCTTGTCGGCCATAAATTTGGATGTTATTTGTCTGATCCCGAAGGTTCCACAGCAGCTTTCTTAATACGCTGTTGTCGATCAAAAGGATGATTTGAGGATTCTTCGGTTTTTGGAGCGTTTGCAGTCGCGGAGTTTTTTGAGGTGCCGTCCTCCATCAAACAGCTTGCATTTAATGTGGCGCCGGGCTCTACCGCCAACTTGCCCACTACCACATCTCCTTCTATATGGGCGGTTGATTTAAGGGAAAGGGTGCCAGAGACTTTAAGGGTACCATTAAATTTTCCTTCAATATCGGCATTTTCACAGGTAAGGGTCCCATTAATGGCTCCAGTTTTTCCAATGACAACTTTTGATGGGGTTTTTACATTTCCTTCAATGGTACCATCAATTCGGAAAAATCCAGTGGAGGTTACATCACCTTTCAATTTGGTTCCTTCGTTTATTCTATTCTGAGCTGAGCCTGGTTCTGAGGGGGAGTAGGTATTCTTCTCTTTTTTGTCTGAAAACATAGCAGTTGGTTTTAAGGGTTACTATTCTGTTGTTCGGTTTGTTTGTTAGTCGGTTTGCTTTGCGGCCGGTTTTTTGGCAGGCTTTTCGGATTTCTTTTCGATAGGTTTCTCGGGAGTTTTTTCCGTTGGATTTTTCGATTCGTTTTCCATTGGTTTTTCAGGTTTCTTTTCTATTTCGCCCCTGTTGAAATATTCATCCAGATTTTTATGGATTTGGATGATTTTATAATTGGGGGTTGATATTTCGAAGAACGGCCTTTTTACCTTGTATTCTTTATTCTCCTTTAAAACTTCACCAAAACCGCGGGCGCCATCATTGGTATTAAAACCGTGAATGATTACAAAGTGGGTAGTGGGGTTATAATAATCCGTTGAAGTTACCATATTGATGTAATGGTAATCTTTAATGGCTTTGTCCAATTGTTCCTTTAATTTTTGGGCAGCTTCAGTTTCTTCATTATTAAATTGATAGACAAGCTTCCATTTATCTGTTCCATCTTCCGGCGCAAAATCCTTTACGGCCAAAAGTGGCAATACTGTATTATAAATCTCTTGGGCCTGTTTGCCTTCATCGCTGTTGGGATAATTTAAAGAAACAAAATTAAGGGCTTTTTTATACGCCTCAAAACCCTGTTCACGGCCAATGGCGGTTGCCTTTAGCAATTCAAATTTTGGGACTATTTCGTTTCCATTATAAACGGTAATATATTGGTCGCTTTTTTCAATTACCTCCGCATATTTTGAAGCTTCAAATTCTTTATAGAGCTGCTTGTACTTAAATTCAGGGCTAGATTCGTCAGTGGGCAATTGGGAATTTGGATTTCGCAAAATTTCCGCATAACGGGTATCTGCATGATTGGTTAGAATATCATTTCTATATTTTTCAGCCTGAGCGGGATTTTCAAGCGTTTCATATATTTGAATAAGATGGTATTTTGCGGGAACTACCAAACGTTCTTCTGGATTGTAAGTCAATAGTTTTTCGAGTCTATTTGCCGCTAGTTCCAATTCCTTGAATTTTTCCTTATATATAAGCCCCAATTGATAATAGGCAAAATCCCTGTCCTTGGATAAACTGTCCAACACTTTTTGATCGGTTGGAATTTTTGCCAGATAGGTTTCCGGTTTGTAACGTTCATTTTCGGCAATGGGCGCTTGTTCTACTGCAGTATCCTCTATGTCATCCAAAACCGATTTTTTACTGGAAAGTCTCCAATTATCTTCCAGTTTGCGGTCTCCCCATATTTTCCGGAATTCCTGTTTTCCATAGGCAACCGTGGATGGATTGTAGAAGTAAAATGTTCCTCCCTTGTCTATTTGGGTAGTTTTGGATTTTTCATAAAATTCCTTATTGGCTATTTTCTCCTCTAGTTTTATTGCTTCCAAAGAATCCTTAATGGCTGTTTCTTTCAGTTTTGTGGTATAGTCGGTAAAAAATGCAAGCTGTTCGGCCTCGCTCATTCCTGCAATTTTCAGGATACTGTCGTTTTCAGCGGCTATGTCTTCATATTTAATTACATCTGCCAGATTTTCACGTTTCTTTTTAACCCGTCTCCACTGTTTGCTTTTTTCCTGCAAAAATGTTATTGTGCTATCGTAATAGGCGCCAGCAGTTTTGTATTCGGCGTTATTAAAATTGATTTCTGCTAGGGTCTGGTAATTTACCGACTGCAACGTTCGGTCATTGCGAAAAGCTTTGATAGACTTGTTGTAGTATTTAACCGAAGTATCTATACTATCGCTAAAGCGGTAATAATCTCCGAACTGATTATATATTTTGTCTAAAAAGGGACGATTTTCGCGGTTTTCTTCCAGTTCTTGGAGCAATTCCAAAAATGCCGTGCGGTCACCATTTTCATAATCGAAATTTTTTCCTTTTTCCAAATAGGAATTGATTAAATAGGAACGGGACGTTTTTCGGTTCATCTCAATAACCTCATCAAAAGCAAGGTTAGCACTATCTTTCTGGCCCAAACGGTTGTACAATTGCCCTTTTATAAAAGTATATCTTCCTATAAGTTCTTTGTCCTTAACATTTTCTGAAGCAATTTTCATATAAGGAAGGGCAGCATCCAAAGAGTCCAGATTTATGTAGGCTTGTGCCATAATTGCGGAGGCATCTGCAAGTTCTTCTTGGGTCAACTCTTCTTCATCCAACATTTTCTGAAGATTCTCCAAAGCAATTTCATCGTTTTTTAAACGGATGTTGGTCTTGGCCTTCCAAACCTTGGCTATATTAATATTATTGCTGGTAGGATAGCGGTCCAAGATAAAGTTGAAGGCATCCAATGCTGGCACAAAACGCTTGTCGTAATACCGCGCTTTTCCCAATAGCATATAGGCTTCATCAATTTGTGGATTGTACTCTTTTCCATTTATGTACATGGAATGCCTCTGAATGGCTTTGGCAGCCTTTTCTTCGGCACGGTTAAAGTCACCATTTTTGGGTGCTCCCGGGGTTTTTAGTTCCACGCCGTCTTCTTCTCCCAACTCAATGCGTTCCACGGGAAGGATTTCCCAAAAATTATCGCGGTACCCCGCAGCCAATTGGTCCTTTCCATTTACAAATGCCAAATTGCCATTGTACAACGTATTGTACTCTGTGGTTACGGCGTTTATATTACGGGATAAAAAGGTGTTTTTTTTACGTGAGCAGGCCGCCAACAATATAACAGCCAAGAAAAAGAGGGTAATTTTATATATGCCTTTCATCTATTTATTTTGTTCTAATATATCGGAAAGAGGAAATGTGCCCTTACATTCAGTTTTTGGTATAAAGCTTTCGGTATGGTTCATTTCAAAATGCTTCCAGTTTATATGATATTCTAACTTAAAAGGTTCTTTTTTAGTATGTAGAATCACTAAAGAGCGGTAAAAATACATTTCTTTTTAATATCTGATAGGATATTCAATGAAAAAATGAGCGGGAATCAGTCTCCTTTAAAGAATTTCCTGAATTCATTTCCAAGATCCCGATATGCATCGGGATAGTTCAACTAACTATTTTTATTCGCCTGGATGAGGCTCAAAAAAATAGAGTTTCACTACTTTTGCAAAAAAATTAATAGTTATGAGCGAATTTCACACGCTTACAGTTTCAGAAGTAAAAAAAGAAACCCCAAATTCCGTTTCCATTGTATTTACTGTACCCGAGAATTTAAAAAATAGGTTTGCTTTTAAGGCCGGACAGTATCTAACAGTTAAGTACCAACACAAAGGAAAAGAACTTCGCCGTGCATATTCCATCTGTTCGTCCCCAAAAAGTGGAGTTTTAAAAATAGGAGTGAAAAAAGTTGAAAACGGGGCCTTTTCCGAATTTGCAAACAATCAGCTAAAAGCGGGAGATACCCTGCAAATAATGGGTCCCACTGGAAAGTTTACATTGGAACCCAACTTGAAAAACTACGCTGCATTTGCAGCGGGAAGTGGGATTACCCCAGTGCTTTCGCTGGTAAAATGTGTGTTGGAAGAAATGCCGCAAAGCACTTTTTTATTGGTTTTCGGAAACAGATCTGCAGAAGAAGCCATGTTTTACCAAGAAATTCAGGAACTTAAAGAACAGTACCCCAAAAGGTTTTTTCCGGAATTTATTTTTAGCCGAACTGAAGAAAAAAACGCAAAATTTGGGAGAATAGACCGTTCCGTGGTAAACTTTTTTCTGAAAAACAAATACAAGGAAACCCTTTATGAAGCCTTTTATCTTTGCGGCCCGGAAGAAATGATCGATGAAATTTCTGCCACCCTGAAACACAATGGCATCAATGGGAAACAGATTTACCATGAATTGT
The DNA here is from genome assembly GCA_038215845.1 of Flavobacteriales bacterium. Taxonomy (GTDB): domain Bacteria; phylum Bacteroidota; class Bacteroidia; order Flavobacteriales; family Flavobacteriaceae; genus Aequorivita. The sequence continues at coordinate 208 of JBBQQN010000013.1, read as the reverse complement.
TTTCAACAGCCGAAAAAGGTCTTTTGGTCGAAAAACACGACGGGTTTACAAACATTACCATAACCCTGGATGATGAAGTCCAATCCTTTACTATGGCGCAGACCAAATCTATTTTGGAATCCGCGCTCGAAAACGATATGGATCCTCCGTATTCCTGCCAAGGCGGTATTTGCAGCACTTGTATTGCCCGATTAAAGGAAGGCAAGGC